>JBGTLE010000188.1:0-2504 GCA_041744295.1 Pyrinomonadaceae bacterium | reverse complement strand
GATCAGGATGATGCCGGCCCAGAAGAACTGACCCCATCCAAACAGCAAGCCCGACCCGACATTTATCGCTACGCCGACGAACGTTAGAAAGTTCGGACTAATATGCCCGCGGGCAAGCCATCGCACCATCGCGTCGATAATGCGCTGACCTGCGCGCCCGATGCTGGCTCCAAACATACTTACGCTTTCTTAAAGTGCGTTACTAAAACTTTGAGACCGATCCCCTGCCGAAAGGAACTTCAATCAGGATGATAGAAACGCACTCTAAGAGTGTCAAGAAAACGTCATCCTAATCGGGATCACGCCAGAGGGCTGAAAGCTCCACTTACTAGTAATCGAATTCCGGGTAACGGTCCGGGTCAACCTTCCATCTTCGAGTCTTAACCGGTACCTGAGGCTTCGTTGTTTCGGCCGGGCCAGGAGTTTTCGTCTCAGGAGTAACCACTGGCGTTGATGAATCAGTCTTGGGCGTTGATTCCGGAGCCGACTTACGCGGCATGGCCTTGGGTGCGGCGCCGGGTTTGGACGTGTACGCGAGCCGATTGATCGTCGCGACATAACTTTGCGCGCCGTTCTCGTCGGGCCCGCCGGGAACCAGAAACAATTTGAAATTTCCGAGCGCCGGGTGCTCCACGGTGTAAGTGTCCTGGGGAAGCTGAACATCGCCGCCTCGGAAGTGCAGCACGAATGATTCGCGTCCACCGGTGCGCGTCACCGTCGCGGGCAGCGTGTCCTGCACTTTTTCCAACATTACGTCGACGGTTCTAAATCCGTGCAGCCGAAAGATCGAATTGATGTATTGAGTGAAGGTTGCTTGCGTGTAGTAAGCCAGTGGATCGGTGGCACCGCCCTGCGCGAGGACCGCTAAGGTTGATTTGCCAAGAGTGGCAGCCGCGATTGCAGCAACGGACGCGGTCTTAATAAAGATTCGCCGGGAAATTGGCATCGTTTCTACTTTTCTCCGGGCCGGGCTGGCATGCGCAACGGCTGACTGGAACCCCCTCGCGAGGACGCACAGTGTAGTACGTTTTGCGGAACGGTTCAATGGACTAATACTTCAGATACGTTCTTGTTTTCAAAATTGGAGCGGCCTACTTAGATGATGGGAACTCATAAGTCAGGAATCCGCGGACCCCAACCAATCGTCCATCACGATAAGTTGGTGAAAATCTTGCCTGTCGAGCAGCTGCCACAGCCGCGGCTTGCAGGAGCATGTGACCATCAACCGCCACCGCTGAGACCACACGACCTGATTCGTCAATGAAGACTGCTACCCTGACCGATCCGGACACATGAGCCGCCCTCGCCGCTGGCGGATAAGGAGGTAGCGGTTTATTGACGGCCATGCTGTCTAACTCTCCACCGTCAATTGGCGCTCGTGATGTCTCGCTGTCGCGGTGGTCAGTCTGCGAATTTGGTTGGGTTCTGCGAGGGGTAGACTGCGACTCCGGTTTGTCCGCGCCCTCGCTCTGCGATTCCGATTCGTCACCCGCTTCTTCTAGTCGTCTGCGTTTCTCAGCCACAATACTTGTGTGAGCCTGCGCCTCATCTGCCGCTTTCAAGTAAGCCTTCTTCGTCTCGTATTGGCCCTCCATCTCAGCAAGTTTTGAGTTCTCTATCAGCAAGTTTGTTTTGTAGGACCAGGCAGCCCCGCACTCCGGGTCAAACGCTATGGCGATCTCCGCATTTTCAAGGCCGCTCTCTACGCATTGTTTAGCTCGCGCGAATTCCAGACCGTTTTCTGGCTTCCGAAAAACAACGGTTGGTTTGTCGCTTCGCATTACTACGAGCTTGTTTTCAGGCAATTCAGTAATCTTGAACGAACAATCCCAGTCTTTACCGGCAAGAACCGCGTAGGCCTCTGCACGTTTTTTAACTGGGACAAGCGGGTTCGACGCGTGCTGGAAGATCCAATCACGTTGCAGTTGATCTTCATGTATTGCGCCGTAGAGAACTGCGATAGCTTTGTACGCCTCTTCGTTTTCTGGTTCGTATGTGAGAATCCTCTTGTAGGCAGCGATCGCCGCGCGAGCGAACTCGACATTTTCGGGAGTATCATCCCCGGGTTTGTATTGCACGTGAATTGTCCGTGCCACGAAAATAGGCGCGGTTCTATTTGTGGGATCCAAAGAGAGTGCTCTTTCTGAGTGTTGTTGCGCCTCGAGGAAATTGCCGGCCCGGTAAGCGGCTGCCGCGCGGTTTAGTTCTTCACGTGCCTCGCGTTGTGCCGCAGATGGTTGCTGAGAGGTGGGGGTGGTTTGGTCCTGGCCGCAAATCGTCGTCACCGTGACCAATACCAGTAAAGACGGAATCGCTAGGAGTCTCATGATTCCTCGTTCGCTACATCATGCAGCGTCTTGAGGCTCTTGATCTCGAACGTGCGCGAGCCAGCGGGCGTCGTCACCGTCACTTCGTCGCCTTCCTCTTTGCCCATCAGGCTGCGACCGACGGGCGACACAGTCGATATCAAACCCGCCGTCGGATCGGTTTCTTCCGGCGTGACC
>JBGTLE010000187.1:0-5191 GCA_041744295.1 Pyrinomonadaceae bacterium | reverse complement strand
ATGACGCTCGAAGTAGACGGCAGACCGTTGAAGGGCGAGTTCTTGCGCACCGTAAAAATCGTGAACTCGATGGTGGATCAGTTGGGCTCGTTTGCCTCGGAAGTGACGCGCGTGGCGCGCGAAGTAGGTACGGAAGGAAAGCTCGGCGGTCAGGCGGATGTGCGCGGCGTCGCCGGCACGTGGAAAGACTTGACCGACAACGTGAATTCGATGGCCAGCAACCTGACCGACCAGGTGCGCGGTATCGCACGCGTCGTGACGGCGGTGGCGAACGGCGACCTCGAACGCAAACTGACGGTTGAAGCCAAAGGCGAGATCGCAGAGCTTGCTGACACCATCAACAACATGACTGACACGCTCGCCACCTTCGCTTATCAGGTGACTTCCGTGGCCCGCGAAGTGGGTGTCGAAGGAAAACTGGGTGGCCAGGCAAACGTACCTGGCGCCGCGGGAACCTGGCGCGATTTGACTGACAACGTGAACGGCCTCGCTGCAAACCTGACTACGCAGGTGCGCGCCATCGCGGAAGTTTCGACCGCTGTGACCAAGGGCGACCTGACGCGTTCGATTACGGTGGAAGCGCAAGGAGAAGTGGCGGCCCTCAAAGACAACATCAACGAGATGATTCTCAATCTCAAAGAGACCACGCAGAAGAACATGGAGCAGGACTGGTTGAAAACCAATCTGGCCCGTTTCACTCGCATGCTGCAGGGCCAACGCGATATGACCACAGTCGCGCAGATGGTGCTTTCTGAACTCGCACCGCTGGTAAACGCTCAGCAAGGCGTCTTTTACGTCAACTCAAGCACGAACGGCCAGCCGGTGATGCGACTGCTTGGCGGTTACGCTTACAAGAAACGGAAGAGCCTGGCCAACGAATTCCACGCCGGCGAAGGTCTCGTGGGCCAATGCACGCTCGAACGCGAGCGCATTCTGGTGACAAACGTTCCTGGTAATTACGTGCATGTGGCCTCCGGTTTGGGCGAGGCGCCTCCAAACAATATCGTGGTGTTGCCCGTGCTTTTTGAAGGTGAAGCGAAAGCGGTGATTGAGCTTTCGACCTTCAGCACTTTCAGCGACACTCACCTTACCTTCCTCGATCAGTTGACTGAAAGTATCGGCATCGTGCTCAACACGATCGCGGCGAACACGAGAACGGAAGATCTGTTGCAACAATCGCAGTCGCTTGCCGCTGAACTCCAGAGCCAACAGGATGAGTTAAAGAAGACCAACGAACAGCTCGAACAACAGGCCGAGTCGCTAAGAGAATCAGAAGAGCTGTTGAAGAGTCAGCAGGAAGAGTTGCAAGAGAAGGCAGCGCTGCTTGCTCGACAGAAAGCGGAAGTCGAAGCCAAGAACCGCGAAGTGGAAGAAGCGCGCTGGGAGATGGAAGAGAAGGCCGAGCAGCTTGCCTTAACTTCGAAATACAAATCCGAGTTTCTGGCCAACATGTCTCACGAGTTGCGCACGCCGCTCAACAGCATGTTGATTCTGTCGCGCCAGCTCGCTGAGAACGCCGATGACAATCTTACGACCAAGCAGGTGCAGTTTGCAGAAACGATTCACTCCTCAGGTTCTGACCTGTTGTCTTTGATTAACGACATTCTGGATCTGTCGAAGATCGAGTCAGGCATGATGGGAATCGAAGTGGTTGATGTTTCCATCGGCGAGATCACTAAACAGCTCGAACGAAGCTTCCATCAACTTGCGCAGGACAAGAGTCTGGAGTTCGAAATTGAACATTCAGACAAATTGCCGCCAACGTTGCGCACCGCCGAAAAACGCCTGCAGCAAGTGTTGATGAATCTCCTGTCCAATGCATTCAAATTTACCGAGGCGGGAAAGGTCGTATTAAGGGTCGACCAGGCGCCGGCGGACGAAACGTATCATCTGGATTCGCTGAATCGCGCTGGTGAGGTGATTGCCTTTTCGGTAACCGATACCGGCATCGGTATCCCTACTGAAAAGCAGAGGATCATCTTCGAAGCATTTCAACAGGCGGACGGAACTACGAGCCGCAAGTACGGCGGTACGGGCTTGGGTCTTTCAATTAGTCGCGAGATTGCCAGACTGCTGGGCGGGGAAATTCGGGTCTTCAGCACACCCGGTGAGGGAAGTACGTTCACTTTCTATCTGCCGCGCAATTACGTGCCCGCGGGAGCGATGAACGAGCAACAGGTAGCGGCCCAGGAACGGGGACGGCGGAAGACATCTCAGCAGGTCGAGGCGGCGTGGACTCCGGTCGAAACCTTTGACAGCGAGGCGTTGCTTGCCAGTGACAAGCCGGCTGTCAACGACGATCGGCTCGACATTCAACCGGATGATCGCGTGGTACTGATTGTTGAGGACGATCTAAGTTTTGCCGGCATCCTCCTCGATCTGGCCCGCGACAAAGGGTTCAAGGGATTGGTTGCCACGACGGGAACAATGGCGCTGGCACTGGCCCATAAATACAAACCAGCAGCAATTACCCTCGATATTCGTCTCCCGGATCGCGATGGCTGGACCGTGCTGGACAGGTTGAAGCACGACACTGAAACCAGCCACATCCCGGTCCACATCATCACGGTCGAAGAACAGCGGCAACGCGCATTGCAGCAAGGCGCGTTCACTCACTTGCAAAAACCCGTCACGCATGAAGCCCTGGGCAAAGCGTTTGACGACATCATCGACTTTAGCGATCGGCGTATGAGGAAATTGCTGGTGGTGGAAGATGACGATGTGCAGCGCATGAGCGTGGTCGAATTGATCGGTAACGGTGACGTGCAGACTACCGCAGTCGCAACCGCAGAAGAGGCCTTGAGTGTGTTGAAGGACGAAAGGTTCGACTGCATGGTGTTGGATCTTAAGCTGCCTGATATGTCCGGCTTCGAACTAATCGAAAAGCTGCAGACGGAACTTGGCCGCTACGATTTGCCAATCATCATCTACACCGGTAAGGAGTTGACACGTAAAGAGGAAGTGCACCTGAAAAAGGTCGCGGACGCGATCATCGTGAAAGAGGCAAGCTCTCCCGAACGACTGTTGGCCGAAACCGCGCTGTTTCTGCATCGTGTCGAAGCTAACTTACCGGAACCAAAACGGCGCATGCTGCAACAGTTCCATCGCAGCGATCCGGTTTTGGCAGGACGTAAAGTGCTGGTAGTTGATGACGACGTGAGAAACATCTTTGCCTTAACCAGCGCGCTAGAGGCGCATAACATGGACGTGGTTCACGCCGAAAATGGCCAGGAGGGAATCGACCTGCTGAAATCCGATCCCGGCATCGAGGCCGTCTTGATGGATATCATGATGCCCGAGATGGACGGCTATGAAGCGATCACCGCAATTCGCCAGATGGCGGAGTACCAAAACCTGCCGATTATCGCGTTGACTGCTAAAGCAATGAAGGCGGATCGGGACCACTGTCTGGAGGTCGGCGCTTCAGATTACATTTCAAAACCCCTGGACATCGATCAGCTGCTTTCGCTGTTACGTGTCTGGCTTTACCGGGAACAGGAAGCTGAATGAACCGTCAGGCAAACTTTGCGAATGACCTCGCGGACGTAGAGATTGATCTCCTTTTGGAAGGCGTCTATCGCTGCTATGGGTTTGATTTCCGCCAGTATTCGCGCGCTTCGATCAAGCGCCGAATTCTGGAGTTGATGCTTAACGAGAAACTGACGAACGTGTCGGCCTTTCAGGAACAGATCCTGCACGATCCTTTTTGTCTGGAACGGTTTCTGTTGGGACTTTCAGTCCATGCTACTGCCATGTTCCGAGATCCCAGTTTCTATCTCACGTTCCGGAAAAGGGTGGCGCCTTTGCTTAGGACATATCCCACGGTGCAGATCTGGATCGCCGGCTGTTCGACTGGTGAAGAGGTCTACTCGCTCGCGATTCTGCTTCAGGAAGAGCGGCTTTATCAGAAGTGCCGCATCTATGCCACCGATATCAGTCATAGTGTTTTAGGCAAAGCGCGCGAGGGGATCTTTCCGCTGGCCGCGATGCGCGAGTACACGGTCAATTATCATCAAGCTGGTGGGTTACACGAATTCTCCGATTACTACACCGCGCAGTATGACAACGTGATCTTCGGTTCAGGATTAAAAAGTAATGTGGTGTTTTCTGAACACAACCTCGCAACCGACAGCTCGTTCAACGAGTTTCAGGTGATTCTGTGCCGAAATGTAATGATCTATTTCAACAAGGATCTGCAGGCGCGCGTTCATAATCTGCTTTATGACAGCCTCAGCATGTTTGGAGTTTTCGGCCTGGGCAACAAAGAGTCGTTGAAATTTACGCCGCGCGCTGAGGACTATCAGGGATTGAACGAAACGGACAAACTCTATCGAAAGGTGGCTTAGGTGGTTTTTGAGATCGTGGTGGTGGGCACTTCAAGTGGCGGACTGAAAGCGTTGACAGTCCTGCTCAGCGCCCTGCCTGCGACGTTTCCCCTGGCGGTCGCGATTGTTCAGCATCGCGGCAAAGACTCCGAACTTTCCCTCGCGGAGTACCTGGGCCGGCTCAGCAACTTGCCGGTGAACGAGCCGGAGGACAAAGAGAAGATTTTATCCGGCCAGGCATACCTGGCGCCGCGGGACTACCATCTGTTGATCGAGAACGGCGGTTTTGCTCTTTCGACGGATCCACCGATTTTGTTTGCGCGCCCCTCAATCGATGTATTGTTCGAGTCGGCTGCTGACGAGTACGAAGAGCGCGCAATAGGCGTCATCCTCACGGGTGGCAGTCGTGACGGAACTAGTGGGTTGGCGAAGATAAAATCACGAGGCGGCGTGACGCTGGTGCAGGATCCCGAAACAGCTACGAGCAAGGAGATGCCGCAGACCGCCATAGCCACTACCCACGTGGATTGGGTCGTTCCGTTGCAGGAGATAGCTCCGCGTTTGCAAAAACTCTGCGAGCCGGTGGAGCAATATGTCTGAAGAACAAATCAACATCCTGATGGTCGACGACAGCCCGACTAACTTGTTTGCGCTGGAAGCAATCCTGCATGGACCGGATCGCAATCTGGTTAGTGCGTCATCAGGAGACGACGCGCTGCGCTATCTGTTGGATCACGACGTCGCCGTTATCCTCATGGACGTTTACATGCCTGAACTCGATGGTCTGGAAACTGCCGAGTTAATTCGCGGCCGCGATCGGTCTCGCGACATCCCGATCATTTTTCTCACCGCCGACAGTACTGGCG
>JBGTLE010000186.1:0-6938 GCA_041744295.1 Pyrinomonadaceae bacterium | reverse complement strand
TGACCCGCGGCAAGGTGACGTTGGGCAGCGTCTGTTGGATGCATGAGGATGGTGCATTGCGGCTTCGCCGGATTACCCTTAACTAATCTTTGACTGTTGTGCATCCACGAGTTGTTGCTGCGAAGTTGTCGTCGGCCGATCAACAGCAGATGGCCATTAGTTTCAGGTGTGGCACTGGTTGATGAAGAGTGGCGGGCGGGCCGCCCGCGGTCCCAGGCTTTCACGCGTTCGATATCTTTGACGAGACCTTCAGGAGCTAACTCAATGCGTTGGTCGGAAGTCCGTAGACGCCCAGGCAAGCAGGAAGACAATGGCCCAAGATCGATTCCGTGCACAGCTTTTTTAAGCTTTCGCAAAGTCAAACCCTGCCCTATCGAGACAAGATAATAAGTGGCCGCTGTCCGCGAGAGTGAGTGGCCGTGTCCGCGGGCATGCATTGGAATTGCTGAGATGGGCTTAGAAAATTAGCCGCAGACTAACGCAGATAAGACCGATCTGAAGAAGAAGCTAATAGGACACTGTGCTTGCACTTTCAGATCCGTGTTATCTGCGTCTATCTGCGGCAAATTCATCTCAACGCGGTGGGAGTCAGGCTAAATTGTGACTAGTTCAGACGCTGTCGATCACGTTCGCGAACTTGTTCGTCACCAGATCAAACCCGGTCGCATTCGGATGCATTTCATTCGCCCAGTGCTTCTTGTAAGTAGCGTCATGCTTCAATGTGCCGCGTAGATCGAGATAGTGCACGTGCGCAAACTCGGGAAGCGCGCTCACGGTTGCGAGCATCGTATTAAAGCGATCGATAAGCTGCACAATCAGGAGTGTGTTCTTCGCCTGATCGGCGTGTCCTTTTCGATGAAAGCCGGGCTTCAACCAGGGCCCCGGCAACTGCCACCAACCTCCCATGAAACCTCGGCCGTCGGGGACCGGATAGTCGTAGCCGTGTGTGATGATCGGAATCGGCCGGCCAAGGTAAGATTTCGAAATGGCGGTGAGCCCGCTGATCATGCTCGCATACGCTTCCTTCAAGCGTACGTCGATTACGCCGCGGACGATGTCTTCATTGAAGGGTGGCAGCGTCGAGGCCGCATGGTTGAGAAGCAACGCGAACTCGTCGCCGGCGATATCGTTGCCACCTCCGGACAACAGAATCGCGCGCGGCACTTTGTTGTCGCGAAGCAATTTCTCCAGACGACGTGCAAACTCCTCAAATTGGCCCTTGGAATGGGCCATGTCTTCCAGGCAATCGCCCTTGTGGGCCACAGACTCCACGTTGAAGAGGTGATCGTCCTCGAGCAGCCGCAACACGTCCTGCATGGGATAGTCGAACCACGAATCACCTTCGGCTATCAGCACGCCAGCTGTTTTCTTCGAACCAAACAGGCCTCTTCTCTCTGTTGGCACCTGCGCGGGCGCGGCTAGTGCTCGCCGGCGCGCCGTTGTCATTTTCTTTTCGACTGTAGCGCGCTTGCGGAGCTGTTTTGCTCGGAAAGCGATCACGTCCTGCGCAGCACTCTTACCATTGGCGATCGCGTCGCGAACATTGACCTCCGTTCGCGCCCTGGTAGATTTCGATGAACGTTTCTTTTTTGCCGGCACGTTTCTCCTTATCGCACCGCAGCGGGGAATGTATTCAGCAGTGCTTCGAGTGCATCAAACTTAGCGTCTAACTTTGGCTTCAGTTTTTTACGACACGAGGCGTCGAATTTCTGTTGTCCAATGAGGTGCGTGAAAATTCTGCTTTCGTTGAACGACATCGGGCAATCCTTCGCTCCTCGTTGGTGCGAGCCCAGATCACCGTAGAACCCGGCCAGCCCGGTAACCATAGCGTTGACTATCGCTCGATCCGTATCCGGCCCCTCGGGGGCCATTTCTTCAAAGCCTGCTATCGAATAAATGATGATCGGTGGCTTGCGACCGCGGGGCCACCACCCATAAAGGTTGAATGTGTCGTCGTCGCGCATCCAGTGCCTTGTGACACACGCCAAAACTTCGACGCCAAGTTCCATCGGCATCCTCTCGAATCTGCTGGCGAGATGCTCGGCCCACAAGTACCGCTTTGCTTTATCTGACTCGAGATCCCAAACACCGAGTGGCACTGAAAGATCCACCAGTTCAAACCCGAACATGCTTTGCGCATGGCTCATTATGGCCAGGGTTTTTTCTAATGCGGGAAAAACATTGTCCATGTCCCACACGGCGACTCGTGCTGCATGGGCCACCGTCGACCTGCGTGCCGACGCGCGAACTCCAGTCGTCGGCGTCCGCAGCAGCGTTGTCGGCCTGGCGCAAAGCTTCATGTCAGCATCGCGGGCGTAGAGCACCGGTACCGCCCAATCGATCGGCTCTCCATGCAGCAGATAGTTCACTGCGATGCGCGCCTCGCGTGCCGACTGGCCCAGCGACATACCCTGCGCCAGCGACCAGTAAAAATGCTGTGCGAACGAGGTGGCCGATGAATCAAGTACGCTGTACTGGTTGGCCACCAGCGCCGGCAATCCATGCGCGACCAGCGACTGCGCGACACCCTTGTTGAAATCCGCACGCCCACCGCGCCCACTCTCACAGGCGTTCAGAAACACCAGGCTCAAACCGCGGCCACGAAAGATCTCGCGTACCGACCGCTCGCCCAGAGGGTATTCGCCACCGTTCTCGTTGACGAAGATCAGAGAACCTTCGCCCCGCTTCTCGTCATACACGCCGTGGCCAATGAAATGCACCACCTGATATTTTCCGGTCGTTAGGTGGCCATGAATCAGGGACGGCGTCGCGCGTGGCAACGTGTCGATCTCTACCAGTCCCGCCTCGACCAGCGGAGCAAAGCCACGCTGGATCACTGCTACTTCCTGATCGATCGACAGTCGTCCAAAACCAACGGGTTGTGCCGAGACCACCAGGATTTTCAAAGGGCCATTAGCGGGAACGATTGGATCAGCCGGAACATTCGTCAGCACATTTCGACTAAAGTGAATCTCCTCGGTTGCGAGAAAGCTCTGGCGCCCGTGGTCATACGCAAACTCCCACGGCTTTTCGGCAATCCAGGAAATCATCGCCGTGAGGACGAGATCCAGTCGGCCCCGCTGACGAGTGCGTGCTTCGTCATACAGCCGCCGCACGTCGCCCTGAAAGAGTGTGTCAAAGAGCTGTCCGCCGAATGCAATCATCTCTTTGTCATTCGGTAACGACCCATGCTCACGGTTTGTATAGGCCTTGATGCGCTCATGCACATTGATGATCTGACCGAATCGGGTCTTCTCTTCCTCAGATTGTGTCTCCCCTAGTCTTTTCTTCTCCTTCCTCAATAAAGCCTTTTCCTGCGCAGTGTCAGCCCGCAGTCTCATCCGAGACGAAACTCGGGCGCCACAATAGGAGGCAAAGACCTGGGCGAATCTGGACGTCGATTCCTCGTTGCGACCCGCACCAACTTGAGAGTGAAACTCGTCCATCACGACCAACTCGAAGGTATCGCTGTCTTCCTCCGCACGCGATGCCGGTTCAGGCAAAGGCGCTGTGACGGGCGCTGCCGTTTCCCGCGGACGGCGCTCCGGCTTCGGATACAACGATTTAGCAAAAGCAAAGTCGTTTGGATTGATGTCCTCGCCGCCGGGTATGGGTTTCCCGTCTTTCATGATTTCGCCCGGCAGCTGATAGCACATGATCGAAAGGGGATCGCTCTCCTTTGTGCCCATTATCGAGCGCTTCGCCAGGGGGGTGAGTACTTGTTCTTCCACCTCCTTGCGGGACCAACCCTGGTCCACATCGAAGAAGGCGAAGGCTTTCTTGCGGTCAATCTGCTTAACTATGTCGCTCCGCATGTGCTCGTGATCGAAGCCGAGAGTATGGCCCGCTTCGTGGCGAACTACGCGCCGAAATTCAGCCTCAGAGACCCGCATCGTGAAGCTGTCGAGATTGAGAGTCGGTTCGTCCTCCTCGGCATCAAGGATCTCCGTTCCGAGATACGACCAATAGCCGGCCATATCTGGCGGCGATTTGAAACGGGCGATGCGGACTTGTCCCACACCCTGAGTTTCGGAAAAGAGGACGTTTCCGTGTTCTCCCCACGCGTTCATGTGCTTGAGAATGCGAGAGCGCAACGCCACTGAAGGGTTGTCGAGGAACGAAACACTCAACCGTACGCCGGTGGCGGGCCACTTGCGCGAAATCACCACCGCAATACGACGTGGGCCACCGCGGCGACCGATGGGCGAACGTGCGACAGTGCGTCGTTCTAATTCGTTTTCGGGGTTTACTTCGATAGCACGTCGCTCGGCAGCAACGAGTTTGTCGAGTGGAAGACTCTTCGGTCGACAGACGATTATTGACATGATGATTTGAGAGGTTTAGTTAGGTTCTATTTAAACAGCGCGCCACGAATACGTGCGGCAGAAAATTCAGAGTGACGCGAGGAGGCGCCAGTCTAGCTGAGGTCTGTGCTTTTCGCCAGAGTTGACCGGTCTTCGCATCAATCCCAATCCAACTGGGATGATAAATGATCGAGCAACATGATCGTTCTAACAATTTTTTGGAACAGTATGCGGAGCCAAGTCGGGTGACAAGCAGGCGGGTCTGGTCGAGACAATATATGCGCTGGAAAATTTGCACACTCAGTTTTGTTCTGACACTCGCTATCGGAATCGGCATTTCGTTTGGCCCGACGATTCCGTATCGGCTATGGCCAGCATTCGATAAGAGCGAGGTTGACGCGATGGTCGGGCGTCGCGTTCGCTACCGCCCAACCGGAGCATTCCGCTTGATGAAAAGCGAACTCGACGGATATGCCATTGCAGTGCAATCCGGGGAATATGGGACGATAATCGGAGCGGAACCGGTTCCCGCAGGCTACTTCCTGGTGGTGCGATGGTATAACCCAAACGCTGAAGATTACCAAACCTATATCGGTAGATATTCCTATCAAGCCCTCGTCGCGCCGTAGGTCCCCGCGTCTCAGCGCGGGAACTTGCTCAAAGCGTACGATTCGACACTTGCGTCACATCCATTGAACGCACATAACGTTCAAACTCCGTGAGGTCTTCATCATCGAAAACCATTCCGTGCACATCGTTGATAACAATATGTCTGGGAATAGCGGTCGTGGCCTCTGGCGCAAGTCGCAAGTGGGAATTGCACTTGTTCGGACACATCCAATAGTCGAATCTCGCGGTCGCAGCATTCTCACCTGCTGCCGCCGCCGTGTAGGGTTCCCATCGTTTATCGCAGACGTCGCACTGTAGCACCGGAAGCCAGCCATCCAGGTTCACGTGCACGCGCTTCAGTTCGGTTTCTAGTTGGTCTCTTTTCATTTTGCTTACCTGTGAGTCATCGAGTTGGGAACAGCTTCTATAACACTCTCCTGCTAAAAACAAGGTCGTGAGCGATGAGGTCTCAGTACCACCCGCGGGTAGCTGGTGGGGTTGGGTCAAGTATGATCGCCAGGCAGCAGGCCACGCTTAAACGTCTGGCTGCTCGTCGGGTAATTGGCCATCTCATGAGGAGTGTCCAATAAACTTTAGTTTGCGTGGTTGGTAGCAAGATCCGCAGCCTAAAGGCTGAACTCTAAACGCCTGTTACTCAACTGCATCACGTGATCATCACCTGCAACTTTGCGCCACAATAATTTAACTACGGTAAGTCAGACCCTGCGCGCGACAGTCACACCGCAAGATGAACAATACATTCTCATTCATCTCCCTTAGCGGCTGGCCTTGATGTCGTAGGCCCACAACGTTCCGAGATCGCGAATGTAAAGCCTTCCGTTAGCAATTACCGGATACGCAAACGACCCTTCGGGAAACGGCCCCGCCTTTTTCTTCGCTGGCTGAGCCGGCGGAGTGAAGCGGCCCTTTTCTCGATAGCTTTCAGGACTCGCCTCCACCAACGCTACCTCTCCATTGATCCCGTGCAGATATAGATTCCCATCGGCGTAGGCCACCGACGCCCAGCCGATACTCTTGTCCTGCCATCTCATTTTTCCGGTTGTGAAGTCAGCCGCGACAGCGTCGCCCCGGCTTCCGTGCCGTAGAGAGTTTCCCCAACCAGCACCGCTCCACCGATGCCGTTCGGAAGGCCGCGTGTGAAGTAGACCTGCTCCGCGGCGACTCCGCTGCCGTCCAACTTCACCCGGACGAGCCCGCCGCCAACGCCGAGCGCTCCGCCGTAGACATATTCGCCGCGCGCGACTGGCGTGAAATACTGGGCCGGCCCTTTCGCCGCTTCCGCGTAGCGCCAGAGGAACTGACCGGTCTTCGCATCAATCCCAACGATGCCTTTGCTCAACAATTGTACGAACTGTTTTCGCCCACCCGCCTGAACAACGATGGCTGACGCATAGCCCGCCGGATCGCCACCGGGGATCGCCGATTTCCAAATGACCGTGCCCGTCTTTTTGTTAAGCGCAACCATCGTCGCCTCCGCGCCGCCGGGGGTTACGACAACAAGGTCGCCATCCACCAACGGTGATTCGGCATAGGCCCATTCGCCAGGCTGGCCGCTGAACTCTTTACGAATGTTCTTCTGCCAGCGAATCTTTCCGCTCTTCGCATCGAGGCAAGCGAGATCACCGTCCGAGCCCAACGCGTAGATAAAATTTCCGTCAACCGTCGGAGTTGACCGGGCCTTCGGGTAAGGCGGGTTCTGATTCGGGTTGCCGACGTTGCCGACGCGCGTTGTCCAGATAACTTTTCCATCCTGGGTTGAGAGAGCCTGAACAAACTCGTTCTCCAGGCCTCGGTTACTCAGCAGGTAGATCCGTTTCCCGACCACCGCCGGCGTTGAATAGCCGTCCCCTATGTCGTTCACCTGCCAGAGGAGTTTCGGGCCCTCCTTCGGCCATTGTTTAAGGAGGCCGCGCTCCGGCGATGTCCCGTTGCGTTCCGGACCGCGCCATTGAGGCCAGTCAGAAGTCGCAGCCACGATGATTGAGGACTTCGTAACCGGTATGA
>JBGTLE010000185.1:0-4711 GCA_041744295.1 Pyrinomonadaceae bacterium | reverse complement strand
AAATGAGATAGTAGCTTTTCCCGATTGACCGAAGCTCGGATCCAGATCTCCAGGGTTCAGCCCAGGAGAAGGCAATATCCTTGGTCCCCAACCCCATTTCGCGAAATTACGGCTCGCACTTCCAACACTGTCGCTCGCGATACTGGTTTTCATTGTGAGCAGAGCGGCGATCAGGAATGCCACTAATGCCAACGGGAGCCAAGCGTTGTGGTGGGGTACCATCTGTTAAGATCCTATCTACACAATTCCAACTCAGCAACTACGGCATAACGCTGGCCTCCGGCTGCGGCGCGCGATCAGCTTTCAAGTTGAAGGAAAGAGATTACGTGAGAAGCCGCTATCGCGCCCTCAGCTGCAAGGCCAATCCCTTTGACAGTAACGACACTGCTTCGCCAGAGACGTTCACGCACATTGAAAACAGCCTTACGACCGAGGCCGACCGAAAAATAAGACGTAGCCGTCCGCATCCTTGAGTTCGAACCCACGCAAACCATCATGCGTGTCCTTGAGTGGTTCCGAAAACTTGACATCGCGCGAGGCGAACTCGGCGGCCAGCGCATCCGGATCAGGAACGTAAAGGTAGGCGTCCCAACGGGCTGCTGGTTCTCGCCTGTAGTTGGGAAGCGGATCTACACCAACGCTCTTGAGCATGATCATCGCACCGCCGCGGCACACAATACCGAAGAAGGGGTCGTCCGAGGGTTCTTGATACGTGATCTCAAACCCGAGCAGATCCCGATAGAACGAAAGCGCTGCGGCGCCGTCCTGCACAATGAAGAACGGCGCGGCACTGGAGATTGCCGCACTAGTCATGTGAACTTAACACCCGTTCCTTCCGCACCTCGCCGGGCATCAGCGACGCGCCCCGACAACGTTGATCAGATTCTCGCCCTCCCGGCGCCGCTGCATGCGGAGTTAGGCAAGTCCTCAAGAGCTCGATGCCACGCCAAAGGTTCCCGCAAGGATATCTTGGCCGTTTCGATTCAATTGTTAATCGCTGCCGGGCCCGGTTGTAAACCAAAGGATAAGAAAAATGAGGGCTGCGGCAATGCCAACGCCGATGGCAATCTTTGCTCCCGACGAGAGATTGTGCCCCTGGACGCTCTTGACCTGTGGGTAGGCGATCGTGGTAGCCATCCCGCTCTTCTGGTCTATTACGGTAAAGCCTTCATCGTCAGCAGCGCTAATGTAACCCGCGACCTTGGTCTTATCCCGCAACTTGATCTTAACGCGCGCTGCCTCGCCCGTTCCGAACTTCATTACACTTGCCTTCACCTTTTCGGCAAAGCGAGCTTGCTTCTCTTCCTTTGAAGCAGCATAAGCCGGCGTCACACCAGCCAAATTAATCAATAACGCAATGAGAGAGAGCGAAAGCAGTTTCTTGAACATCATGGACCTCCGTCGGAAATTTGAGCACTTCACAACAGGGCAAACAACGCGCCCTCCCACGTGAACCCGCTGAACTAGCCAAGACCGCCTGTTGCCACTCTTGCCTATTGAATCCGTCGCCCCCTCATTCTGCTGCCACATCGGTAGTCACCATTTGCACGATGGGTCAAACCCGACAGTAATGGATGGCGACTTTCTACCCGGCTCTATTCTCCATTTCGGAAACGAGCCAACCACGCCGTACAACTGTTCTGAGCGGCTGGAGAAACCCACAGCCACGGCAATTGGAGAGCGACGAAAAAAATCACCCAACCAGCAAAAGCTAACCGCGAACTGTTTGGGCTGAGCTGCAACATGAGTGCCGATGCTAAGAGCGCACCCACCAGAACGATGGAGCAGGAGATAAGCGTTCGACCTGTTTTGTTCATTTCACACCTCCAATTTTGAAGAGCTGGAATAAGCACGCCTGGTTCACTAATACGCAGACTACTTTTCGGAAGCGCCGCCACGAATCTTACCAAGTGTCGCTGGACCAGTCTTGATGCATTCCTTCGTGAGCTTCTCTTTCTCGTTCCCGCTCAGGACGATTCGCGGTTCGTTATCAGAAACATCGCTTAGCTCCATGCCTCTGTTCGGCGGCGATGCCTGTTTGACATGGAACTGTCTGCCCCGGTGTTCTCACTCTCTCACGGTCGGCAGCCCCGAGCGTTTTCAGGTAGGCCTCGACGAGGGACGCCCAGACATCCGGATATGCCACGAGTCGATGGCCAATGGATTCCGCTTCCGGGAGTGTATGGAACGCGCCCTTCCCACCGGCCGCCTGAAATGCCGTGAAGTTCTTCCGGCTGTGGGACAGGGAATAGAACGGATCGCCGTCAGCGTAGAGCCAGATGGTGTCGCCTGGGTAGCGCGCGCCGCGCTGAAAGAGCCCTTTATTAATAATGCCGGCGGTTTGGCATCCGGTGCCCAACCAGCCACCAACGAAGTTAATGACCCCTTTGACCTGCTCAGGGTGCTGCCCCGCATAGGCGACACTCAGAATACCCCCGCGCGATTGCCCACCGATAATGACGTGGTCGCGGTCGACGAACGGCATTGCGAGAATCGCGTCCATTGCTGCCGCAATGTCGCGCAAGGCACGGTCCGCCCCGGGAATCGACTGCGCTGAGTTGCAGGTGTAGCCGAGCGAACGGTCCACTGCGAACCCTTCGTTGTACAGGCCCTCCGATCCGGCCCGCCCCCGTCGGGCGGGCATCACTACCGCCCAACCGCGCTGCACGAAGAATTGCGCCAGCGCTGGGAATTCGATCGGCTGTTTGAACACCCTCGCGTCGCGGCCACGACCTGTTGACCCGTGGTTAAAGACGAGCGTTGGTACTGGCCCGGTTCGCGCCGGCTTATAGATACGCATCTCAAGGCGCACCGTCTGCCCGTCCACAATGACGGGCACCATGCTCGCCTCCTGTGCCCGAGTAGCGGCGCAGGGGAGCAGGAGAACCAGAAGTACCCACACTCGCGAGAACATTGATATTGACGCTCCTCCCCTCAATCCGAAAAGGCACTCCCCATCCTGAGCGATCGTTTCTCTCAGAGTATGAGAGTCGCTAAGAGTATGTTCATGTTCTCAGCACATCGCTAGAGCCTAACGCTACGGTTGAGCGGCGCGCCTCAATGTGAAAGATACAAGCCCGCAGATTGCGCGTCCGCGCGAACCGCTTGTGAGGCGGCGGCCTCTACTTGGGAGCGCCTTCCACCAACACCGCGTCAATTGGAGACTCGAACGCGATGAACAGAACACAAGGGCCGGAGTCAACGCAGCGCGCCTCGTGCTTGGTCTTGGCCGGGCCATATGTATACGAACCCGCGCTGAGGATGGAAGGCTTCTGCCCCTCGTAAGTGACATGAAGAACGCCCGACATCAAGATCATGTGTTCAGGAGAAGTATGCCAATGCAGCGGTAAACTGTAGTTGGCCGGTGTCCGGAGGAATACATCGGAGCGGCCATTAGCTGGGTCGCCATGCAAGACCGTGACTTCGCAACCCTTCGGGAAGATGGGTGGACAAGGACCCCACTTCAACTGCGGGTCCTTGTGTGTCCGTGAGATGACCTGTTCCCCGGTAGACTCCTGCGCCACCGCGACAATAGAGGCGACTGCCACGCAAGACAGCAGGACTACCAATAGTGAAGTGATTCTTAGCCGTTCGTTTACCATTAGTGACGCTCCTCTCTGATTGAGAACCATCCTATCGGATTCCAGACGTTTTTCAGCATTGCGATGGGCTGTCTTACTTTGCGCGATCCAAATTTGTTGGGTGCGCCCGGTCATTTAACACCCTCCGGATCACAAAGCCAACCGTAGGAAGCGGTGGCGGAGCCGCGACACCTGGCGGCAAAAGATAAAATTCACCCGCGAATTTTTCGCGATGGCCGCCATCGACTACGGTCACCCGGCGCAGGTCGATTCCACGCTTCACGGTCAACCAGCGGTGTAAACGATTGCGAAACGCCAAAGCCCCAGAACGTCTCGTACGTAGCGGCGAGTAGGTAATAACGTTGCATATTGATATCCCCTGATTTCGCCATGAGATGGACGAGAACGTCGTCGCCGAAATGCTCCACGATTTTAGAGAGGTCGCTTTTCGATTCGATCTCCAAATCTGTATTAAGGTATTTGACTTCCATTGAATTAGCTGCCGAACGATGGCCTTCAGCTGCGGCGCGATCAACATTCAAGGCTGAAGGAAAGAAGTTATTTGAGAAACATTCTGTCGCGCCGTCAGCTACAAGGCTTGGTTGGATGGCGGCGCTAACGAGCTAATGCCCTTCATGCTCATCTGGATACCAAGCAAATCCAGCTCCTGGCACTTCAAACTCGCCAAACGTTTCCAATTCTTCAATCTCCTCCACGAACATCATTGGCGAATCTGATTTCTCGTTTTGAATCCGTGTCCTGAGCTCGACTCGCAGCATCTCGATTACTCTTGCTTCAGCCTCATCCGTGTCCCAAGCTTCGACAAAACGAGTGGTGAAGAATCCATGCTTTCTGAATTCAATGCCCACCCCGTCTTCCACTCCAATAAGAAAGTTAACGCCTTCCACCATAACCTTGTACTTCTTCATAGATACAAACTAGCTGAGCCATCCATCGCCCGAATTAACCGGGCGGGAAATATTGTCGCGCAGCATCCAATCTTGCGAATGACATTCAAGCGAATCCGCTCCGGTTGAATGAGTTGTTGAACTAAGCGCTACGCGCAGTTAGAAGTCTTCGTCTTAGTAACCCGATCATTCTCTCTCGCGAGTCCTTTCCGACTACACTTT
>JBGTLE010000184.1:0-63963 GCA_041744295.1 Pyrinomonadaceae bacterium | reverse complement strand
ACGCTCGGGTTCAGCGCAGCATGGCGATCGCGGTGGCACTATCGGTAATGGTCGCGGCCGTTGTCGCTCCGTGGCGAGTTGGCTTTGGGCTGCTGCTCGGCGGACTCTTATCGTTGCTCAGCTATCGTTGGATGGTGAGTTCTATCGCCGCGGCGTTCGATTCGGCTGCCCCGGGAAGTAAGCCGGAAATCAACCTGGCAAAATATGTGATGAGATATTTCGTGGTTGGCCTGGCTGTTTACTTAGCGTACTCATTGCAGTTGGTTTCTTTGCCGGCCACGATCGCAGGACTTTGCAGTTTCGTAGTTGCTCTTTTTGTTGAGGCTATCAGAGAGTTCTATTTCGCAATCGTTCATCGAGAGGAAATTGGTTAATGTACTGGTTGGAAACTGCGGGTAAAACCGCCGAGCACGCTGCTCCGGCGCAGGAACACTCAGCCCATCACACACCCATCATCGTAGAGTTGGTCAACAAATACTTCGGCCAGTGGGCTTACGACTTCGAAATGAAGTACACCTACCCGGTCTGGAAGTCCTTCTTCGCGTATTTTCAGACCACGCCCGAAGCTGTCTTTGGACCTTACACCCCGGAGAACGCGATTCCGTGGTACACGGTGATGTTTGTGATCGCGTGCATTCTAAGCGTGGCGATTATCTGGATCCTGAAGGGCAGACTGTCGACGGAAGAGCCAGGTCACGGACAGCAGACACTCGAAGTTGGAGTACTGGCGGTGCGCGACATGCTCGCCGACATCATAGGGCCGCATGGCTTGCAGTATTTCCCGGTGGTGATGACCTTCGCGGTCCTGATTCTGGTTTCAAACCTGATGGGAATGTTCCCGTTGTTCATGTCGCCGACCGCGGCCGTGAGTGTGACGTTCGCGCTCGGACTTACTTCGTTTGTTTATTACAACTACATAGGCATCAAGGAGAACGGGCTGCTCGGACATTTGAAGCACTGGCTTGGCCCGGTTCTGTGGATCGCCTGGCTGATATTTCCGATTGAACTGATCAGTAACCTCATTCGTCCATTTGCGCTCGGCATACGTCTGTTCGGCAATATGTTTGCTGACGAACAAGTGGTCACTACGGTCGCCGGTCTATATCCGAAATATACGCACTGGGTCCTTCCGATTTTCCTGATGCCGCTGGGAGTATTCGTTTCTTTCATCCAGACGTTTGTGTTCATTTTGTTATCGCAACTTTATCTAAGTGAAGTTTCCCATGCGCCGCATGAGGAGCATGACGAGCATTCAGCGGCCAACGATCATGGATCTGCCGCCGAAGTGCTGGCGACAGCAGCGGCTTAATTTCGGCGTCATAAAACCGCGCGCTCGAGCGGCGAAGGGCAATGCGCCCGCGCACGTTGACGCGCAGGATAATTGGCAAAAGTGCATTTCAGCAGCTAGAAGCGCCAGGTCCGGGTGATCATGCCTTAGCTTATCGGAAGCAAAATGTCTGTCTCGCTGGAGCGCCGTTGTTCGAGGGGCGGTGGATACCGGATGCAGGCGAAATTATAAAGACCCAGAACTGACGTAACTGCTTGAGAACTGCACGACTTTATTTCTGAACCACAGGTTTCAGGAGGAGACTGATAGAGATGAGAAGACTCAGCATATTGTTCTTTGCGGTCGTCGCGGTGCTCATGGCTGCGATGCCTGCTCTGGCTCAGGCAACCACGGCTCCGGCTGCCGTCGACAACAATGCCGGACTCAAAGCAATCGCCGCGGGTGTGGGGTTTGCGATCGCAGTTTTCGGTGGCGCACTGGGGCAGTCGCGCATCGGTGCGGCGGCTTGCGAAGGTGCGGCTCGGAATCCCGGCGCAGCGCCTAAGATCCAGACGATGATGATTTTGGGCTTGGCGCTAATCGAATCGCTGGTGTTGTTCGCACTGGTTATTGTGTTCGTCAAGGTGTAGCACTAACCGGCGTTTCATCATGAAAGAATGCGAGCGTGGTTTCGGCCGCGCTCGCTTTTTCTTAGGTAGGAATACAGAATGCAGAATTCAGGAGTCAGCAGTCAGAAGTCACCGGGATGCCAGGTCACTATTCTCTATTCTGATTTCTGTATTCTGTATTCTGCATTCTGTGTTCTGTATTCTGCCTTTCGCTGACCGGTGTGATAGGCTGGCATCCTCCCCACGACACCGAAACGAGGCAATAATTAACAGATGAAAACCTGTCCGAAATGCGGAAGCGCGTATCCAGACGCCACTACCTTATGTCCCGCCGACGGTGTCGCTCTCGAAAAAACTGATGACTCACTGATCGGTGAAACACTCGCCGGAAAATATCGCATTGATGAGCGTCTAAGCAGTGGCGGCATGGGTACTGTCTACCGCGGCACACACGTGCTGATGGACAAGACTGTCGCCATCAAGGTACTGCGTACTTCACTAGCCGCTGATGAAAAGATCGTCGCACGCTTTTCCCGTGAAGCACGCGCAGCTTCCAAAATCTCTCATCCACATGCCCTCAGCGTCACCGATTTTGGCGAGGCTGAAAACGGTGTTGTGTTTCTGGTGATGGAGTATCTAAGTGGCAGGACGTTAAAAGAGGCGATCCGCGAAGGTGGACCGATGTCGCTGGAACGCGTCGCGGGGATACTCAAGCAGGTGGGTGGCGCGCTCGATGCCGCCCACGAGCAAGGTGTGGTTCACCGCGATCTGAAAAGCGACAACATCATGTTGCTGACAGCCAACAGCGGTGACTACGCCAAGGTGCTGGATTTCGGGATTGCCAAGATTAAGGAGGCTGAGGGTGAATACGATCCTGGGTTGACTGCGCCTGATCTGGTGATCGGGACTCCGCAGTATATGTCGCCGGAACAGTGTTCCCAGGCGCGGGATATCGATGCGCGATCTGATGTCTACTCTCTCGGAGTAATCCTTTATGAAATGCTCGTAGGCCATGTCCCTTTCACTGGTTCGTCGCCCACGGCAATCATGATGAAGCATCTGCAAGAGCCGGCGCCGTCGGTTCTGGACGAGCGAGACGACTTACCAAAGTCAGTCGGTTTGATCGTTTCTCGCGCGCTGGCCAAGCTGCCAGAGAATCGCTATCAAACCGCAGGAGCTTTAGTCGAGGATCTAACGATCGCTTCTGGAACCGATGTAGTCGCACCCAAAACCGACAACCAGGGTTCGGCTGAGGAAACCGATGGAAGGACGCCACCTGATGGGGATGAAGCAGACGAGATAACGGTGGTTCGATCAAGAGTGCGCCCTTCGCCGCCGGTGCGTGTAGTTGTCCACCCGCAGCCGCCACCGCCATCCAGTTTCAACCCATGGAAAATTCTGATTCCTTCAATGGCAGGATTGCTCGTAGTGTTCGCCGTCGTCTTTGCGTTCACAAGAGGTTCTGAGAAACCTGCGGAAACACCCACTCAACCAACGTTGGTGGCAGACCCTAACAGTCAACCGGTTCAGCCTGCCGAAGCTGCCACGGGGAGAGGCGAAGAGGGAATCTCGGCCGGGGGCACCACAACCAATGAATCTGCCAACGCTAACGCCAATGCAAACGCTGCTATTTCACCAACGCCATTGGACGAAACCGACCCGAACCTGAACGCGAACGTCAATGCGAATGTTGAGCCGACGCCGGATGCAAACGTTAACGCCAACAGCAATCGACGATCTCCCCCTTTACCTTCTCCGACGCGTTCAATAAATGCTAATCAGCCGGAGCCGCCATCGCCCGGCTCAAACCAATCGACTCCGCTGCCCACACCGCCCAGTCCAATTTCCTCGCCCCAGGGATAAGCTGTTCGATCCTTTCATTCTCGATTCACCGAGCCTGTCAATGCTTCTCGCATCAGGGCGCGTAACGATGCTTCCTCATCAATCGCGCATTCAATTTCGAACACGTAACACGGCAGATCAAATTGGAGTGATTGCAACTTCACCGCATCCTTCGCCGTCGTAATCAGGCCAGTCACTCGCTCTGAAACCGCCTTTGCGCAGATCTCATCGATGTCACGCTGCTGGTACTTGTGATGATCCGGAAAGGAGTGTGTCGACCTGAGTTTGAAACCGCTGCGGCGCAACTGCTCGTAGAAAGACTTCGGATTCCCCACACCGCAAAAGGCGCTTAGCGACTGGCCGAAGACAGCGTCGTCAACCCGGTTCGCGTCCAGGGTCCGCACGCCAGTTTTGCGCATCCGAGATGTGAAGATTGAACAGCTCGCGCGTTTTCGCAGTTGAGCAATAAGGGAAATCGTATTGTCGGGATTATCGGCCCGAGTGACAACTATGCAGTCCGCTCGTGATATGCCCGAAAGCGGCTCCCGCAATCTGCCGGTAGGCAAAAGCCTGTTGCCGCCCCAGGGATCGCTTGCGTCGATAATTAGCAGGTTCAAGTCCCGAGCAAGCTGCAGATGCTGATAGCCATCATCGAGCACGAAAACATCGGACCCCAGTTCCTGCACGGCCCAATTCCCGGCAGCCGCGCGCTTTGAATCGCTGATCACGGCAGCAACACCTTTGAGGGTTTGAGCTAGTAGGAAAGCTTCGTCACCAGCTTCGGTTACCGTCGCCTGAACAGTATTTCCATCCGACACGAGTACGCGGTTTTCGGGCTGTTCCCGCTTGTAGCCTCGCGTCAGCACACAGACCTTTCGGCCCTCGCGGGCCAGCGCGCGACAGAAGAATTCCACGAGCGGCGTTTTGCCGGTACCGCCCACCGTGATGTTTCCCACGCTGATGACTGGAACTGTAAGTCTGGTAGCGGAAAGCACGCCGCGGCGGTATGCACCGAGTCGCGCTCGTACGACGGCGCCATAAAGCGCGCTCAGCGGCGGCAGGACAATAGAACCGGAATTCATGCTGAATGCACCTGCTGGTTTATGTAACTCAAGTCAGGCTTAGGACTGGTCTCCGCAGCCGTCAAGAAAGGTAGAAGTAGTTGAATCGTCTTCTCGGTAGCGCCCAGGTTCTCTCGGACGAGGGCCATCGCCGCCTTTCCCAGAGCGGCCCTCTTTGAGTGATCTTCCAGCAGTGCGGCTATGACCGCTGCTAATTCTCCTCCGGCTTCACTCTCAGTTAATGGAGGCAGCTGTACGACTGCCCGACCTGCAACAAACGTATCCACGATCGAACGGAAGTTGTTGGTGTGCGCACCCGTGACAATGCAGGCTCCGATGGCTGCCGGCTCAAGGATGTTATGACCGCCGTTGTGCGAAATGCTGCCGCCAACAAAAACGATCTCGGCGAGTGGGTAGGCGGCCGTAAGTTCGCCAATGGTATCCAGCAGTATCAGATCGTGATCCTGTTTATCGACTCGCCCGGTGCGGCGTGTCCAGGAGTAGCCTGAACTTTTCATTAGGCTCGCAACTTCGTTGAAGCGTTCAGGATGGCGTGGAGCGATCATCAGACGCAGCAGCGGCGTCGAAGTCTGTCGCAGTAGCTGAAGTGCTTCAAGCAGGATTCGCTCTTCCGGAGCATGAGTGCTGGCAGCTAGTAAGATTGGGCCATCCGTCGCACCAAATTGCTCGGCCAGTTCTCGTGTAAGCCCCTGTGTAATTGGCAGTGCTCCCGCGTCGAATTTCAAGCTGCCCGAAACGAAAGTGTTTTCCTTGCGTAGACCCAACTTTCGGATCCTGTTGGCATCGCCTTCGCTCTGCATGATCGCTCGGTCGAGTGACGAGAGCACCTTGGCTATAAACGGTCTCACCAGACGGTAGCGACGTAGCGAGCGCTCGGAAATTCGGCCATTGACCACGACGACTGGGACCCCTTCCCGGCTGCATCGTCGCAAAAAGTTTGGCCAAAGTTCCGTCTCCATCAACAGGACTAGCGAGGGATTGATTTGTCTCAACGCCCGGCGAACGGTGAACCCCCAATCGAAGGGGAAGTAGATCACTTGTGTCGCCGATTGCTTAAAGAGTTCCTTTGCGAGTGTTTGTCCGGTGAGTGTGATGGTCGATACTACGAGCGAGTGATTTGGATAGTGCTTTCGGAGCGATTCGACGAGCGGCCGCGCGGCCTGTGTTTCTCCCACTGATACACAGTGCAACCAGATCACAGGTTGTCCGGTTGATTGAACCGATGGAAGCCGACCCATGCGTTGCCTAAAACCGGCAACATACTTGCCATGTCGAATAGCGTCGAAGAGAAACCGAGGCAGCAGAACCAGGAAAACAAGCGTCAGGAGAAGACTGTAGACAAGGTACATAGGCAGGGAGGACGGACTCGAGGCTGTTAGCCGCATGCTGTCCTAACGAGCGCGTGCCCAGTTACTTCGCGCGTTCGAGATAGCGGCTTTCCGAGGGATCCACGCGGATACGATCGCCTTCGTTCACGAATGGAGGGACGGTAATCGTCACACCATTTTCGAGCGTGGCCGGTTTGTTTACGTTCGAGACGGTTGCACCTTTCATCGTGGGTTCCGTCCTGGTTACAGTCAATTCGAGCGAGGGTGGTAAATCGATGCCAATGGGCGCGCCGTCGTAAAACTCAGCCTGCAGTTTCAATCCGGGGGACAGCCACTGAGCGGCATCACCAAGATCGGCATCATTCAAGGCGACTTGCTCGTAATTCTCAGTGTTCATGAAGTGATGGTGCGAACCGTCCGAATACAGATATTCCATCTCGTGCTGTTCGAGGCTGGCGCGCTCGATCGTATCGGCTGAACGAAAGCGGTGTTCGAAAGATGAACCGGTCATGATGTTGCGAAGTTTGGTTTGCACCATCGCGCGAAGGTTTCCGGGCGTGTGGTGGCGAAACTCGATGACCTTGCAGGGCGCGCCTTCGAAAAGAATCACCATACCGCGCCTGATTTGAGTTGCCGGAATTGCCATAGTCTCGTTAAGTCTCCATCAAAATGGTTATTAGAAACTTGCGACAGTAAGGAGCGGGATCCAGATGGTGTCGCAAGCGGCGTAGTCTAGCGAGCCAAATGCGGCTTTGTCCAGCCGCGGCCCTCCGCTTTTGGAACAGTAAGCGGCAGCGACCTGGCCGCGGTGTTTAGCTTCAAGCTTGGCTGACCCAGATCTTCCCGACTTCTCTACTATGAAGACGATTCGTAATGTCATGGGAGAGGAGGGAATGCCAACCTTGTTATTGAAATTTCCCGCGACGTGACCAGGTCGCTGTCGCTTGCTGTTCTGACTTATGCGAAAAGGCGGCTTCGCCGAAAGATAAAACTTTCCGGATAAGCCGCCTTTCCTGAGGAGCCCACCTACCTCGATTGTCTAAACGCACAACGATTTAAAAGGTTCCAAAGAGGTGTTACGCGGCGCGCGTTCTTGGAATCCGGCGTTGGCGGGCCACGCGCTCAAGCCATCGCTGTGCTTCCTCGTACTGGGGAAAGCGACGCTCGTCCTGTCTGAAAGCAGCCGTGTGATAGTAACGACGACCATTGATAAACCGCGCGGCATGCTTAATGTGCAGCATCTCGTGATAGAGAATGTATTCCACGAACCATTCAGGAACATCTGGAGAATCAAGCGTCTTGCTGATCGTAATCGTCTCATAGACGCGATCGTGGTGGCCAAGAATCGTTCTGGTCTTTCTCTGAGACCAGGTCAGTGTGGGTTTCTGCAGGTCGCCATCAAAGAACTTGCGGTTTAGTTTGGCAAACATCCGCTCGAGTTCATACGTTTCACCCTGCGAAGAAGAGATCATCTTTCGCCCCCGCCGTTTTCGGGCGATGTCGGCTGCCCGCATGATTTCGGGTGTCAGAGAATAGTCGCGATAGACGCGATCATGCACATCCGGAATCCGCTTGCCGAGCAGCCTTGCTACCAACACAAACGCGAGTGCTCGTAACACATCCGGCGGACTATCCTTGCAGATGTCTGCGAGGCGCACGTACACGCGACCTGAGCGCACCCTAATTGTGTGATGCAAACCCGCATACGGATAAAACCGTACTTCGATCACGGGCACGGTGCGATTGCCGCCAAGATGACGGAAAGCGTCGGCGAAGAATTTCTGAGTCTCAGTCATTGCGCGTGACAGTTACCGATCACTTGCAGGTTTGAGCGGAGACCTGCTTTCGGAACGCAGAAGTTAGGGAGCGTAAAAACTAGCCGGAGATCCCGGGGCCACAGAATCCAGTGTGGTACTTATCTTAAGTAGGGGACCGGCTGACCGTCAATGTCGCCCGGGCGGGGGACAAAAAGGCCCTGTAAAAGTGCAAATATCCGCTTCTGCAGCACGCAAAGGGCACCACTCTCGTGTACCTGGCCAGCTAACTTATTGCCAGTCAGCAGCTTAAGCTGACGAACCCTGCTCTTACGCGCTGGCTGCCCGGTCGGCTTCCCACCCCGAGCAGCAAAGCCAAAGCAACGTTTGCAGGCATGTTACAGATTCCTTTATACTGCGAGCGTCGGCTGGAAAAGCCGTATCACCCAACGGAAATCCCAACAATAAGGCGTAATTTTGAATTACTGATGCCCCGTCGCCGCTCAAACCTCGACCCCAATCCTAAAGAGGCTCCTGATTCTCGCGGCGAAGCTGTGCTGTCCGCGATTATCAAAGAGCATCTTGTTACCGGAGACGCAGTCGGTTCAAAAGTTCTGTCTGAGCGCTTTGCCAACCGTCATGGCTGGAGCTCAGCCACGATCAGGAACGTGATGGGAGAACTCGAGGATGCCGGATTGGTCGAGCAGCCTCATACTTCCGCGGGCCGCGTGCCGACCGACAAGGGATATCGCTACTACGTAGATCATATGTTGGGTGAGACACGGCTTTTGCGATCGGATCTGAATGCGATTGACCGTGTCTTTGTGTCCAGCGATATGGACTCCGTGTCTTCCGACCGGCTCATGGAGCGAGCTTCCCATGCGCTTTCCGAGCTGTCGGAGAATGTCGGCATCGTCATCTCACCGTCGTTTGCTGATAACCAGTTAAAGCATATTGAGTTTCTGCTGCTTTCAGACAGGCGAATTCTGGTCGTCCTTGTGACCGGCACGAACAACGTTCACAACAAGATCATTCGTGTCGACGACGCGCTCAACCAAGAGGAGTTGGAACGCACGGCGAGATATCTGAACGTTGAATTCACTGGAAAGAGCCTGCTGGCAATTCGTTCTGAGATACTTGAGCTGATGCGCGAGGAGAAGGCTTTGTACGATCGGCTGCTTCGCAATGCAATACTGCTTTGCGACATGAGCCTTGAGGGCGAAGAGTCAGGTTCTGGCGAGGTTTATGTTGATGGCGCCTCTAACATCCTTTCGAAACCGGATTTCGTAAACATCGATCGGATGCGCGAGCTGTTCAGAACTTTTGAGGAGAAGTCCCGGCTCATCAAGATTCTCAACGAGTGCGTCTCGCGCGAGCAGTACTCGTCTTCGGACGAAGTTCGCGTGGTAATTGGACGCGAGCATCCCACCTCTTCAATGCGGAACTGCACGCTGATTACCGCTCCTTACCGCTTTGGTTCCGGCGAAGGCCTGGGGACGCTGGGCGTCGTTGGTCCGATGCGGATCGAGTATTCTCGCGTAATGGCTATGGTAAACTACATGGCGCGCTTGATTGAGCGCAGACTGAGTGATGAAGTTCCTCTTTACTGACTGGCCGTTGAAAAAGCCCTTTGCTAACGTCCAAACTACAGGGTGATGGCCTCCGACAAAAACACACGCCGATGGTTACGAATTCCGATCAGGTTCCTGGATTCGGACCAAAGCAACTCCGCCATGACCAGAGATGAGCAAACTGACAGAGAGGAAGCTGGCGACGAGCAGAGAAACTTAAGTGACGAAATGGACCCGAACGAAGAAACCGACCCGACTGAAATCGAATTGAACTGGGAAGATGACCTTGCCGAAGCGCCTACGCAAAGTCCTTCAGGCAGTCTGGAAGGTGGCGGACCGCTAGTCGCGGAACTAGTCGCCACCAGAGCTGAACTAAAAAGGGTCGAAGCGGAAGTTAATGAGCTCAAGGATCGACTGGCTCGCCGCCAGGCCGATTTTGAGAACTATCGCAAACGAACCGAACGCGACCGCACTGATACCTACAATCGGGTAGTTGCCGATATCGCCGGAAAGTTACTACCCGTGCTCGACAACCTAAAACGGGCACTCGCCGCGGAAGAGACGGTTGAGAGCAGCGAATCGGATGAGTTCCGGCACTTTCTGAGCGGTGTTGATCTCATTCATAAGCAGCTCGACGGCGTAATCGATGCCTTGGGAGTGAAACCCATTCCTGCTGTGGGCGAGACCTTCAATCCGCATCTTCACGAGGCGGTTGTTACCGAGCCTTCTGATGAATTTGAACCCGACACCGTGATGCAGGAAATTGTGCGAGGCTATCGAATGGGCGACAAGCTGATTCGACCTTCGCTTGTGAAAGTGGCCACCAAAAAGTAGCGGACGGTTTGGACTGACTGATGGGAAAAGCAATCGGAATCGATTTGGGAACGACCAACTGCTGCGTTGCTGTCCTCGAAGGCGGCGCAGTTCAGATCGTGCCAAACAAAGAAGGCGGGCGCACCACGCCGAGTGTCGTGGGCTTTACCGATAAGGGTGAACGCCTGGTTGGGCAGATCGCCAAGCGTCAAGCTGTGACTAATGCCGCGAATACTGTCTACGCAGTCAAGCGGCTGATCGGGCGAAAGTTCAACTCGCCTGAAGTCCAGCGAATGCGCGAGACTTCTGCCTTTGAGATGATTGACTCGCCGAATGGTGACGCTCGAATTCGCGTCCAGGGCCGTAGTTATAGTCCCCCAGAATTGTCAGGGATAGTGCTGCAAAGGTTGAAAGCCGCCGCTGAAGATTTCCTCGGTGAAGCCGTTACCGATGCAATCATTACCGTCCCGGCTTATTTTGACGACACGCAGAGACAGGCAACAAAAGACGCCGGCAAAATCGCCGGACTCAAAGTTGAACGAATCATCAACGAGCCGACAGCCGCGGCGCTCGCTTATGGCCTTGGCCGTTCAGATGTCGAGCGAATCGCTGTCTACGATTTGGGTGGCGGTACCTTTGATATTTCGATTCTCGAGATGAACGACGGCGTGTTCGAAGTACTAGCCACTTCGGGCAACACTTTTCTGGGTGGCGAGGATCTTGACGAACGCATCATGAATTGGATGGCGGATAAATTCCTTGCTGATACCGGAATTGACCTGCGGCAGGATCGGCTGGCGCTCCAGCGTTTGAAGGAAGTGGCGGAGCGTGCCAAATGCGAGTTGTCCAGTTCCAGTGAAACGAACATCAACCTTCCCTTTATTGCAGCCGACGCAACGGGGCCGAAGCACTTTAACAAGTCTCTCTCTCGCGAAGAGTTTGAGAACCTTGTTAGCGATTTGATCGAGCAGACTGTCGAGCCCTGTCAAAAGGCGCTCCAGGACGCAAAGCTGCGACCGTCGGATATCGACAAAGTCATTCTTGTGGGCGGCCAGACACGCTCGCCAATTGTTGAGCGAACCGTGGAGCGGATCTTTGGTAAACGACCTTCGGCCGAGATCAATCCAGACGAAGTCGTCGCCATGGGAGCGGCGATCCAGGGTGGCGTGTTGACCGGAGACGTTAAGGACATCGTCCTGCTGGACGTTTTGCCCTTGAGTTTGGGTTTGGAGACTCGCGGCGGATTATTCACCAAGATCATTGATCGCAATTCCACGATTCCGCTGCGCAACGGTCTCACGTTTACGACCGTTGTCGACAATCAGTCATCTGTGGAGATTCACATTTTGCAGGGTGAGCGCGAAGTTGCGGAAGGCAACCGTTCGCTCGGAAAATTCGAGCTGGTGGGGATTCCGCCGAGCCCGCGCGGTGTTCCTCAAATCGAGGTCTCTTTCGAGGTTGACGCTAACGGCATCGTTTCCGTCTCAGCGCAGGACAAGGCAACAGGTCGCGAACAGCAGATGCGCATCACTCCCACTTCCGGCTTGGCGCCGGATGAAATTGAGCAACTGATTAAGGAAGCCGAGGCTTCGGCCGACACCGATCGGGAAGCGAAGGAGATAGTGGTTTTGCGCAACAAACTTGAATCCATGTTGCGCAACACCCAGAAGTCGTTCACAAAGTATGGGGGCATGCTGTCAGCCAATGATCAGGAGATTGCTGAAAGGGTCTTTGCTGAAGGCGAAGCCGCCTGCAAGTCCAATAATCTTGAGGAGCTGAACATGGCGCTGAACGGGCTCGAGCGAATCGCTGGTCAGTTAACAGCCGCTATGATGGATCCTGCAGGTGAGAACATTCCTAAAGGCGCTGAAGATCCAGTCTAGCTCGATCACAGATCCGAAATGAGTATTAATAAATCGAGGTTACAGATCGCTTAATGAGTAAACGAGATTATTACGAAGTACTTAGTATCAGTCGAACAGCAACTGATCAGGAGATCAAGAGCGCTTATCGTCGCCTAGCCGTGAAGTTTCATCCGGACAAAAACCCGAACGACGCATCAGCCGAAGAAAAGTTTAAAGAAGCCGCCGAGGCTTACAGCGTACTTGCCGACGCTGAACAGCGTCGCCGTTATGATCGTTTTGGTCATGCCGGAGTTGCGAGCGCCAGCGGAAATGCCAACTGGGGCGCGCCGGGCTTCGGCGGAATCGAAGACATTCTCGGAGATTTGTTTGGTTTCGGAGACGTTTTCGGTGGTGCCCGCGCGGGAGGTCGCCGGTCGGCCGCACAACGCGGTGCTGACTTGCGCTACGATCTTGAGATTTCGCTCGAGGAAGCCTATCGCGGGATGACGGCGCAGTTGAGAATACCGCGTTTGGAAACTTGTGAGGTTTGCGACGGCAATGGCGCGACCAAGGGAACACTTCCTGAAACTTGTCACACGTGCGCCGGGAGTGGCCAGGTTCGTTATCAGCAGGGCTTCTTTTCCGTCGCGCGCACGTGTCACGCGTGTCGAGGCACGGGTCGAGTAATCAAGAACCCTTGCCAAGATTGTCGCGGCGCCGGGCGGATCGAAAAAGAGAAGGAGATGGAAGTCAAGATTCCCGCCGGCGTCGAAACGGGATCCAGGCTGCGAGTTCAGGGCGAAGGTGAGGCCGGCACGCAAGGTGGCCCGGCCGGCGACCTTTACGTTGTGCTCCACATCTCCGAGCATGAACAGTTTGAGCGTCAGGGCAGTAACATTTACGCGTCCGTGCCGGTAACTTTTGCACAGGCAGCGTTGGGAGCCGACGTGGCAGTGAGGACTCTCGAGGATGATGAGAGACTCAAGATTCCGATGGGCACACAGACAGGTACGGTCTTTCGTCTCAAAGGCAAAGGAATGCCGGTGCTCGGCGGCCGTGGTCGCGGCGATCTGTTTATCGCGGTCAGCGTGGTGACGCCGACATCGTTGACTCGGGAACAGCGAAAGCTGCTCGAGCAACTCGAGGCGGTTGAGAACAAGGATCTGGAGGATAAAGGACTGGTAGACAAAGTCCGCGACATCTTTGGCTGAGGTCTTCTTACTCTTGCACAAATCAGCCCACACCTGATCAAGCCGTTCAAACTGAAAAACAGTTTGGGCGGCTTTTTGCTGTAGAGTCAGGTCGATAATCGGAAGGAACAAATTGATGCTGAAAGCTTCGAAACGTTTTCTTGCGATAGGTTTTATCGCCCTGGTGTTGGCGCCGGGCGGGTTGATGGCTCAGGACGCTCTCGAAAAGTGGGGCACGTTCGATTTTCAAGCCACCGCGATCAAGCCTGACCAGCTCAAGGATCTCACGCTCGAAGATCTGAAACTGCTGCGCGGTCTTATTTTCGGCAAGCACGGTCGCGTTTTCAAAGATCCTGCCATCCGCCAATACCTCGCAGCCCGCGACTGGTATAAGCCCAATCCGGATTTTAAGAATTCAATGCTCACCGCGGTTGAGCGCCAGAGTCTCGACTTGATTCGAGACGCTGAGGCGGCTCAGCACGATCAAGTGCAACCCGGCGATCTGCGTCACTACCGAACCAAGCTGCTGACGAGAAAGAAGCTGGGCACCCACAGCAATGCCGAGTGGATTGTTTTGCGGGCCGAGTTGGAAGCGATTCATGGAAAACGGTTCGAGAACGACCCCTGGTTGCAGCAGTACTTTGATGAACGCTACTGGTACCAGCCCAGCGAAAAATACGATCCCAAGCTGCTGTCTGAGCTCGAGCGAAAGAATCTACAAACGATTGCTGCCGCGCAGAAACTGCAACGACGCCTGCGACTTTCTCCGGGAGACAGGGAGCTCTTCGAGAATCGCAGGATTTCGGAATTGATGTTCAAGGAGCCATGGCTGCAAAAGTACTTTTCGAGTTTCGACTGGTACAAGCCCGATCCGGAGTTCACGGAAAACTCTCTGAATGCGATTGAGAAACGAAACATCGCGACCATCGCCGCTTATGAGAAGAAGGCAGTAAGCGAGATGGACGTCATCGAGGGTTGATAAGGCCAAACGGGCCTCGCGTGACGAGGCCAGATGCAAGAAGTTTCAAGTTTCGAGTTTCAAGTTTCGAGTTCGTGAGTGTAGCGTTCGGGGCTTTCGTTTGCGGTTGAATTCTCGATCAAGCGTTAGTACTGGGAACATGAAGTCAGTACCACCGTGCGGTAGCGGGTGGGCTGTTGATAATTGAGCGCTCCCATCTGCCACGGGCCCACCCGCTACCGCGAGGTGGTACTGACTTCATGTCCTGAACATGCCATCTCTGATAGTCGACAAATACATGACTCGAAACCAGAATCAGAACCAGAGACGCAAAGCTAGAAACTAAAAACTCGAAACTAAAAACTAGAAACTATCCTTTCCTATGCGCGCCATACAAGTCTCCAAACCCGGTGGTCCTGAAGTTCTCACGCTCGTCGAGCTACCTGTCCCCGAACCCAAGCCAAACGAGGCTGTCGTTCAGCTCAAAGCGGCTGGCGTTAACTTTATCGACATCTACTTTCGCGAAGGCCGCTATCCCGCACCCCTGCCATTCATCGACGGACAAGAGGGCGCTGGAATTGTGACCGCGATCGGCGTTGATCTAACCAACGTCAAGGTTGGCGATCGCGTTGCTTACGTTGGTGCGCTCGGCAGCTATGCTGAATATGCCGCAGTGCCGGCCGCTCGCCTGGTGCACATTCCAGCCGCACTCGATTTCAATCAGGCAGCCGCCGCGATGCTGCAGGGCATGACCGCGCATTACCTCTGCCGCAGTACCTATCCGCTGAAGGCGGGTGAGACCGCCTTGATTCACGCGGCCTCCGGTGGTGTCGGCTTGCTGCTGGTGCAGATGTCTAAACGGCTGGGCGCGCGCGTCATCGCAACCACGGGCTCAGAAGAGAAGGCGCAACTCGCTCGCGAAGCGGGTGCAGACGAAGTGATTATTTACACCAGGAACGATTTTGAAACTGAGACGCGAAGACTGACAGACGGTCAGGGCGTGCATGTCGTATTTGATGGAGTAGGCAAGAGCACTTTCGAAAAAGATCTAAACGTTCTGCGCCCGCGTGGCTATCTGGTTCTTTTTGGTGGCGCAAGTGGAGCCGTTCCGCCTTTCGACCTGATCAAGCTTTCGCAAAAGGGATCACTGTTTATTACCCGACCGACACTCGCCCATTACACAGCAACACGCGAAGAACTCGATAGGCGCGCCGGCGATGTGTTGGGAGCGATTGTGAGTGGTGAGCTAAAGCTGCGAATCCATAAGACCTATCCGCTTGAAGAAGCTCAGCAAGCGCACCGCGATCTGGAAGGTCGAAAGACTACCGGCAAGCTGCTGTTGATTCCCTGAGGCCAATCTCAAATCTCAGATCTGAGATCTGAGATCTGAGACCTACATCCGATATCTTGCCCCTGCGCGTTTCAGTGCCTCTGCTTCCAAATCCATATTCTGCAGCCGCAAGGTCACGTCGGCATTGAGATCAAGGCCGGCTCGTTCACCTGCCTGCAGCTTCACCGTCCCCGCCGCCGCAATCATCGCAGCGTTGTCTGTAGATAAATGCGGTGAAGGGAAATAGATGGGAACTCCCAAACGCTCAGCGGCTTCGCTCGACGCTCTCCTTAGCGCGCCATTGCACGCCACGCCTCCCGCAACGATTAGTGTCTGGGGGCGATAGTCTTCGGCAACTCGTTCCATCGTACCGACCAGAGATCTCACCACTGTGCTTTGAAAACTCGCAGCCAGATCCTTTATTCCCTGACCGGCTTCTTCTCCTTCAAGCACTGGTTGCAAACGCGCCTCGCGCACATGTTTCGTGACTGCGGTCTTCAATCCACTAAAACTGAAATCGGGCGTGCCGTCACCCATGCGGGGAATCGCAAACTTCACCGCCTTTGGATTGCCTTCGCGTGCCAGTCTCTCAATGATTGGACCACCGGGATATCCCAGGCCCAACATCTTTGCCACCTTGTCGAATGCTTCGCCCGCGGCATCGTCGCGCGTTCGGGCCAGAACTTTGTATTGCCCGGGTTCCGGCACATAAAAAAGGTTTGAATGCCCTCCCGAGACCACCAGCGCCAGCGCCGGATACTCGACCGGCGGGTTCTCAAATGCCACGGAATAAATGTGGCCCTCGATATGGTTCACACCCACCAGCGGTTTGTTGAGCGCGAAGGCCATCGCCTTGGCATACGACACGCCGACGAGCAACGAGCCGACCAGGCCCGGGCCGACCGTGACGGCTAAACCGTCGATCTCCATGGCAGTAACGCCCGCGCGCTCGAGAGCTTCGTTTACGATGGGGACGATCTTGTCGAGGTGTTCACGAGAGGCGAGCTCTGGCACTACGCCGCCAAAGCGTTTGTGTGTTTCCACCTGGGAAGCGATAACCGAGGAGACGATTTCGCGTCCGTTGCGCACAACGGCGGCAGCGGTTTCATCGCAGGAGCTTTCAATTCCGAGAACCAGCATAGGGGGATTCTAGCAGCGTTCGTTGAAGCGGCTAAATGCGTTCGCCTCACTGCGCTGAATAGAAACTCAGCGCGGAATCTCCTTGCTTCAAAACTCTTGTGCGGCGCAACTTCCCAATCTCCTCGGGCAGACTGTTCTTGTGATGATGCTCAAGTACGAGTAAACCATCGTCGCTGAGCAGTTCGGCGGTATGCGACGCAAACAGCTCCAACACGGCGAGATAGTCAGTGGCGTACGGTGGATCAAAGAAGACGATGTCCCATGATCCGGTTAGGTTAAACTTTCGTTTGCCTTCTTTTCTGGACACCAAGCGCAGGAACTCCGTCGCTTCAGATTGAATAACTTCCGTTTCATCTTCGGGGACACGCGCCAAATCGAGATTGGCTTCCACCAGACCGCACATCTTGCGCGAGCGATCGACGAAAGTGACATGGGCCGCGCCGCGCGATAGCGCTTCGATTCCAATGGCGCCCGAACCGGCACAGAGATCGAGGAAGCGCGTCTCCAGAATTCGCGGCGCGAGCACGTTGAAGAGAGTCTCTCGCAAACGATCGGACGTCGGCCGAACCTCGAGCGAGGGCGGACTCTTTAAGTTTCGTCCGCGATACTTTCCGGCAATGATTCGCATTTCTTAGCACCGAGCGATGACCCAATTGGCCGCGGATTAACACGGATGACACAGATCAGGAAAAGCGATACCTGCAGTGATGCTAATTGCCGGTTGCTTTTTCAGATCCTTGTGATCCGCGTTCATCCGCGGCTCGGAACTCTTGTTTTCTAGCCGATGCGTGCGAGGCCAAACTTCGGATCCGCCTGGACGCGATTGATCATCGTCGCGGTTTCACCCGCCTTCTCGCCCTTGCTCAGGTAGTACTCCGCTTCCTTTCGTGCTCGTTCAAGTATCTGCTGATCGCGCACCAGATTGCCGATACGAAACTCAGGCACGCCCGATTGTTTCGTGCCCAGCAGTTCGCCCGCTCCGCGGATCTCCAAATCCTTTTCCGCAATGACAAATCCATCACTGGTCTCGGCCATGATGCCCAGTCGTTCCTCAGCCACAGCCGTTCTCTTATCACTTGTCAAAAGCAGGCAGTAGCTCTTTTCCGCGCCGCGCCCCACGCGGCCCCGCAACTGATGAAGCTGGGAAAGGCCGAACCGTTCGGCATGCTCGACAACCATCACCGATGCATTGGGCACATCGACACCCACTTCTATGACGGTCGTCGACACCAGGATCTGAATCTCGCCAGAGACAAACCGCTTCATCACATGTTCCTTGTCGATCGGCTTCATCCTGCCGTGAACCAGTCCGACTGTGTGCTTCTGAAAAACTTTGTCACGCAGGTATTCGAAACGCCTCGTCGCATCCTTCAAATCAATCTTCTCTGACTCTTCGACGAGCGGATAAACAACATATGTCTGTCTGCCGGCGTTCAGCTCGCGAGTTATGAGCTGTTTCACGGCGCCCCGGTCCTGCGGGTTATCCGCAAACACCAACGTCTCGATGGGAGTACGCCCCGGCGGCAACTCATCGATGACCGAGACATCGAGGTCGCCGTAAACCGTCATCGCGAGCGAACGCGGGATCGGCGTGGCCGTCATCACCAGCACATCCGGATTGAAGCCGCGAGCGCGAAGTTCAGCGCGTTGCACAACTCCGAATCGATGCTGCTCGTCGATCACCACGAGTCCCAGCCGATTGAACTTCACTGACTCCTGAATCAACGCATGTGTTCCGATACAAGCGTCGATCTCTCCCCGCTCCAGATCGGATTGCAGCTTGCGCTTTTCAGCTGCCCGCAACGAGCCGGTCAGCAACTCGACGCGGTACGGAGTCTTGGCAAGCAACCGCTTTATGTTTCGCGCATGTTGTTCGGCAAGAATCTCAGTCGGAACCATCAACGCCGTTTGATACTCGTTCTCCATCGTCGCAAGCATCGCGACCAGAGCAACGATTGTCTTGCCGCTGCCAACGTCACCCTGCAGCAGTCGATTCATCGGCGCGTCAGACTTCATATCTGCAAAGAGTTCACGTACCACTCGTCGTTGCGCCCCAGTGAGTTTGAACGGCAGCACCGCTGCAATCGAGTCTTTCACGCTGGTATCAATCTTGATCTTCGCGCCTTTTGCTTCCTTAATCCGCAGTCCCCGTTTCAATAGCAACCCAAAAGCCAGCCAAAAAAAGTCTTCAAAAATTAGTCGCACATGCGCCGGACTTCGTGATTGCTCATAATCAGCCAAACGCGCCCTGTCTGGTGGAAAATGGATTTCTCGCAGGGCCTGCGCGCGGCCCATCAGATGCTGGCGTTGACGTAAATCTGAAGGCAGCGACTCTTTTATCGCAGCGTTGGGCAGCAGGCTGAGAACTGCATGGATAATCTCGCGCAGACGCTTTGACTGCAGATCGCCAAGCTTACGATAGATCGGTACGCATCGTCCGGCGTGGATCGCAGCGAGATCGGGATCGCTTCCGTCGTCGAGTGTGTGTGGACCAGCCAAGCCTTCGTCGTCACTCTCGTCGTTGGTCGCGGTTGCCTGGATCGGACGCATCTCGAGCTCGTCCGCCGGTTTGTTCAGACGCAGTGCAAAAGTCCCGCGTCGCGTGTCCCATTCCCAGCGGCCAAAAGTGATGAAGCGCGAGCCGCGTGTAAAGCGCTTGGCGTAGTAAGTGACGATGTCGTGAGCGTGCGGCCCGGATACAAACCACCAAACGACAACGGGCTTGCCGCTGCGGGTCGCATCGGTGGCGCTGACTTCAAAGATGAAGAGTTGTGATCCGAATGATCGCTTGTTACGGACCTGATACCCGCCCGCGAGCTTTGTGTAGAGTTCAAGCGATGCTTCCTGCCCTTCTTCCAGATCCGCAATCCGCGTGAGGTTTGAACGATCTTCGTAGCGCATCGGCAGATAGAGCAGAAGATCCTCGAGAGTGACCTCGGCGGCGACTCTCTTAACCTGACTAGCGAGTGCCACGGCAAGCTTGTGCGCAGTCGTTTGGCCCAAACGCGCAATCCGGTACTCATGGAGTTGGCTGACAGATGTATCGAGGCTGAGGGCAAAGGGCATGTAACCCGATCATAACATGCCGTCAGTAGGACAGACATTCCTGTCCGTCTCTTGAGTAGTGAGGCAGTTTGCTGGTTCAAATTCGATCCGAGGTGATACTGGCCTCATACTTACGTTGCATTCATTTTCAGAGACTCAACTTGCATCACTACCTGTCTCTCGCTTACTCCGAGAAACTTCGAGATCACAACCGACAGACAGGAATGTCCGTCCTACCCAGATAGTTGATTGAACGCACCATGATGTTCTAACTTTACCGTATCGAAAGCTCAGTGAAACGGCGGAGGATGTATGAACCGTTTGGAATCTCAGGCCGAGAAACTCTTGCGAGAGGCGATCGAGAAAGGCGAGTTTGATAACCTCCCCGGTAAGGGCCAGCCACTCGACCTGCGCGAGAATCCATTCGAGGATCCGGACCTGCGAACCGTGCACCGGCTACTGCGCAACGCCGGTTTCGCGCCTGCCTGGATTGAAGAGCGCAAGGACATCGATGCGGAGTTGGAGTTGGCTCGGGTCAAACTGGAACGCGCGTGGAAGCTCTTTGGCAAGCAGCAAGGCGATCAACCGCACGCGGAGTGGGAGCGAACGGTTCGCGAATTTCGCGAGCGAACGATCGAGTTGAACCAACGAATCAGGACTTATAATCTTAAGGCACCCGCCGCCGTGTTCCATCGTGTGATCATCGACGCCGACAAGGTGATAGCCAAACTACAAGCAACATAGGCTTTGGACAAAAGCGCTTACCCAACAAGAAACCGTAAGGCAATTTAATTTTTTTGACATCGGCGAAGCAATCAGAACCGGTGGAGGGAGTCGTGTTAGTAACGGAAAGAACGATTGAGCAAGTTAAAGAAGTGCGAAATGCTTTGCTGCAGCTGCACAAAATACTGCTGGAATACCAGCGGCATGTCTGGGAGCGTACCGGGGGACCAATTGAGAACAGCTATCAACTGCTGAACCTGGTGCTGCACGATCCTTACTTCGCGTGGTTGCACCAGCTTTCAGAGTTAGTTGTACAAATGGATGAGTGGCAGGATGCGGAAGAAGCAACTGAAGACGCCGCCGCGGCTTTGCTGGAGCAGGCGAGGACTTTAGTTGCGCCCGCTGAGACTGGCGATGAGTTTCACCAAAAGTACTTTGAAGCGATGCAGCAATCTCCTGACGTGGTGCTGGCCCACTCGGAAGTGGTGAAGTCAGTCAGAACCGGTGAGCGGTAGCGACCGGGCCGTTTCCTCACCGGTTCTGATCTGATCAACTAGTCGTCGCTTGGGCGTTTTCAGTCTTCGCGCAGTGCTGATCGAACGCCTGCGTCAGCTCGCGCGCAATTTCGACGGGTCCTCTTCCTTCAATTTGGTGGCGTTCCAGCATGAACACAACCTGGCCGTCCTTCAGCAACGCAATCGAAGGCGATGACGGGCGATAGCCGGTGAAATAGCCACGCGCTTTCTCAGTAGCTTCGATATCAGCGCCGGCAAAAACGGTCGCCAGCTTATCGGGTCGGTTGTCGTGTTGCAGCGCCAAAGCGATGCCCGGACGCGCTTTTCCAGCAGCGCAGCCACAGACGGAATTCACCACGACCATTACGGTCCCGTCGGTGTTCTGCAAAGTTTGGTCGACCTGCTCGGGTGCTCTTAACTCATCAAAGCCAAGCCGAACTAATTCTTCGCGCATGGGTTTGATCATGATTTCTGGGTATGGCATGTTTGTCTCCTAAAGTTTGTTGTCGCATTCATTATTGCGCACTAACGGAGTTTTGGCGAATCCCGCACTCCAAGGCTCCGTACTCCGCTAATTGAATCTACCGCGAGATGCGAATCTGGCGCGTTGCGTCGCCATCGCCTGAAATCTCAATCCGCAACACACTACCGGGCAGCGAATACTTGCCGAGTCTCTCCGCCCATTCAATAACGATCACTGCCTTTTCCTCCATCAACAGCTCATCCAGGTCTACTGCGTGAGCGGCAGCCGGCCCTTCTTCAAGACGATACAGATCGATGTGATAGAGCTGCAGTCGTCCAGAATAAGGATTAACAAGTGTGAAGGAAGGGCTAGTAACTTCCTCGGGATCGATTTCCAGTGCCGAGGCGAGGCCTTTCACGAAGACTGTTTTGCCGGCTCCGAGCGGGCCGCTTAACAGTAGGATTTCGCCACCGCGCAGTTCTTGACCAAGTTGACTGCCAACGCTCAGCGTCTCTTTAGGAGAGTTCGAATCCCACTCTCCGACAAATTGGCCCGGCGCGGCTCCGCTCATCGCTTATCTAATCCTCGCGACCGCTCCCCTTCCGGATCGAGAGCGAGCATGGCGGCGCCAAAATGTTGACGAATGTCTGATGCAACCATCGTTCGCATGCCAAGTTCCTGCGCGGCCAAATCTCCCGCGAGTCCTCCGACGTAAAGGGCGGCTACTGTCGCGGCAACCGCATCGGGTTCCACTTGCGACGCGTATTCCTGCGCGCTAAAGCCGGCGATTAGACCTGTCAAAGTATCGCCGGCCCCGGCGGTGCCGAGTCCGGGGTTACCAGTTGGATTGACGATTACGCGACCGTCTGGTGAAGCGACTAACGAACGTGAACCCTTCAAAACGACGATCAGTCTGTTCTTTACTGCGAAGGCTCGCGCTGCTGCTATTCGATCAGAAAGTACGGCCTTGTCCGTTTCGCCGATCAGTCTCAGCATCTCTCGCGGATGTGGAGTCAAAACCAGCGGTAAGTCGGTCGAGCCTTGCAGTTCGTTGGGCCATGGTGACAAGCAGTTCAACCCATCGGCATCAATGATCAAGGGTGTGACTCGGCGCGTTACGATCTCCCTCACGAAGCGTCGCGTTCGTTCATCGACTGATGAGAGACCGGGTCCGATTGCGATGACGCTCGCTTTCGACGCGAGTTGCATCACGTGCTCTATCGCCTCTTCGCTGACTGTGCCACGGTCGGTTTCCGCCAAAGCGATCGTCATCACTTCGGCCATTGACTGCGCCGCGACTGATGTCTGAACGGAAGTCGGCGTGGCTACTGTTACCAAACCCGCGCCCGAACGCATGGCCGCATCGCCGGCGAGCGCGGCAGCGCCCGTGTAGCCGCTGGAGCCGGCGATGACGAGAACGTGTCCGTGTGTGTTCTTGAAAGATTCTGGAGCGTAACGGGTTCGTATAAGCCACTCGCGTGCGTCGGCTGCTTCCGTTACTAACAATTGCGATTCAGTACCCTCAACCAGCGAAGCCGGCGAGCCGATGTTTGCGACGACTAGCTGGCCACATAGATGTGATGCTGGAGGTAAAACATTCGCGGGCTTGGGAGCAGTAAAAGTAATGGTGATATCAGCCCGCACAGCTTCGCCGATTGTCGTAGCAAGATCCGCGTTTAGTCCCGACGGAATGTCGATGGAAACAATCAAGGGGCGAGCTCGCGAGGAGCGTTGACGTGCGCGACGAATTAAATCGAGGTGTTGGACGACCTGAAGGAAGATTCCTTCCAACGGGCGCGTCAAACCGGTGCCGAACAATGCGTCAATAATGATGTCATACGTTTTCCGCGGGCGCGACAGTTCTTCCCAAACGCCGAGATCCTGACACTCAACAAAACTGATTCGAGAAGGATGGGTGCCGGAACCAGCATGAAAACTCGCGAGACGTTTGGCGATCTCGAAATTCGTCCGCGCATCGTCATTTGTATTCTCGACTTTACCGAACAGGATGACTTCGGTTTGCACCCCAACATTCGCGAGCAGACGGGCGAGTGCGGCGCCATCGCCGCCATTGTTTCCAGGGCCACAGAGAACTCGAGCTCTCTTTTGAGCGAGTGACTCGGGGAACGCTGCTGCGATTGTTCGAAGACAAGCGTTGGCGGCGGATTCCATTAGCAGCAGGGAAGGGACGCTATATTTCTGAACCGTCAGCCGATCAATCGCTCTCATCTGGGTTGCAGAGATAACTGTTTGCATCGCGCTTCGGATGATACGGGCGAGGATTAATGTGGTCAATCGGACTGGATTTACACGATTTCGCAGGATTCGGCCGGATTCTGCAGTATTAGAAGGATTTTTCAGATCTGGCGAATGAGTTAAGGGATTTTCCGTAAATTCTGAGAATCCTTTAATCCTGTACAAAAAGGGCGGCCGCCACCGCCACTTGCCGCTGCGCCACCTTCCGTTTCCAGGATACCTAAACTAAAGAGCCAATGGCTGAGGTTCTCCAGAAAAAACCAAGAATATTTTTCTTCGCCGTGAAAAACCACTTTTTGATGAAATTGCTGAGGAAAATCAAAGGAAGGTTCCGGATCGGATGAAGCAAGGTCTGCTCGCGAAGTTGAGCGACGTTTGGCTCGATCTGATTCTGGAGGCTGATCGGTGTTGGAGGAATCGTCCATCTGTATCAGAGATCGTAGTCTTTCAATTTTGTAAGCAATGTCTTGTAACTCACGCCCAGCTCTTCTGCCGTGCGGTTTTTGTTTCCGTCATTGAGCTTTAGTGCTTCCTGGATTTTGGCGCGTTCGACCTCGCGAATCGCCCGCTGGGCCACGTCTGAAAGTGAGCCGGTAAGATCGATATTCCGCAGGCCCTTCGGCACTTCCGAATCGTGTGACAAACCCAGGTCTTTCGGTTCGAGTACCAGAGTATCTGAAAGAATGCATGCCCGCTCGATGGCGTTCTCCAATTCCCGGACGTTGCCGGGCCAGTGATGCGTGCGTAACGCCTGAATGCCCGCGTCGCTCAAATGGGCGTCGCGCCGTCGCAATTCTCTTCCGAGTTGCGCTGAAAAGTGTTTGGCGAGCAAGATGATGTCGTCGTCGCGATCACGTAACGGTGGGATCACGATCGGGAAGACTGCGAGTCGAAAGAAAAGATCACCGCGAAACTCGCCGTTCTCAGCCGCGGCTTTCAAATCTTTATTTGTCGCTGCCACGATGCGAATGTCCACGGGTATTGGTGTACGTCCGCCAATGCGATCGACTACCCGTTCCTCGATTACGCGAAGCAGTTTCCCCTGGACCGACAGCGGCAGTTCCCCAATCTCATCAAGGAAAACTGTGCCGCCGGATGCCAGTTCAAACTTGCCTTGCCGGCGATCAGTCGCGCCCGTAAACGAACCACGTTCGTGGCCGAACAGTTCGTTCTCAATCAATGTTTCAGGAATGGCGGCGCAGTTGATGGCGACGAAGGGTTTATCGCGCCGGTTTGAAAGATGGTGAACGGCGCGCGCAAAGAGCTCTTTGCCGGTTCCCGATTCCCCCAGCAGCAACACCGTCGCCTCAGTGGTTGCCACACGCTGTGCTTCGCCAACAGCTCGTTTGATTGCTTCTGACTCGCCGATGATGCGCGGAAAGCCGTAGCGGTTAGACCACTCCTCGCGGAGGAGAACGTTCTCATTTCGCAGCCGCGCCTGCTCAAGCGCGCGGCCCACCAGGAGCAATAAGTGATTTGAGTCGACGGGCTTTTGGAGAAAATCGTGCGCCCCGTCTTTCATTGCCTGGACGGCCTCGTCGATTGATCCAAACGCGGTCATCACCACCACCGGCACGTCAGTGTCAGCGCTTTGCGAGGCGCGCAGCACGTCGAGTCCGGAACCATGCGGCATGCGGAGATCGGTCAAAATCAACTTGTGTGGAGCGCTCGCGATCGCCGCTAAAGCGATCTTCGCATCGGCGGCCTCGGTGACGGAGTAGCCGGCACTTTCCAAAGTCAGCCGCAGAACCTTTCGCAGGCTTTCCTTGTCTTCGACGAGTAGGATGTCAGGCATTTTTGAAGGAAGAAGTCTGGCTCACTGCGTTGTGGAAGATTTTCGACAACGGCAAGCAATAATTGATTGTTCTTCCAACAGTGTCAAGAAGCTTCTGAAGTGGAGGGCATTTCAAATGAGTGAGTCACGGTAGGGAAATTTGCATGTCAGGAAGGTGGGTTTACCCCCGCTGATCTTGACTTCAGGCAGGTCTGTAATGTCGCTTGGAGCGGGGGTAAACCCACCTTTCAGCTGCGAACCACCCAACTCGAATTCCTTAATTATCGTTCGATTGTCGCTTGTCCGGAGCTGGCCACACGAATGGTTGAAACGCCGTAGGAGTTTGCGATGCTCACGGTTTCTGGTGTGACAACAGTGCCCTTTGAGTCGACTGTCATGCCGCGCCAATCAAAATAGATTGTTCTAGGGAACGGGCCGTTAAACGACAGATTGGAACCAGCGGGCAGGTTTATCACGCGCGGAGCATCAAGATGGCCATCGCGATCGGAGTCGATACTCACGCTGTAATATTTAGCGTTGAGTATTGCGATCTGGGCCATCAATGCGGTTGTGTCCGGATGTCGACGAACGGAATCCAAGCGGGCCTTTTCGAAGTAAGAGACCAGCTCGAGCGCGGCGGTTGTTCTGGTCATCGCCTGGCGAGCCTGGACTATCTCGACCACCAGAAAGCCGGTGACTACAAACATCATGGCGAGCACGATTAGCAGCTCAATAATCGTAAAGCCTGACTGGACGCCACTCTTTCCGGTAGTAGTGGTACCCATCATTGCTTGACTCCACATCCGTCTGCAGCCGTTCGCCACCAGGTCTAGAACTCGCGAATGTCTCGCACAATAGTGCCCAGAACGTCTTTGCCTGCTTGCACCGCTACCGAGTCGTAGCGCAGCTCAGCAGTACCGCCGCCGTTGGTATAGAAGCTTGGGGCGAGGAACGGATGCGGGTTACCGTTCTCACTGGCGGGCCACGAGCGGGCAAACCTGGCAACGTAAATCGTTCCGTAGATGTTGCCATTGCCGCCGCCGTTTCGATTAATGGTGCCCTCTCCGAGAACGAGGATGATTCCGTTGAAACTAGGATTGCCACTCAAGACAAGATCACCAGTAACCACCAGCATTCCGGCCCCACCCTCCAGCGTGCAGTCTCCATTAACAAAGGTGAATTTCGGGGAAGCCGTAGTACCTGCGTAGCCACTAAACGAGTTGTAGTAGCGGCCCATGCTTCGAGCGATTGCCTGCATGTCGTTAAGGAAGGCTCGCGCGCCGGTTGGACCTTCCGTGGTCTGCAGAAACGAGGGCAGGGATCCGACGCCTATCTTAGCCACCTTTTCGTTTGCCACGGTGCTGCCCTTAGTGATTGCCTCATTGGCCGCCGTTGCATCTCCATCCGAAGTAACGCCAAATGTCGGCAAGTTGCCTTCAACGCCGGCATTGTCGTGCCCGGAATAGTACTTCGAATTACTGCTGCCAATGTCGAAGTTCATTTTGATGCCACTTTCTGCGCCTCGCATTAGCAGCATCGCATTTGGATTAAAGTCAAATTCCGTCTTCTGGATCACCATCTCCATCCGCTTTACCGATCCGTTCGGACCGTAGCCGGTGGATTGGACCACTAGCCGAGTCGGCCGATAGCTTGCATCCGCGAGTTGGGCTCCGGTTGGATCATCAGGGTCGCTGATGGCAACGGCATAGGAAAAATTTGCGCCCGCGGGAGTAACTCGACTGTTGGCTCCATATGGCAGCCACCTGGACAGGCTCGACCTGGTGGAATGATCGTTTGGATGATTTGCCTTGCTGGTATCGACGGCGTTGCGAAATCCCATTCTCTGCCCACTACCACCCGCTACTGGTGCGACGTTACCGCGCAACACGTTCAGCGTCGACTCCAAGCCGGATTCTGCGCCGTAGTAGGCCTGGACTTCAGCAGTAGATTCAATGGCAGTGGTAGCAGACATGCCACTCGTCAAAATTACAGCACCCGCAACCGTCAACAACAGTGTCGAGATCAAAATGCTGGTGACTAACGCAGCGCCACGCTCATCTCCCCGGTCTGCCGAAAGCCCAAGTGGTCTGGTGTTTTCCATGATCGAATTCCTTCTCCGCACGTCGAGTTAAAAGGTTATCTGACTGGCATTGCGCAGGACGACGTCAGAAGTAAGTCCCAGCGACGACGCCGGTTGATAGCCGGGCGAGCCGACGGTACCTTGCTCAGGAAGATTCACACTCACTGTGATTCTCACTTTCCAGGCACTCACCAATAGATTTGGATTAGTTGCGACGTCCAGTTCAGTGCCGGTCGAATCGAAATAGCGCAGGTTGAAACTATCGATGCGATTTGCCAGGACGGTGGTGCCATTTCGCGAATCTCCGGCTCCCAGGATTACATCGTAACGAACCAGATAATGCCGGTTCGCCTCGATATCGTTGTACATCGAGTACTTGATATCTTCATCAGCTTCAGAAATGGTGCTGCTACCGGCCACCGCATTCCCGGACGCGTCGCGCGTATAGGCATTCAAGTTCGAACGAAAGCGAATGCCTACCGCGTTTGTATCGCCCGGCACTATTCCGTTGTCGATCAATCCGAAACCCGAATTTGCTATTTCGCGGGACACGATATTGAGCGCACGTTGCGCATCCGCAACCGCGTCCGAGCGGACATCTTCGCGAGCGCGCAACCGGAATGAGCTTCCCACCAGCGTGCTGGCTATGCCGGCAATCACGAGCGTTACCGACATCGCTATTATTAGTTCAACCAGCGAGAAACCGGCTTGAGTGTTTCTATTTGAGTTCGGCATGTTCTGATTTTCTTTCATCACGGTCCACCGCTGTAGGCGCCGAGCGAGAAGGGCGCGCGTTGAGAAACTATCGTGACGCTGCCGAGCGCCCAGGTGGTGGTGCCGCTGGCGGGCGTAACCTGTACCTGGATCGTTTTTAGCGAGGTCGTTGCGTCGGTCGTGATCGTAGTGCGAAGAGTGAAAGAGCGACCGCCACTGTCAACCGTGGATGTTAGTGGCGTTGAGGTAGTGTTTAGCGCAGCATCGTTGTAAGACAGATTTCGCAAGCGCTCGAGCTCTTGTTGGGCCACCGCGATCGCAGAAGCCCTGTCTCGCGCGCCGGTATTGTTCTTGATCGCAAAAGAGAACACGGCAACGATGCCCAGCCCGGCAATCATCATGACTACGAGAGCCATGGTCGTCTCCAGCAGCGTGAAACCTGCCTGACCCTGTTTTTCGGTTTGTCGAAAGTTCTGGCGCATCTGTTTTTATTCCAGTTTCAGGCTGACCTAGTTAGTCACGCTAACAACATAGTTTCGATTGCCGCACGGTGTGCTAAAGACGGCCGTAAAGTCACCGCGCGAGTTGTTGAGCGAAGTGATGGAGAAGTTGTTGGTCGCAGTCTGCGTCACCTGTAAGTTGCTCGGCCCGCTACTGAAGCTTACGCTGCCGCTCGAGACGGACCAGCTCACCGTTCCCGTGCCACCGTTCTTTCGAATTGAGAGAGAAGGCGGCGTCGGGTTCGCAACGCACGGAGTAGGACTTGGCGACGGTGTCGGCGTTGGTGTCGGCGTCGGCGTCGGCGTAGGCGTCGGAGTCGGCGTAGGTGTTGGCGTCGGTATCGGCGTCGGTGTCGGAGTTGGCGTCGGCGTCGGTATCGGCGTGGGAGTTGGAGTCGGAGTTGGAGTAACCGAGGGCGTTGGGGTTGGTTCCGGCGTGGGCGTCGGAGTAGGTGTCGCGGTGCTGTTGCCGTTTATGGTGGAGCCTGAATCTACGCCGGTCAAGCCGCTGACGTTAACATTTACGTTGGGAACGTCATCGAGGTACACATCACTGTCGATGGTCACGTCGCCTGATCGCGTCACGTCGATACTGCGCTGGTCTGATGCCAGGTTGCCGTATTGCAAAGTTATGCTGATCTTGTTCTCGGTTGTCCCAGTCAGTCTGCCTCGCCAATCAAACGTTATGGCCGGTGGCAGAGGATTGGTTGCGATCACAACGCCATCGTCGAGTGTGATGTTGCGAGTCTCAAGCGTTCCATCCCCGTCGAAGTCCATTGTCACGCGGTAAGAGAAACTGTTAAGCAGTGTTACCGCTGACATCTCTTCCGTTGCCAGCGCATGGCGCCGCACCGAATCTACCCGGGCCTTCTCCAGATAACTCGCCAATAGCCGCGATGAGTTCGTCAACCTGATACGTTGACGGGCTGACGCGATACCCAGCACCGCTATGCCCGAAACGATTGCCACGACGGCCACTGTAATCAGCAGTTGAACCATGCTGAAGCCAGTCTGCTCATGCTTTCGATTTCTGAGTTTGATTCGATCGACGGCCATCGTTCCTCCAATTCACTTTCGCCTGAGAGATCCTGGCGGGACCTGTACTGAAGCCTTTTTAGCAACGGTCATGCCAACTGTGAACACCCCAAAAACAAGGGAATGAACGCTGGGGTTTCTGGTCTTGCGAAGGTCGGCGTCACCTTCAGTAACGATGAGGGAAGACGGTTTCCTAATTTCTTCGTTCCTGGCCGACAACAGGCGACGGGATAAGAAAAAGTCGCACGCTCTCTGGAAACCCAGCTCCTTTTGACCTTTTCCTTTGATGTGAGACTTGCACAACTCCAATGTAGCTGACTCCATTTCTGAAAAGATCGTCCGCCCGTGTGTGGTGCCGCACGCTGCATGCGGAATCGGACGGTAAAAGCGCCCCACAGCTTTCGGGTTGTTGGGGCGCAAACCTTTTTACAAGCCGTCCCCCATAGATTTTTAGAAAATCTGGCGGAAAGCCGTCGGCTGCACATACTGGAACTGAGGAGTACCGGGAGGCAGGCGATTCGGATCCTGAAAGGTCGAATCGAAAGCCCAATTCCGAGTTGGCGGACTATAGATAGTCGAGCTTGAGTTGTATTGCCCGACCGCTTGCGTCGAGTTATAGAGAGGGATAAGCGATCCGACAAAGTTCCAGCGCGCGCGCCAGTTCTCCAGAAAGCGAGGGAAATTATGCATGCCTCCGTTAAGGCGTGACTCGTTTGACGCGCTGTTGCCTCCGTCCGGAAGTCCGGAAAGAGCGGAGAGGTTATTTCCCGCAATAATGCCCGCCCTGACCGCCGTCTCAGCGGTAACAGCCGGCACGTTCAAATCCGCTATACGTTTGCCCAAATTGTCGGGATACAAAGAACTCGAACTATCGAACCAGGTTTTCGATAAGGGGAAGAACGCGTCAACAACGATCGAAGAAGGCACCTGATTGCCTGTGTAGAAGAAAGTCTGAGTTGGATCGTTAAGAGTTGCGGCGCCAGCAGGCTGACCGTTGATCCCGGTGGTGTTGAAGTTTCCCCAGACGTAGATCATGTTCTCAGACGAAATGGTGATTCCTTTGGTGGCCGATAGTTTGTCGGCCGCACCGCTGATTACAAGATCCTCTCCATTGAAGACTCTGACGGACCTTCGGAAGTAGTTATTGGTGTTTTGCCAGGCGGCAACGCTGTTGGCTCGACCGAGCCTGTCAGCACCTGAGGTTCCCGCGAGCGCAGCGGGATCGGGCAACTCGGTAAGGTCGCGCTGCAGTGTTCCCAGCTTCGGGGTACCCGAACCATCAACGCCGAAATCGATGACATCTTCTCCGGCGTCCAACGTTGTGTTGGGTCCATAGATGTCTTCATTATCGACCAGACCGTTGGTAGTCATGATTGCGCCGACGGCGTCCCGCTCAGACTTAACTTTGTCGCCGCGTCGATCAGAAACGTAGACAATGTATCCGTCAGCGCCCGAAATATTCGTACTTACTGCTCCCGTCCCGGCGAGGAGGTTCGCGTCGTACACGCCATCAACCCAGCGCGCGAGATTGCGCATGTTAAGTTCAACGATGCTCATCACGCCGCGCTCGTAGACCGTGTTTGCATCCAGGGCCGTGGTGATGCGTCCTTCCCGAACGTTATAGATATTGATTGGAACGATACTGTTCCAATCGCCGGCTGCGGCTGGTGTGTCTTCGCGAAACTTCCCGCCAGGGTCCTCTTGCAGGTTTTTCAAGAAACCATAGGTTCCGTCCTGCGTGGGATGACCCCCGTTGCCTTTTATCTCGCCATCGGCTGCAATGGTCGTGCTGTTCAACAGATAGGTCAGATAATCGTTACCACCGGTTGAATCTCTGCTGCCCTGCGTGTATGCCGCCCACAACGGTCGTTGCAGATGTACGATTGCATTCGGCTCGCCTACCGTCATTCCCATGCTCAGCACCTGAGTGGTTACGTCAAAAGCCGAGCCATTGGCGGCAATGATCTCGATAAGTATTCGGCCCGAGATTCCGGCGCCGGCTGGAATGGCAACGCCGTTCGATGACGAAGCTGACGAACCCCTGATTCCCCGCACCGTGTCAGCCTGTGGGCCAGAGCTACTCCCTTGCAGAAGGCAACTCGCAGCCGTGTCCAAATAAGCACTGGCGTCAGATATTCGCCAGAGCGCCCGTCCGCCGCCTGAAGCGGTTGCACCCGCGGGAAGCGGCACCGGATTGAAAGTTGATAAGGCCACGCCCCTGCCGGCAGGAATTCCAGAGCTATCGGTTCCGGAAGCGGCTTCGTCGTCAATCAGAATTCGAATTTGTGCTTTTGTGTGGTAACGAGACTCGCTGAGCGTGATGTCGTCGTTCGGCATGCGTCGCTTGATAATTTCGCGAGGTGGATTGCCGTCGAGCTGCATCGGAAGCAACAACGGCGAGATGCCGGTCGTCCGCGTCAGCAACTGGCCGCCAAACTGATTCGGAATACCCAGTAGGGGAGACGCGACCGAGGTGTCTTTCCACGTCGTGTTCGACGTTCCTGCCGGAGAGCCCGGAAAGTAACCTCGCGTGCCGGGCGTCGCACCGGGCAAGTTTGGACCCAGGAATACGCTGCCCAGTGTCATCTGAACTTTTGTGACGCCTACTTGAAAATTGACTACCCCAGCGTGCGGAGAGCCATTGCGTACTAGCTGACGGACAGCTTCATTGGCGGTTGTGACCTTGGCAAGGAAGGTTACATTCCCGCTCAGATACAAATTGCCATTCGCGTGGACTCGCCCGTTGAATGTGAACTCAGGTCCCGGATACACCTCAAGGTCGCCGTTGCTAAACATTCCGAATTGAAATATGGGAATCAGATAGTTGTTGATCTGCCTTTTCAGGCGGACCTGTGCGTTTAAGTTGGACGTCGCGGTGGTTTCGAGAATGAAAGGCGCCACGCTGGCCGTCAGGCCGGCAAAGGGGCCAGACGGGATAGTGACGCTGGGATACGCGGTGGATGCAATTCCCTGAGTCAGACGCATCGAATCCAGAGTTGCAACGTCGAGTCTGATCGACTGTGGATATAAGGAGAAACCTTCGGTGCTTAGCTCCGGTGGTGACGAGGCGGCGATCGAGTTGAGTTGGGCCACCGTAGGCCGCGACGTTCGTGAAAATAGCGCGCTAAAATCGCTGGTCATCTTCTCCATCGAAGACGCAGCCGCGTAGAAGGTTTTTGTGCGCTCCAAATCACTTCCAGCAATTCTCGTCTCGGTCGTGACCACACCCAGCACGGTCATGGCGATCACGCCCAAGAGAGCCAGAATAAAGATCGCTGCCACCAGGGCGCTGCCGCGCTCGCTGTCGACTCGACATGGTGCGACTGCTTTTTGAGATCTTAAATGCGAGATCTGAGATCGATTCAGAGGATCAACAAGAGAGTTGGGAGCAAGAATCTTCATGATGGCGAAACTCAGTTACCCTCCGGCACTAGGCTGCAATGCAGTCTTGAACTGCATGTTGCGCACGCTGGTGCTCGTAGTCATCGAAAGAGGTTGGCGCGCGCCTGTCTGCAGCGCGTGCGGGGTTTCGACAGCGACTGAAACTTCTACCTGGTTAATAGCAACTTGCTGGGTGGAAGTCGTTAACTGCTCAACCGGTTGCATTACATTGCCACCGGCGTCTCTTAGACTGAGGAAATAACGGAACTGAAGACCGATGACATGCTCGGCGATCAAACTGTCGCTGTAGGAAGTTCCGCGCACACCAAAGACGCGACGCATGAGTAGGGCGGCAGAAGTCACGTAATAGTGAATAATCTTGACGCGCATCAGCGAGGTCGGCAGGGTTCGGCTCGCAGAAATTGTATTTATCTGGCCACCCACGCCACTAACGTTCAAACCAAGTGCGTCGCCATTATTGAAGGTGATCCGCGGCGGGCCCGACGGGAGGCCGGTTATTGTTCCAAACACTCCGCCCACGGATGAGGTTAGGAAATAGACTTCGCCAACCCGATACGGCGCCGTACTGGTGACCGTAATCTGATTGCCGTTTAGGTTGATGGCCGTTGCAGCTAATGCGACGGGCGTAAACGATGGGTCAATCTGGAGAATAGTTATGCGGTCGGTCTGTGGATTTGAATGAAGCGTTGTAGGGGTTGCGCCAAGCACTACCGTACCGGCAGGGGCATCATTGTCAGACGTCAGCAGCGCCAGATTGACGTAACCGGGAGTGCTCGGATCGGCAACAGGTGCGACAGTAAGGTAATTCGTAACAAAATTTCGCGGGACCTTTATGTTGTTGATGCTCGTCAAAGCATCGCCGGCGTTCATCAGGTCCCGATTGATGTACTCCTGGGCCGTGCGCAAACTCTGCTGCGCGTCAGTCAATTCATACGTAGTACTTGCCACCCTCATCGAGTCTCTCATTAAGGCGAACACTGCTCCGGCAATGATTGCCATCACCGTAACCGCGATGATCATCTCGACAACGGTAAATCCTGCCTGGGCCGCTTTGTTTGAGTTGGAGTGCATCTTGAGAATCAGTTGCCAATCAGCGAATGTAGTTGCTGTGAGCATCGTCGTTTAAGTAACTGACACCGGAGAGTTCGCGTGACTCGCCGCCTTCGGGCGAGTAACGCAGTATCACCTCGATGCGTTTCAGTTGCGGGCTCAATTCTGTGATCAAAATTTGGCGACTCACGTTTGTGCGTGCGAAGAGCGGATTGGTGAAATCGTCGGCAGTCCCGAACTGCAGATCGGCGCCGGCATCGATCAAATCGTCACGCGTCCCGAAGATCCCGTCTGGTCCAGGATTGTTTGAGACCGGCAGAAACTCGGCTGGAAAACCAACAAAGTTCCAGTCAGCGCCGGTGTCGTCAACGCCGCCTTCGTTAGCGATCTGACCGTACGTCAGCGTTTGTGTGTTTCGTAGAGTCTCCATTTGTTCAAGAACTGAGACGATCAATAGCTTTGAGTTTGTGATCCCTCGGCCGCTATTGCTCACCATCAACGCGTAGCCGATGGTGGACGCGACGGCCAGCAGGCCGCCGGTAAGTAGACTCACCGCGACAACCATCTCAAGCAAAGAAAATCCCTGCTCTCGAGTTCGTGTGCAGCGTTGGCGACAAGTGCTATTCAACATACCGGTTGACACTCTCGTCGTACCTCCACAATTTGACTCGACCGGCAGCACCTAAAACTGAAACTGCGGAGGCGGTGTGACTCGCGGCTTTGTTGTTATAGAAGAACAATGCCCGATTGACAGGATTGCCGTTAATGTCCACAACCGAACCGTCAGGTTGGAACGAGATATTCAATTGGCCTGAGCTTAGACCGGTTCGCGAGACGCCATCGGCGAGCGCGCCGGTCGGCAGTCCGGCCGGGATTCCATAAGTTAGTTCAGACGTCGGGACTCCCCCCGAACTCAGAGAGATGGAGCTGACCACCACGCTGCCGGCCGTGTTTGGATAGGCAGCATCCGTAAGCACGGTGACGCCGCTGGCGTCAGGGTTGTTGTTGTGATCGATGATCAAGATTTGTTTGGTGGAGTTGACGTACTGGAAGGTGAAGACCTGACGTTGAGTCATGGCCTGCTGTCTGGCGAAGCGAAGTTGGGTGAGAACCTCTCGGTAGATTGCAGAGGAACGGATCAGTCGGCGTTGTCCGATTAGTTGCGGGATGGCAAGCGCCGACAGCACGCCGAGTAGGGCGAGCACGACCATCATGTCTACTACTGAGAATCCGTCGTGAGAGCTTTGGGGAGCAAGTGCTGCATTTCGCATGTGGGTAACTCACTGTTGCGAGTGTTCGGACCAGGGCGGTCCGCGGGCCAGTGAGCTACAGCACTGATCATGCCAGACCTCGCTGTCTGGTTAGCTGGCGTTTTCACACGATAATGAGGTGATCGGTAGATTGGAGTAGGGAGGAGGAGTGCTCGCATTGGTTCTTTAAGTGACAGCCAGTGGAACTCGGCTTCTTAATCGCCTAGCGAGCGCGACTGCTTCAAGGCGAACTTCCCGTCGCCATCCCAGGTTCGAATTCATCATCCGATGCAACCGTGCTTTGCGTATCTGTCAACCTCATTGCGAGCGCGATTGGCTTGTAGTCGAAGGCCTTGGGACCGCCGCGGGTGCTTTGCACCTGTCTGATAAGAAAGTCCTGATTCTCGCGGAATCGCCACACGCTGCCGCGCTGGTTCAGTATTACAAAAAGCAGAATGTCGCCGGAGCCGGTTTTCAGCTGGCCAACCAGCGCGCTAACTCCGCCATCCGTCCTGACGAGTGTGCCGGTTTTCGCGATCACGCTTCCGCGCGAACCCACCTCGGTGAAACGATCCTCGAGCGTACCCGGATCGATTCCGGCAACCGGCATGATGTCCGTGGTTGAAAGCTTGTACTTGCGCAACTCTTCGCGCAGTGCCCTAAAGATCGTCATCATCGCGCGCGGCGTCACTCTGTTCGCACCGAGTCCGCTCAAGGAAGCCAAACGGAACTCCGCGGACGGAATCGCCAGGCTGGTCGTAAGCACTCGCCGTACAGACTCAATACCACCAACACTGTCTCCCAAGCGCTCAGCCATGAAGTTATTCGAGTAACAGAGCAGCACCTTGAGAATGTCGGTTAACTTACTCGAATGATGAGTAAGCAAGAGTTTTGCACCCGGCGTCACTGCGTCAACTGCAACTTCACCCATCACCGCGACGCTTGGGGTGGCCTGCTTAGCCGTGTTCTCACCGACGAGTGAGCGGGCGAAATTCCAGGCGCTGGTAGCAACCGCCGGACGCAATGTCGCATCCAGCGTGTCGTATAGACCTTCGCCGGATCTGCGGGCCGACCAATTGAAATTCATAGTGAAACCCGGAGCTACGATCAGATCGCCCGTTACCGTGCGAATCCCAAGAAGATTCAACTGACGCGCCATCAAGACCGCGTGCTCATAGTGAAATGAAGGATCGCGACCAGACACATAAAGGTTGCCGTTGATGGTGCCGGTTGCCTTGTCGAACGTTCCGTTGGTCCAGAAGCCGGTAGTGAAACGATGCTGCGGGCCGAAACTCTTTAACGCCACCAGTGCCGTCGCCAGTTTGATTGCGGAAGCCGGATTCAGCGGCTGATCCACCAACTGAGAAGCCACGATGCGCCGGTCGAGCGTCTCGATGAGTACGCCCTGCACGCCATAGATTGCCGGCGCCTCGTTCTCGCTGGCGACCGGTGATGGACTGGGAGAAGGCTGCTGCAGAACGCTCTGCCCGGGCGTTGGATTCTGGGCCGGAACCTGTGCCGGCAAGTGAATCGCGACGGCGATCAGGAACAGCGCAGCGGCGAGAAACGAAAATATGGATGATGTGTTTTGAGTGCGCATAACCGGCGTAACGCCCCGCTCAGCAACGGGCAGTGAATCATAGCACGTGATAAGCAAGGGCAATTCTTATCGTGAGGGAGAGCCTGTACGATGCCGGAGTCAACCGAGAAGATGTATAACGAATTTTCGGAAAAGTCGTCCCCAAACCGAAAGTTTAATTGCGTTGACAAGGCGAGAACCTCGCCCCTAGAATCGGTTTATTGACAAACCAAAGTGAGCAGCAACCACCAGCCGGTTAACATTGAAAGCATATGCGCCGTGCATCAGACGCGACGGCGATTGATTCGAGCAAGGCTCGCCGAGTTCAGCGATGTCTGGCTTTCCGGGTCGGACGATCGCTTGTGGGAGGAGCTGGTCTTCTGCATTTTTACCGCGGGCGCATCGGCGCGAATGGGAATCAAATCGGTCGAAGCGGTAAAGCCTTTCTTGAAGCACGGCGGCAAGGACCAGATGGTCGCGGCGCTGAAGCAAGCCGGAGCGCATCGCTTTCCAAATGCTCGTCCTGCTTACATCGTGAGTACTCGCGATTACTTGCAGAGCCACTGCCGAATGCGTTTGCGCAAGCAGCTGGAAAGTTTTTCAGATCCGCTCGATCGTCGCGATTGGCTGGCCCAGGAAACCCGAATTAAAGGGTTGGGTTACAAAGAGTCCAGTCACTTCCTGCGCAACATCGGATTGAAGGGTTACGCGATTCTGGATAAACACGTCATGCGGTGTCTCGCCGATTTGGGCTTGACGGAATCGAGCAAGCCACCTGCCACCAGATCGCGGTATTTGGAAACGGAGAAAAGGCTGGGTGACTTTGCAAAGGAAGTGAAGATCGACTTTGACGAGTTAGATCTGGTTCTTTGGTCGATGAAAACGGGAGAAATCTTGAAATAAAACCGTAGGAGAATTTCCACCGCCGGCAGCGATGCCAGACGGTCGTGATTCGGAAAGCAGTAAATATGCGGTGCTTTAATCCCAGGGCGTTGAGGGTGAGTCTGGCGGCCGGAGTTTTGGCCGCCTTTGCGTTTGGTCTTCCCGTTACGTCCGTAAGCAACGCGGCGAACGCAACCGACAAAGTCCACACGCGCGCCGGTCGCGCGCTGCGAGAAGGCGATTACACCAATGCCGAAAAACTCTACCGGGAGCTACTGACCAAGGATCCGCAGGACAAGGAAGCGAGACTTGGTCTCAGTTTTACACTTCTCAAACAACGAAACCTTCGGGACGCGTACGATCACGCTGCGCGAGTCATCTTGTCTGATCCTTTGTCGGCTCGCGGGCACTCGCTGCTGGGCTCGGCAATTCTGGCGTCGGGCGACTTTCGTAACTCCGTCGAGGAGTTTCGCACGGCGATCAGTATCAACGAGAACGATCCTCCCGCAATCGCGGGGCTGGCGATGATCGATTTTTATGAGAACCGCCTCGAGTCGTGCATTCGCGGGTTGCGACGGGCCGTTGCTTTGGAGCCGGATGAGCCTGATTACGTTTTCAATCTGGGACAGGCTGCTGCCCGCAGCGAACGCTATCGCGAAGCAGCCGATGCCTACGAGCGGTTCCTGTCTATTTCGCCGAAGGCGGATTCAGACAGGCGCGCTCGTATTCGCGGCTTGATCTCCTTCCTGCGTTATCTCGGCAAGCAGACCACGCTGTACCAGCCCGGCGGTGAGAGTAAAACCATTGTTTCGTTTGAGTCTGTCGATGAACGTCCGATCCTGCGGGTGCGGATCAACGGTGATAAGAGGGAATTGCGGTTTGTGCTCGATACGGGATCGGGAATGTCTGTAATCTCTGACGCGACCGCGAGTCGCCTGGGACTTAGACCAGTGGCCCAGGGCGGCCTGGCGCGCGCGGTAGGCGGCGGCGGCAAGTTTGAAATTGTTTATGGCTTTCTCTCCTCGCTCGAAATCGGAGCGGTGAAAGTCCATAACGTTCCGGTTTACATTCGGCGGTTCTATGACGATAACAACCCGGTTGACGGCTACATCGGTTTGTCTATCATTTCAAAGTTCGTCGCGTCGGTGGATTACGCCGAGCGGACTTTTTCGCTCTTTCGTCGGGGACAAGATAATGAACGCGAGATGTGGCGCACGCTCTACAAGACAGACGACACGGTTGACGATCGCTCGCTGACTTTTGTTCCGAGCGCCGTTGAGATTCCGCTGCGCACCACCTCGAGCGGGTTTCTCAGCGGTGAAGTTTTGCTGGAAGGACTGGAGCGGCCCCAGAATTTTATTATCGATACGGGAGCGAGCATCTCGGTTGTCTCAGAAAAACTCGCGGCGCTCGAGGAGATGTCAGGGTTTCACCAACCGACCCGACTAAGAGTTTTTGGGGCGGCGGGAATCGCTGAAGACGTAAAGACTTTGACTTTGCCAAGGGTGAATATTGGTTCGTTGTCGAGAAATCATGTCAATGCGGCGGTGCTGGATCTGGACCCGGTAAATGAAACGGCAGGATTTATTCAGGACGGAATTCTGGGTGGTAATTTTCTGCGACACTTTAGAGTATCGTTCGATTTTCATCGCGGCGTTGTCCGACTCGAGCCTGTGACTCGGCCAAAGGCGAGTACGGAGTACTGAGCACCAGGAGGGAGTTTCGAGTTTCTAGTTTCGAGTTTCAAGTTTGTTCAATCCACTCGTGAGAGTGCAGCTCCAAGGCGAAAACTCGAAACTCGAAACTCGAAACTGCCTTCGTTATTATGAAACAGAGCTTATACCTGGAAACCTCGGTAATTGGGGCTTATCTCGACAACGGCGAGCCCTTTCGGCGTGATCTGACCATCCGTTGGTGGGAACATGAGATGCCGGTTTATCGCAACGTTATCTCGCCGCTGGTCAGCCGGGAGCTCGAGCGCGTTTCTGAACCACATCGCACTTCTTACCTGAATCTGATTGCCCCTTTAGAGCAGGTCGAACTCACGGACGAGGCTGCGATACTTGCTGATGGCTACATCTCACGAGGCATCTTCCATCGTAAGTACATCGCCGACGCGCTGCATGTCGCAATCGCTTCCTATCACAAGATCGATTATCTGGTGACGTGGAACTTTGGTCACCTCGCGAATGTGCGACGGCAAGCGCGTATTCGATTGTTCAATACGGCAGCCGGCTTTTATGTTCCCATGATTGTCACTCCGGAATTTCTTGTTTCAGAATCAACAGAGCGAGTTGGATGAACGGTTGCGTTATGGAGGAGTAGCCGGGGCAGTAGCCTGACTGTGAAAGAGGGCGCGCCTGGTTGCGGATGGAGCTCGTTAGACAACGAAGTCTGGATCATCAATATCTCCATTGACGCCGCGTAAAAAAAGGATCACTCTGATTGACAGGTAGAGGTACTTAGACTAAATACGAAACTAGCAACAATGTATCGGCGGCCAAAATTTCTTGAAGTCTTACATACGATCCGCGAAGAGATGTCGCGAGAAGCGGACTACGATGTTGATCTCTTTGCCGAGATGGTACGTTCCGGCAATCGCCCTTCGCATGGACCAGAGCGAGTGATCCGCGGATTCAAATCCAGTGCAGCGCAAGAAGCAGCAGACGACAGTGTGCTTAAACATAGACACCGGAAACGAGCCGGGCAATAATGTCGCCAACGATTCAAGCAGTGATAAGCAGGAGTAAATGAATCCCACGTTCGAAACGATTGGTTTAGAAGTGCCAAGCGAGAAGGCGTTCAACTATCTCGCGGAGCGCGCCGGCGATCAGGGTGAGGCAACACAACTCAGCCGGCGTGGCGCCGTGCTGCATGGTCGTTGTTGGAAGCTCGGCGAGGGGCTGGAAGTTTGGACCGTGCTTTACGAGTCAGGTAGTGGCGATGTCTTCTACGCCGATTGTCGTCCCGGATTTCGCGCCCGCTACATTCAAACCATCACTCCGTGGGCGCTCACCGAGTACGACGAAGAGGGCGAAGCAGTGATTCACGGTTATCGTGACGGCACGGATTGCGAGGTCCTGTTTGAGTTGCAGAACCTGACCGAAGTCGGCCCTGGAGGTTTCCGCGCGCAGGAACTTAACGTCGCTCTTTGTGGTCTCGCTTACCGCGCGCGAGTGCGCAAAATGCCCGGAAAGACGCGTTGGATGCCGCTCGAGAAGGCAGCGCCCGCCCGCGCTGCGCACGAGAATGATTGGAGTCTTTCAGGCCGCGTAGTCGCTTTCAAACCCTTACGCAATCCGCTCTCAGGTAGTGAGCTTTACTGGATTCATTTGGATCTCGAAAAGATAAAGCTCGAAGTGTTGGTGAACCGCCGGGCATTGCGCGGTGAGCCGCTCGACGTCGGTGCGACGGTCGATGCTGAAGTTTGGTTACAGGGACACGTGTTGGACGAGCAGGCCCTGCTTTCGCGTTACGAGGGCGTTGACTATTCCTCTTCGGTAGCCCAGTTCTGGTCCGGATTAACCAGGAGAAATTAGCGCAGCGGTGGTCAGCCTCACTTAGGCATTCACCGGTGCTTCATCTGAATGAAACGCATTCTGCTAGTAACCTTCATTGTTCTCACGCTTCTGTTCGCCGCCTATTACTTTAATCAATACTGGACACACCGCTTCGACGCGCTGATTGCTCGACAGGCAAGCATCTATCGTCTCGATCCGGATTTGGTGTGGAGTATCATCTACGAGGAGACCTATTTCAGCCCCTGGAAAAACGGTAAGGACGGCGAGATTGGATTGATGCAAGTCACGCCCACTGTTGGTCGTGAGTGGTCAACCGCCACGGGCATGCGCGAACTTGAACGGCAGATGAGTTCTGATCCCGCGGCTGTCCTGCGTGATCCGGAAAGGAACATCCAGGTGGGTTGCTGGTATCTCGAGAAGGTGTACGAGCAGTATCGCGATATGCCGGATGGCGAAGTCCGCATGATCGCCGCGTACAATGCTGGACCGAGTCGGGCCGTTGAATGGAACCGCCCCGGAGCAGACGGGAAACCACTTTCCAAAGAAGAGTTCATCGGCCGGATCGACATTCCCTCAACCCGCGCCTACGTGATTTCCATTCTCGGGCGCTATCGCAAGTTGAAAGTTGGTCGAGCATAAGCAGCCATCGCGCTGTCCCAGTCATCAATCGCTGAAGTCCGCTGACGTTCTTCACTCATCACACATGACAACGCTTTATAGCGCTCGCTGGCTGTTGCCGCTCACTTCGGCGCCAATCCTGAATGGCGCGTTGCTGGTGGTCGCTGATCGCATCGTGGCCGTCGGAGACCGCGAGCAGCTTCGTATCGCAAACCCAAGAGTCGCGCGGCGCGACTTCGGTGATGCGGTCATACTCCCGGGACTGATCAACACGCATTCGCATCTTGAACTAACCGCGATGCGCGGGTTCCTGGACTCTCTGGAAGGCAATTTCCCGGCTTGGTTAAAGAAGCTGACACTGGCGCGCCTGGAACAGCTTACGCCGGACGACTTGTATATTTCGGCGGCGTGGGGTGCTTGCGAAGCGGCCCGAGCGGGCGTCACGTGTCTCGGTGATTCGAGTGACGCTGCCGAATCAACCATGACCGCGCTGCTTGACATCGGTTTGCGTGGGATTGTCTTTCAGGAATCGTTTGGACCAGATCCGAAACTGGTGCCGGAGAACGTTGAAAAGCTGCGTGAGAAAGTGGGGCGGCTTCGTGAGCTGGAGAATCCACTCGTTCGCGCCGGCGTTTCGCCGCATGCTCCTTATACAGTTTGTAGCGCGCAGTTAGAGTTGATTGCCGAATTTGCTTTGGTAGAGAGTCTACCCTTGATGATGCATGCGGCTGAGTCTTTAGCCGAACAGCAATTGTTGCGCGAAGGCCGCGGGCCGTTTGCCGAGGGGCTCGACAAACGTGGTATCGAATGGCGCACGCCGGCGCTTTCTACCATCAAGTATTTGCAACGTCACAATGTTCTGCAGGCCCATCCCCTGCTTGCCCATTGTGTGAATGTAGACCTCGAGGACATTGAGATATTGAGGAACGCGAGTGCGAGTGTCGCGCATTGTCCGCGTTCGAATGCCAAGCTCGGACATGGCCGCGCACCATTCGCGGAGTTTCTCGATCAAGGAATAGCCGTCGGGCTTGGTAGCGATTCCGTGGCCAGCAATAATTCCTGTGATCTGCTTTCCGAAGCGCGGTTCGCGATTTTGTCTGCCAGAATCGGCGTCGAGCCTGGCGCTCGATCATTACAGGCTGAGGATGCAATCCGTGTCGCCACGCTTGGCGGAGCCCGCGCGCTAAGAATGGAAGGACGAGTAGGAGAATTGCGAGAAGGTATGCAGGCGGATTTCGCGGTGGTTTCACTCGACGGCACGCATCAGATTCCTTCGTACGACCCGGTCGGCACCTTGATCTTTGCGTCGTCCGGTCTCGATGTGATTTCGACAATGGTGGCAGGAAGAGAAGTTTACGCCGATGGCCGAGTGCAAGATGCCGATGAGGTGCGTCTTCGCGCGCGGATGAAAGAAATTGAGAAGAAACTATCCTGAGATTGTAGGGGCGTCCCTCCGTGGGCGCCCCCGTCGGCAAGTGAAGTCTCGAAAGAATCACAATCAATTAACAAAGTCTTTCAATCGAACGAGGGGCGCCCACGGAGGGACGCCCCTACGAATATCATGATCATTCTTGTTCTTAACTGCGGCAGCTCCTCGGTCAAGTTTCAGTTCATCGTTACCGACCTCGACAGAATTGCTTCCAATCAGGATCAGCGACTGGCCCGCGGCTCAATCGAGCGCATTGGCGGCGAGGCAATAGTCACGCTGGAGGCAACTGGTCGCGAACCGGAACGCTCCACCGCAACCTTGCGCGACACACGCGCTGCGGTTGAGCTGATTGTGCGTTGGGCCTGTTCTGAAGCGTCCGGAGTGCCTGACATTCAGAGTATTGCCGACATCAACGCGGTGGGCCATCGAGTGGTTCATGGCGGCGAGCGCTTTACTCACTCAATGGTGATCACCGAAGAAGTTCTGCGCGGTATCGAGGATTGCATCGACCTCGCGCCGCTGCACAATCCCACGAACATCAAAGGAATTCTGGCGGCACGCGAGGTGTTTGGCGTGGGACTGCCGCAGGTCGCAGTCTTTGACACGGCTTTCCATCAGACATTGCCGGAGCATGCATATCTGTATGCGCTTTCCTACCAACTCTATCGCCGGCATCGCATTCGTCGTTACGGCTTTCACGGCACATCGCATCGGTATGTCGCGTACCGTTACCGCCAATTGCGCAACATTCCGCGGAACGAAACAAATGTTCTGACGCTGCATCTGGGAAACGGCTGTTCGATAGCAGCGATCCGCGCCGGCGACTCGGTCGATACGTCCATGGGCCTGACTCCGCTGGAAGGCTTGGTAATGGGAACTCGCTCAGGCGATCTCGATCCGGCCATCGTGGATTTCGTAGCGGCCAAAGAGGGACTAACGTCTCAAGAAGTGGAGACGCTTCTGAACAAACAATCAGGCTTGCTGGGAATTTCAGGTTTGACGAACGACATGCGCGACTTGCTGGATGAGGCGAACACGAACCATGACCGTCGTGCGCGTCTCGCGATAGAAATATTTTCTTATCGCGCGCGCAAATATATCGGTGCGTTTCTGGCCGCCGTCGGAGGCGCGGATGCGATCGTCTTTACCGGCGGAATCGGCGAAAACTCTCCTGAGATAAGGACTCGTATATGCGCTGGTCTGGAATGGCTGGGACTGGAACTGGATTGTGAGAAAAACCTGGAACACCACGGCGGACGAGAAGGTGTGATTAGCACTGCTCAATCTCGGCTCGCCGTATACGTTATTCCCACAGACGAGGAACTGCTGATTGCGCGCGATACGATCCGTGCCGTTGAGGGTGCGCCCCAAAGGTAGTAAATCTGAGTTGCACAGAGTGTGGACACACCTCTCCTGTCCTGCCGAGCGGCAGTTCCACACTCATTCAGAAATCGAACTATTTCCTAACGTCGAATCAGACTAATGATCGTTAGTACGACGACCACGACTGTCGGACTTGGCGCTTGAGACTTGGCGTCGGTAGAGGGAATATCTCCGGCCAGGGCCGTACCTGAAAGTACACACGTGAGAGCTAAGGCTATTGCAAAGCGTTTCATGCTGTTCTCCTTTTTAAGTTGAGCCGATGCAAGACTACTTGTAACGAGACAGCATAGTGCAGAAGGCAAACTTGTTGCAGGGCAGCGCGACTAGGACTAATATCCTGCCGCTGGCAGCAACAGTTCTTACTACTCACTGCAAGAAGGTTTGTCTGTTGAAGATAGCCTCACCAAAACTGCACACTTCCCACCTAACGGCCAACGAAGAAGCCCTGGTGAGGTGTCAAGCTGCGCTTGAACGGAAAGATTCGGGCAATTACGAAAGCGCGCAAGACGCGATCCGGCGTTTGTGGCGCGGGGTGGGCAGCCGGCCCGAAACGGCAGGACTGCACCCGTCCGTGGCAGCCGAAGTGTTGCTTTGTGCTGGAATCTTGACCGGCTGGATCGGTAGCAAATCTCAGATCAAAGAAGCACAGGAAACTGCGAAGGATCTAATTACCGAGAGCATTACCTATTTCGAGTCGGTTGGCGATCAAAAGAAGATTGCAGAGGCTCGGACAGAGATCGCCTATTGCTATTGGAGGGCTGGCGAATTAAACGAAGCGCGAATCACGCTCTGCGAGGCACTCGAAAAACTCACCACGGAGGGTATCACTAGGGCTAGGGCGCTGCTCAAATTAACAACTATAGAATTCTCAGCCTCGCGTAACCACGAAGCCTTAAGAATCCTGACCGACAATGCGAGTCTTTTTCAGAGGATTGATAACGACACATTCAGAGGCATCTACCACGGTCAAATGGCTATCGCCCTTCGCAACATCGCCAAGTCAGAAAAACGAACGGAGTACATTCAGCAAGCAATAGTTGAGTTCCAGAAGGCCGATCAGTATTACAAGGTCGCTCAGAACCCTGTTTTTCGAGCCGATGTTAAGAATAACGCGGGCCTTCTTCTTTCTAGCCTATCTCGCTTCAAAGAAGCGCACAGATGCCTTGACGAAGCCAGACGCCTGTCGGTTAGGTTCAAGGATAAGGCGCGAACCGCGCAAATCGATGAATCGCGGGCGCAGGTTTTTCTAGCACAAGGCAAGCCAGACCAAGCCGAAGTAGTCGCACGTAGAGCAGTGCTAGCCTTACAGACAAGTGGTCATCAATGTTTGGTAGTAGACGCATTGATTACTCAAGGCATTGCGTTAGCGCGATTAGGTAGGCAGGAACGCGCGCAGTTTATTCTTCAAAGGGCTTACGAAATCGCAATCCAGGCAGGCGCCTTCCCCAAGGCCGGACTCGCGGCGCTCACCTTGATCGAAGAGATAGATCAACTACAACCGACCATGCTACAGGCCGCCTATGATCGGGCGCGTGAATGGCTCTCAAAATCCGAAGAACAAGAAATACTACTTAGGCTGAATGAGGCAGCGGGCAAACTTGCTTCAAGTTTGCGCGGAGAATTAAACGCAGAGCAAGCGAGCGAAGTTCTTTTAAGTAAACCGCGCGATCTACAGCGAAAAATGCTCGAGACCGAACGGGCAATGATTAGACAAGCATTGGCTCAAGCTAATGGTAGCGTCACACATGCCGCATCTTTGTTGGGTATGAGCTACCAAGGTCTTGCTTATGTTATCGAGTCAAGACATACCGACCTACTGAAAGAACGCTCGCCAATCCGCCGTCGCCGTCCTCGCAAAAACCAATAACCTGCCAAAATTCTACGGGTTGAAAACGCTTTAAGTGAGCGACAAACAGCACTCACTGGTCTAGACCGATGCCTTAATCGCTGCTTCGAAAATCTCCAGCGCCACGTCTACATTCTCTTTGGAAAGTATCAATGGCGGCGACCAGCGAATCGTATTCGCTCCGGCGCCGAGAATGATCAGGCCACGTTCGAAACACGCCATCTCAACTCGGTCACGCAATTCGGGTGCGGCCTTGTTTGAGGCGCGATCGGTTACAAACTCAACCCCGATCATCAATCCCATGCCGCGAACATCGCCAATGCAATCGTACTTCGTCATGAGCTTTTCCAAACCAGCCTTCAGGTAGGCGCCGACGTCCGCACTGTTCTTTACCAGGCCACCTTCAAGCAACTCAATCGTCTTTAACGCGGACGCAATACAGACAGGATTTCCTCCGAATGTGGACGCATGCGCGCCGGGTTTCCAGGTCATCAAGTCCGCACGCGCAACGCAGGCGCCGATCGGCAAGCCCGAGCCAATGCCTTTGGCAATGGTAACGATGTCGGCTTTCACATCGTAATGGTCACAGGCAAACATCTTTCCGGTGCGACCCATGCCTGACTGCACCTCGTCGACGATCAGCAGAATGCCGTGCTGGTCACAAATTCTGCGCAGGCCTTGCATAAAACTCTTCGGCGCCGGAACGTAGCCGCCTTCGCCTTGTACCGCTTCGACGACAATGGCCGCCACTTCCTCTGGCGGCGTCGTGGTCTTGAATAGTCTCTCTTCGATCCAATTCAATGCTCCCTGCGCCGCTCCGCCATCGCCACAATCCGCCGCGCTGAAAGGATTGCGAAACTCATTCGGATAAGGAACGTGAACTACGTCGAGCGCTTGTCGCTTGAATCCCTTTCGCTGCGCTGACCGTGAAGAAGTCAGCGATAGAGATCCCAACGTCCGGCCGTGAAAACTGTTGAAGAACGCGATGAACTTTTCGCGACCGGTGGCATGCATGGCGAGTTTCAATGCTGTCTCAACCGCTTCAGTGCCGCTATTAGCAAAATGCGTCTTCGTCGGCGATTGCACCGGGACAATCTCGTCCAACTTTTGCGCGAGCGCCGGCATGTGACGGTAGAAATAATCCGTGCCGCACATGTGAATCAATTCTGCGGCCTGCTTCTGAATCGCGCTCACCACTTCCGGATGACAATGCCCTGTTGAACAGACTGCCACTCCGGCGTTGCAGTCGAGAAAAATGTTTCCATCTACGTCTTCGACCCAAACACCCTGGGCTCGTTCAGCTACGAGCTTGAAGGCCGGTCGCGGATAAGACGGAGTAACGAATTGTGCGTCCGCGGCGATGATCTCCTGACCTTTCGGGCCGGGCAACGTGGTCTTGATCTCTGGGCGCTTGGCCGCTGTCATAATGGTCGACATTAAAACTCTCCTTTTGAATCGGGACGGGTGACTGAAAGACGTCCGCACTCTTATTGAAATGATTGAAAACGACAGAGATTTAAGCAGCAGGGAAACTAGTCAGCGAAGAGATTGACGCGACTGTCGAGCGGGCGGAAATGGAGTGGTTGCGGGTTGAACATTGGTTTGTGAGGGGATATTACCACCGGGGCTCTGTCAGAGGCCAGAGGTCAGAGGCCAGAGATCAGAGGTCAGAGATCAGAGGTCAGAGATCAGAGGTCAAAGTCAAAGGTCAGAGACCATGAGGAGACTTTTGGATCAGTATCCCATGCCTGATTGTGCCCTCTGAACTCTGACCTCTGACCTCTGATCTCTGTCCTCTGCCCAATTCAGTTCTTTGGCAGAGTTTCCACCAGATGATCAAACGTGAGCCAGATGCTCCAGCCATGATGGTAAAAAGCAACCGGAAACAGAATCGCGATCACGAAGAGGCCGACAGCGAAGTCTTAGACAGCGGACAAAATCGTCTTTGATAGGTGGTCGTTTAGTTTTTCAACATTCCCGCTCTGAGGCTGACCATAGCGGCCCGTCAACCTCGCCTCCATGCGGATTATCAATCACATTAAAGCAAACAGCGAACAGCAAACAGCGAACAGCAAACAGCCAGAACAACGTAGTTGCAGCCGAGCCGTCCGAGGTGCGGAAGGGTCCAGGACGTTCCGACCGTAGTACCAGCAAGAGCATTTTTGGTGTGTCAGCCGCAATCAAGATGTTCTGGCTGTTTGCTGTTTGCGGTTCGCTTACATAAATCCGTATTCATCTCCGAGATTTTGGAGTACGGCATTTCATCTTTGAGTTTCAATCCAGCTCGTTTAAAGTAGCGGAAATTCAGACCCGCCCTTACGGAGACAATTAATATGAAGAGAGATAGTCGCTTGTTCGCAAATCCCACTCGCAAATTTTTTCTTTATGCGCTGATTGCTTTCGCCCTTGGTGTTGCGTCAGTGCCGCTGGCTCGCCTCGTCAGCGCGCAAAGCGGTCAGAAGCCCGCGACCACTGCCAGCCCTTCGTCCGGTGATACTGCCGGCGACGCTGCCCGGCTTGCCTATCCGATAGCGAAGAAGGTTGAACATGTAGACACCTATCACGGCGAGACAGTGGCCGATCCTTATCGCTGGCTGGAGGACGAGAATTCCGCGGAAACGGCTTCGTGGGTTGAGGCGCAAAACAAAGTTACGTTCTCGTACCTCGAGCGAATTCCGTTTCGGAAGCAACTCGCGACTCGGCTCGAAGCTCTCTATAACTATCCAAAGTACTCATCGCCTTCGCGACGCGGCGAATATTTCATCTTCTCTAAAAACGATGGGCTGCAGAATCAGAGTGTGCTCTACATCCAGAAAGGCCTGGACGGCACGCCTGAAGTTCTGATCGATCCTAACAAGCTCTCTGAGGATGGCACGTCGCGGTTGGGCACGTTTGTGCTGTCAGAGAATGGCCGGAAAGCAGTCTATGGAATCTCCAAAGGGGGTTCTGACTGGCAGGAATATTTCGTGATGGACGTGGCGACGAAACAGACTCAGTCGGACAAGATCGAATGGGTGAAAGTCTCTGGCGCGGCGTGGGCCGGTGATGGGTTCTTCTACAGTCGTTATCCGGCGCCGGAAAAAGGCAAAGAACTCACTTCCAAAAATGAGAACCACCAGGTCTTTTATCACAAGCTCGGCACGTCGCAGGCGGCTGACGAGTTGGCCTATGAAGACAGGGTGAACCCGCAACGCTTTCACACGGTCGGGACCACCGATGACGAGCGTTTTGCACTGCTCACAATTTCAGAGCGCGGCAAAGGCAAAAAGGGGAATGCTGTTTTCTATCGTGACATGAAGAGCAGTAACAAGAACTGGATACCAATCGTCGGCGAAGTGGGCAACGACAGTTACAGCGTGATTGAGAACGTGGGCGACAAGTTTCTGATCGAGACTGATCACAAAGCTCCCAACGGTCGCATCGTGCTTTTCGATCCCAAGAATCCGACCGATTGGAAAGAGATCATTCCGGAGAAGCCAGAACCGCTGCGGGGCGCCGGCACGGCTGGTGGAAAATTGTTCGTTAACTATCTGAAAGACGTGACGACGCGAGCGTACGTCTACAGCCTGGACGGTAAACTCGAGAATGAGATCCAACTGCCCGGTCTTGGGTCGGCAGGCGGATTCGGCGGCAGGATGGATGACAAATTCATCTTCTATACTTTTACGTCATTCAATTTTCCGCCGACGATCTACAAGTATGACATCGCTACGAAGAAGTCGACGCTGTTCCGTGCTCCCGAAATCCCGGGCTTCAAGTCGACGGATTACGAAACCAAGCAGGTCTTCTTCAACAGTAAAGACGGTACGCGGGTGCCGATGTTCCTGGTCTACAAGAAAGGGCTGAAGCTGGACGGGAACAATCCGACGTTGCTTTACGCGTACGGCGGCTTCAACATCACCACTTCGCCGGGATTCAGTTCGTTGCGAATGGGCCTTTTGGAACAAGGCGTGATTTACGCGTCGGCAAACATTCGCGGTGGCGGCGAGTACGGCGAGAAGTGGCATGAGGCCGGAACGAAGTTGCAAAAGCAGAATGTGTTTGACGACTTCATCGCCGCGGCCGAGTACCTGATCGCGAAGAACTACACGTCGTCGCAGAAACTTGCGATTCAGGGTGGTTCCAACGGCGGGCTGCTGGTTGGTGCGGTTATGAATCAGCGCCCGGAACTCTACAAGGTTGCGATTCCGCAGGTGGGGGTCATGGACATGCTGCGGTTTCACAAGTTCACGATTGGCTGGAACTGGATTGCTGACTACGGCTCGAGCGACAACGCAGATGAATACAAAGCGCTGCGTGCCTACTCACCGCTTCATAACCTGAAAGCCGGTACGAAATATCCGGCAACGCTGATCACGACGGCTGATCACGACGATCGAGTGGTGCCGGCGCATTCGTTTAAGTATGCGGCGACACTTCAGGCGATGCACGGCGGGGATGCCCCGGTCTTGATCCGAATCGATACCAAGTCAGGTCACGGCGCCAGCAACACCAAAAAAGCGATCGAGACGACGGCTGATATCTACTCGTTCATTCTTTACAATCTGGGAGTGGACGTTAAGTAAGCTAACAGCGAACAGCGAACAGCGAACAGCAAACAGCAAACAGCGAACAGCGAACAGCGAACAGCAAACAGCAAACAGCGAACAGCGAACAGCGAACAGCAAACAGCAAACAGCCAGAAGGCGTTAATGGAGCGACATCTCCGATGGGTCCGGCGGCGAATGCGAACGCTTTGAATGAACAGCGGGTGGGCAGAACTTCTTTAATTCTGACCGCCCGCTGTTTGCGTTATTACGACCTCACACAAGGAGTTCCTCACATGCGAGATTTCAGACAGATCCAAGTCTGGGAAAATGCCCATTTCTTAACGCTCAATATCTACAAAGAGACTAGAGTTTTTCCAAAAGATGAACTTTACGGAATTACAAGCCAGCTTAGGCGAGCGAGTTCGTCGATCGCCGCTAACATTGCGGAAGGATTTGGACGAGGAGGAGACATCGAACTCGCTCGATATCTCCAGATGAGTTTGGGATCAGCTTATGAAGTTGAGTATCATCTGCTGTTTGCTGTCCGCTGTTTGCTTCTTTATCGGATGTGCTTCCGTGTTGAAGATCACGTCATCAAAACGTAGCGTCTGCGGGGGCGCAAATAATAGATAGAAATACTTGAACGTCTCAGCGAAGAGAAAGCTCTGCATCGAATCGGATTTTTCTTTCGTGATCACGCTCTTAAGCGCCGCGTATCCAGCTTCTGTTCTGCAGTGCTTAACGAAATCTGCGAAGAGTTGCTCACCCATTTTGAGATAGCGAGGGTCCTTCGTGTAGTGGTGGAGATAATAAGTCGATTCAACTATCTCCGGCCGCAACGGATAACCGGCGTGAAGCACTTCCAGTTTTCGATAGTCCAACTCTTCGGGCTCAATGCCGTGGAGTTGCCACATCTTGAAAGATGACTCCTGCAGCCTCCGCGCGCGATCCAAATCACCCGACAGCGCCAGCACCGCCGGAAAGAAAGCGTCGAGCGCACCGTAAGTACTCGTGGTCCGTTTCCCTGTATTCATGTCGGCATGTCCATACCAAAGTTCCGGTCGGCCGAATATGCCCGGCTCACGAACCACTTCATCGGCAAGGAATCGATTAAGCGGGTCAACGCTTGCTAGCCACATTCGCTTGCAATCCCGATCGCCGAAGAGCAGCCAGGTCTTCAAGAGATACTCGTAGTAACTGTCAATCTCGGCGCTGATGTGACTATCGGTGTTCGTCCACTTGCCAGTCTCAACATTTATGCGCGTGCCGACGAGACCGATGGGCGACCTGCGGTTATAGGTTTCGACCAGGGCTCGTTTGGCTTTCTCGTAGAAGACAGGCTTGCGGGTGAGTTTGCTGAGCGTGCCGAACTCAATAAGCAACGTGCCGGTTTCCGCCGGATTGGTTACTTCGCCGCGCACTTTCCCAGTGCGCAGATTAACGTAGCGATAAGGAAGGCCGGTGGGCGAATTGAAGACGGGTAAGAGTCTCTGGCCCAGATCTTCGGCAAGCGCCAGCAACCGCTTGTCACCAGTTAGTTGATAGCTGGAAAGCAAGCCACCCAGCAGCCTGATCGTGACTTCGAAGTTTTGAACCGAAATATCTTTATCGAACGAAAGGTGATCGACGATGTAGCGCCGTGTCGCCGCGGCTTCATCAGTCAAACCCATGAGGATCATCGTATCCAACGCATCGACCGGAGTCATCAAAAGCGGTTCGGCGTACCAGTCATGATGGGTCTTTGAGAGCGGCTTCAGATCGTCATGACCCCAGGCGTGTTTCTTATAACCATTCCACGCGTGCAGAAACTCTACCTTGACTTGCGCGGCGAGTTCGCGACGGTCCACCGCGCGTTTAGGAAAAGCAGCCGGCGCCGAGATGAGTACGATGAGGAGAAGAGTGCTTAGTCGCATGCGAGATGTCAGCTGGGAGATGTCAGCTGCTGGATGTCAGTACTAACATCTAACCTCCAGCACCTAACATCTTCTTACAAGCCTTCTGTCAACTTGCGAAAGTGATATCCCATCGCTGCCAGACGCATTGAGTGGGCAAAGCTTTCGCGATGCTCCATCAATGTCCGGCGAAAGTATCTCCAAAACTCTCGTCGCTCTCGGTCCATCACGCCAAGTTTGAGAATGAGCCGCGAAAACGAGATCAGGCTTTTCACAACTTTGATCCGATTTGCCGGTGCGGTGAGTGTCACTCGACGCATGCACTCCTGCGCGCGCTGGTAATACTCTTTCGAACCGTAAATCGTTTGTAGTAGTGAGCGATAGCCGTCGACGAGAAATGCCGGATCCATCTTGGGAATGAAGTTGAGTGACGCGCTCGTGTTGTTGCCACTGCTTTCGGCCAGCAGCCGGCCTTCTTTCTTGAGCCGACGCCAAAGCTGCGTGTCAGGCAATGCGGTCAGCAATCCCACCATGGCAAGCGGAATAGCGCTATCGCGAATGAAGTTTATCTGGCGTTGGAAAATGTCTTCCGGGTCGTTGTCAAAACCGACAATGAATCCCGCCATCACTTCCATCCCATAGCTCTGAATCGTTTTCACTGACTCGAGCAGGTTGCCGCGGTTCTGCGTCTTCTGTGCTTCTTTCAGACTCTCTTCCACGGGCGTTTCAATTCCCAGGAAAACGCTATTGAAACCGGCGTCGCGCATTGAGTTCAGCAGGCTCGGATCGTCGGCGAGATTCACGCTCGCCTCAGTGAGCAGCGCAAACGGATGCTTGTTGTCCTGCTGCCAGCGAATTAGATCGGGCATCAACTTCTTCACGTTGCGTTTGTTGCCGATGAAGTTATCGTCGACGATAAAAACGGTGCCGGACCAACCAACTTGCTTGAGGGCATCCAACTCAGCCATCACCTGTTGATTACTCTTGGTTCGGGGCACGCGTCCATAGATCTCGATGATGTCGCAAAACTCGCAATTGAACGGACAGCCGCGCGAATACTGTATCGACATAGACGCATAGCGGTTCATGTCGGCGATTCTGAATTGCGGCACCGGCGTCAGCGCCAGCGGTGGTTTATCGGTCGCTTGATAAACGGGCTTTGCCTCGCCGCGCTCGAGGTCAGCGAAAAACTCTGGCAGCGTCGTCTCAGCTTCGCCAATAAAGATGTGATCTGCCGGTGGCAGATGTTCTGTGGTCGAAACGTATGGGCCACCAATCACTACGCGCTTGCCGAACGCCTGGCAGCGTTCAATCACTCGCAGGAGTGCATCTTTTTGCACCAGCATCGCGGTGATAAAAACCATGTCGGCCCATTCGATGTCGGAGCTTTTCAGGCGGCGCACTTCCAGATCGACGAGGCGCCTTTCCCACGAAGCCGGCAGCATAGCGGCCACGGTGAGCAGACCAAGCGGCGGATAAGCAGAACGTTTACCCTCGAACGAGAGTGCGTGGCGGAAACTCCAATAAGTATCTGGAAATTCCGGGTTGATCAGCAGAACTTTCATGGTTCCTCCTGAGCAGAGAAGCTGGATCAAGTGCCAGAACCCGAGTCTGCTCACCATTACTAATTAGCGGGGGTTTTTGATTGCGGCAATCCTAGTCCTTGCGACTTAGGTTAGGTGTAATAGTTATGTAAAACCAGATGCCAGGGGTTAGATGCTGGATGTTAGAACCAACCTTTGACCGCGAGCATCTTCGTTCAGATTCATTCGTTTTATACCCAAAGACCAGTAAATCAAAAGAGGGGCGGCCATGGAGTACCGCCCTACAACCTTCTGATCGACTCTTTCGCCGGCGGCGCCGGCCAGATGGGGAGTCGGTGCGCCCAGCGATGGCTCAAGACTTTCGCGCGAAAATACTGCTCGTGATCCCACTCGACCTCAGCCATTACCAACAGACATTCGATCAGATCTTCGCGACCGGCCGCGCGTGCGTATAGCGCAGCCGTCTGATACTCGAGAATGTTGCCGCGCTCGAGGCGGCCCGCTCCAAACATCGGCGCGAGCCACCCTGCCAGGTGGCAAAACACCGCCAAAGTCTTTCCTATTAGGGCGGCGCGTACTTCGCGATAAGTGCTCGGCTTGGCGTGGAGTGAATGCAGTATCTGACCAATGAGCTTGCGATGATGCCACTCATCGTTCTCGATTGCTGCTATCTGCTTTCGCTCGTCGGGATTGTCTAAGGAGTGCCAGTGTCCGCGATATGCATAGGCAGCAGCGAGTTCGCCTGAGTAGGCAAGCTTGAGGATCGACACCAGTGACTCGAGACTATTTTGGTCGGACATAAGCGTCGCGATCGATGCCAAAGATGATAACGGGAATACCCATGACTTCAGTTTCACCCTCTTCTTTTTCACCCAGTCGTCGCGCCACTCGCTTGGACGCTTCGTTCTCAGGATGAATCAGGCTAATGACGTGGCTCTTATCAAGCTCAGCGAACGCATATTCGAGTGCGCGACGTGCTCCCTCAGTCGCGTACCCTTTTCCCCAACTGTCGCGCCCCAGGGTCCAGCCAATTTCGAATGCGGGCCAGCCTGCGGGATTCAGGAAGCCGAGTCGTCCGACGAACTTGCCAGTGGCTTTTTCTTCGACCGCAAAGTGTCCATAACCGAGTAGCTGCCAATGCCCGATGATGAACGCCATGTGACGCCATGCTTCCAGGCGAGACATTGCCTTGCCACCAACATAACGCATTACTTCGGGGTCAGCGCAGATCTCCGCGTATGGTTCAAAGTCAGATTCGCGCCACTGCCGCAGTAACAAGCGATCTGTTTCGAGTTCAAGCTTGGTCATGACAACTCCGAGGAAGATGTTAGATGCCGGTGGAGAAGAGATGCTGGATGTCAGATGTTAGATGCTGGTGTAGATGGACGCGGAGCAGGGGTGACGCGGGGATCTTGTCGCGTGTCCCCGCGTCCCCGCGTCCCAACTAACATCCAACATCTAGCCTCTAACATCTTTCCTATCCACTTCCTTCCATATCTTCACGTGTCGGGTTTCCTTTAACAGCAATGATCCGATCACGAACGTCGCCGCCGCAACGGCGATTGGATAATACAGACCCGCATAAATATTCTTCGTTTCAGCCACGACCCACAAGCCGATCAGCGGTAACAAGCCTCCGAAGACGCCATTCCCGATGTGATAGGGAAGCGATAAAGCGGTGTACCTGATCTTCGCGGGAAATGCCTCGACCAGAAAGGCAGCGATTGGCCCATAGACCATCGTCACGAAAATGACCTGAATGAAAACCAGCAGGATCAGTTTCCACGCTATCGGATTGCTGATCAGCGCACCGAAGTCTGTATACGGCAGGACCGGTTGGGCCGGCTCTTGCACTCCGTTAACCACCGTTTGCGGAATCAGACTGATGGCGCCAGTAACTGAATTCGGCTGCGAGGCAACCGTTACGACGTTGGATCCGGCGACTTGCTGCATCAGCGAGTAAATCGGAATATACGAAACTGCTGCCAGCAGGCATCCCAACATGATGATCCACTTCCGACCAATGCGATCAGAGAGCGCGCCGAAGAATACAAAGAATGGCATCCCCAGCAGCAATGCGATTGCGATGATGTAGTTAGCCGCCGTGGCGTTTACCCTGAGAATTGTTTGCAGATAGAAGAGCGCATAAAACTGGCCCGTGTACCACACCACACCCTGTCCTGCCGTCGCCCCGAACAGCGAGATCAAAACTCTCTTTAGATTCGCCCACTGCGTAAACGCTTCCTTGAGTGGCTTGGCCGATGTCATCCCCGCGCTCTTGAGTTGCGTGAAAATAGGCGACTCTTTCATGCGCAGGCGAATGTAAAGAGAGATGCCCACCAGGAAGATTGAAAGCAGAAAGGGAAGTCGCCAGCCCCAGCTTTCGAACGCCTGCTTACTCATCGCGTTCTGTATGAGCAGAATCACGACGAGCGATAAGAACAGACCGAGTGTGGCGGTGATCTGAATGAAGCTCGTATAGAAACCGCGCCTCTCGTCTGGCACGTGTTCGGCGACATAGACCGCCGCGCCTCCATACTCACCACCAAGTGCGAGTCCCTGCAGGATCCTAATTAAAAGCAGAACAATCGGGGCCACTATTCCGATCGTCGCGTAAGTTGGTAAGAGGCCAATCAACGCGGTCGCTCCTCCCATGATCAGTAACGTGACCAGGAACGCGTACTTCCGTCCGACTAGATCGCCAATGCGTCCAAAAAAAAGTGCGCCAAATGGACGCACAACAAACCCGACGGCGAATGTCGAGAGATAAGCGATGAGCGCGAGGGTATCGTTGCCCTGGGGAAAGAAGAGCGGTGAAATTACGAGTGCGAGACTACCGAAAATATAGAAGTCGTACCATTCGATCATGGTGCCGACCGCAGACGCGGCGATTACTTGCCAGATCTTGTACTCACCGGTTGGCGGGCCGTCGTGGTTTGTGGATTTCAAGGGTCGTTAGGAGAGAACCTGGTACTTAGAACTTGGTACTTGAATCTTAGTACTTGGACTTTGTTGACGTGGAACTTAGAGCTTAGAACAAAGTACAAAGCAAAAAGTACAAAGCACAAAGTAAGCACAAATCACATTCCTGCTAAGCAAACCCCTCTACTTGCGCTTCCAGCGCACGCCATCTTTCGTATCTTCCAAAACGATCCCACGCTCGGCGAGTTCGTCGCGGATCTCATCACTACGAGGAAAGTCTCTGCGCCGGCGGGCCTCCTGCCGTTCAGCTATCAAAGCCTGCACCTCGCTATCGAGCATCTCGCGCTGGTTGGTTCCAAAGATGTTCAGCACGCTATCAAATCGCTCGAGCAATTCGAGCAGTTCCCGCTGGTTGTCTGCGCGCAGCTGCTTCCGCGCGAGTGCCGTGTTCACGGTTCGCGAGAGGTTGTGAATGACTGCCAGCGCGACTGAAGTATTCAGGTCGTCATCCATCCCCGCTTCAAAATCTTTGAGTGCTTTTTCAGTTGCCTCGTGAATCGCCTCATTACTTCCTGATTCGGTTTTCGCCTCGCTGAGACGCGCGCGAAAATCCTGCAAGCCGCTAACCGTCTTTTCGGCGCCGGTTAACGCATCGAAAGTGAAATTGATCTGCTTGTTGTATGGAACGCTTAAAAGGAAATAACGAATCGCCGCGGGCGAGTAACCCTTCGCCGCGATATCACGAAACGTGTAGTAGTTGCCCTTCGATTTTGACATGGTCTCGCCTTCGACTTTCAGATGTTCGAAGTGAAGCCAGTAACGGACAAACTCTTTGCCGGTCGCGCCTTCGCTTTGCGCGATCTCGTTCTCGTGATGGGGAAACACCAGATCGATGCCGCCGGCGTGCAGATCGAAGGTTTCGCCGAGGTACTTCATCGACATCGCCGAACACTCGATATGCCAACCCGGACGACCGCGGCCGATGGCTGAATCCCAGGCCGGCTCGGTCGCGCTTGCCGATTCTTTCCATAGCGCGAAATCACGAGCGTCTTCCTTCTCGTATTTGTCCGTGTCGATGCGTTCGCTTGCTCCGGCGATGTTTCCCGAGAAGTTTATCCTCGAGAGTTTGCCGTACTCAGGAAATGAGCTGATGCGATAGTAGATCGAACCGTCTGAACGGTAAGCGTGATTCGCCTCGAGCAGCTTCTCAATGAGATTGACCATCTGCGGAATATGTCGCGTAGCTCGCGGCACCACATCCGGTCGTTCGCATCCGAGTGCGTCAAAGTCTTCCCAGAGCGCGTCGATATATTTTGCGGTGTAGTCGTCGATGCTTAGTCCGGCTTCCTGAGACTTGGCGATGATGCGGTCCTCCACATCGGTGATGTTCATGACATGCGTGACTTTGAAACCTTTGAACTGCAGGTAACGTCGCACGATGTCCGCCGCGACGGCCGAACGGAAGTTTCCGATATGGCCATAGTCCCAGACGGTTGGGCCACAATAATAGAAACTGACTTCGCCTTCACGCAGCGGGTGAAATTCTTCCAGCTTGCCGGAGAGAGTGTTATGAATTCGCAGCATGGTCTTTAGCAAAAGATGCGCGCCTTCTTTCAATAGGCGCGCATTGCGTGCAGTCTAGCAGATGTCGAACGATAGATGTCAGATGCTGGATGTTAGATGCTGGTAAGCCACCGCTCTTTCATCCTTCATCCTTCATCCTTCCGCCTTCATCCTTATTCAAAAGTGCTTCCATCCTTCGGGCTTCAGATCCCAAACCCGCGAGCCTTCTGAAATGCGGACGCCCTCGTTCGCGGTTTTGACCTCGCCGATCTCGGTCAGCGTCACGCCATCTACCTTTCGCGGTAGTCTCATAACTTTTTCGGGAGGCACCGTAAACAAGAGTTCAAAATCCTCGCCACCGTGCAGCGCGAGCATAAGCGGATCCAGTCGACGCCTGCCACAAATCTCCACCACGCGTGGATCGACTGGTATCTCTCCGGAGCGCACGATTGCGCCGACGTTGCTCTCTTCGCAAAGATGGTGGAGGTCGGAAGAGAGACCGTCGCTGATGTCAATCATTGCACTTGCGAGTTGCTCTTCACCCAGCACCAATCCCCAACCTACTCGGGGCTCGGGCTTAAGATGTCGCAGGAGTAGTTCCTGGACCACGTTGGAATCCTCATCGCTTTCAGCCTTCTTCAAATGTGCCCCGTGTTCGATGAGTCGCAGCCCTGCCGCGGAAGCTCCCAGAGAGCCAGTCACGAAAACTCGGTCTCCGGGCTTCGCTCCTTTGCGAAGCACGGCCTTTCCGCTCGCGCATTCGCCAATCGCGATCGAATCGATGACGATCTGCTCCGGTGTGCGTGAGATGTCGCCGCCGATCAACCTGATGTCGTACACATTTGCCAACTTAAGGAGGCCATCGTAAAACTCGTCAGCAAAACTGGATGCCCAAACGTCCTCAGGCAGGCCGAGCGAAGTTAGCGCCCAGCGCGGACGCGCACCCATGGCCGCAACGTCTGACAGAGAAACTGCCAGCGCCTTGTGACCGAGAAGTTCTGGTTCAGTTGATAGTTGTTGGAAATCGATGCCTTCGATGAGGAGGTCGGTGCTGACTACGGTGTCGCGTCCGGTGGCTTGTCTGAGCACGGCCGCGTCATCGCCGATTCCAGTCATTAATGATGATGAGGAGCCGTTAGTCCCGACGCGCCGACGAAGTTGCCTGATGAAATCAAACTCACTACTGCCGCTATTACTTGTAGCCGCACTCACCGCATGGCTTGTTGTCTCTTCATCCTTCATCCTTCATCCTTCGGTTTAGAGGTTGCGACGAAGAGAATCCAGTCCGGCTTCAATCATTTCGAGAGTGGTGGAAAATGAAAATCGCAGATGGCTCTCGCCATGTTCACCGAACACGATGCCCGGCACGGTCGCGACCTTCGCCCGATCGAGCAGCACCTCAGCGGCCTCACGACTGTCTTTGCTTATGCGCGAGACATCAGGAAACGCATAGAACGCGCCTGCCGGTTTTTCACAGTTCAGACCAAGCTCGTTAAGTCCCCCTAGCAGTAGATCGCGACGTTCGCGGTACGCGGCTCGGTTGCGCTCAAGAAGATCTGAAGTGTCGGTGAACGCAGCCACGCCGGCCCACTGCGTCGGAGTCGATACACCGTTAGAAGAATACAAAGTGGTTTTCTTTAAACCGGTCATCCAGGGCTCGGCCGCAACTGTGTATCCCAGGCGCCATCCAGTCATGGCGTAACTCTTCGACAACGTGAAGCAGGTAATCGTGCGCTCAAACATTCCCGCTAGTGACGCAATCGAGAAATGCTCACCTTCGTAAACCAGATCCTCGTAAGCCTCATCGGCAATCACGACCAGGTCTCGATCTTGCGCGAACCGCGCAACTGCGTTTGCCTCTTCTTCGGTGAACACGACTCCGGTCGGATTCTGGGGCGTGTTGTAGTAGATGACTTTGGTCCGCTCATTTGTGTAACGCGCGAGCGTAGTTTCAAAGCCAGCTTCGCGGGCTTCATACGTTGGCACCAATACCGGCTTGCCCTGGCAATGAAAGATGAGGTCTTTAATCGGTGTCCAGTAAGGTGAGAAGACCAGCACCTCTTCACCCGGATCAACTACCGATTGAAACGCGCCGAACAGCCCCTGCATCCCGCCATTCAAAACTATGACGTCTTTGTCTGCAGCCGGGAGCTGATTTCTGTCGCGGAGCTTTGCTGCGATCGCGGTACGTAGTTCAGGAATTCCGGAGGATGGTGCGTAGCGAGTTTTGTTTTCGTTGATTGCCTGGATCATTGCCGCCTTGATGAAGTCAGGCGTGTTCATGAAAGGCTCGCCGCCCTCGAACTGAAAGACACTTTGGCCTTGCGCGCGCAACGCCATAATGCGGTTGCGAACGTTAACAATATCGGAAAATCCGATTTCATCGAGCCGTGCGGCCAGACGTGAAGCAGTCGAAGACCTGGTCACCAAGGATGATCCTCCAGTTTGAGCGGTTGGCTTAAGACGGGAGCGGATTATAGCTTGAGCGAGAGAAAAGCGCTAAATCGTGGGGAGCTAACAGCGGACAGCAAACAGCAAACAGCCAGAGAGGTCAAAAGAGGCGCTGACGTAGCAATGGTGGTCTAGAGGCAATCAGTTCGAGCTCTGAGTTCACCTTCGGATCTGGTGCCCTCGTTGCGGTAAGGCTCCGCCTTACCGGAACCTTGGCTTGGCTGAGGCTCTGCCTGGGGCATGATTGAGACGGAGCCTCCTAAACCAGGGCGTTAGCCTGTAAGCCACGGGTGCTGAGTACTGAGTACTGAGTTCCGCCTGTATCCAGCGGGTTGAGAAAGTTTTTCGATTTCAACATTCATCAGGCCTCAAGATCACGACGCAAATTGAGTTCGACGGGTCTGGAACTCAGTACTCAGCACTCAGTACTTCTGTGCAGTCTGGCTGTTCGCTGTTTGCTGTCTGCTGTCTGCTCCTTCATCAATCACCTTTAAGATATCGTTTTAACTGCCGCCCTCTAAACATATGTATTGACAGGCAAAACTCGTGGCCTGTAACATGACGCCGACTTCCCGGTTGCTGGCAAACTCGCCGTCAAATTCTAAATTCCCGACAGCCAGCCAATTCAGTAGATTTGAGGCCTTCGTACTATGAGCCGCCCCGCTGTAGCCATCCCTGAGAAACTCTTTTTCAAGATAGGTGAGGTTTGCGATCTCGCCGGGGTGCAAGCACACGTGCTGCGCTATTGGGAATCTGAGTTTCCGATGCTGGCGCCGCAAAAGAATCGCGCCGGCCAACGCGTGTATCGCAAACGGGACGTCGAGATCGCGCTCAGAATCAAGGAGTTGCTTTACGAAGATCAATACACGATTGCCGGAGCGAAAAAGAGACTTGCGAATGATCTGAGAAATGGCAGCAAGTTAAAGGTCGTTTCTGCCGACGGCGATGTAAATGAATTGAGTGGTTTTGGTGTCGTGGCTGCTCTTCCACTTGAAGCACAAACTGAGATTCGTCCAGCGGGCATTCCCTATTCAACTGATTTGCCGAAGACGAAAGAAGATCGCCAGGCGCTACGCCAACTCGCGACTGAAATGCGCGAGATACTTTCTTTACTTGAGAAGAAGGAAGCAAAGAATTCCCGTCCGCGCTAGACACTCGTCCGACGTCCCACCCGCACGTTCCTCGATTTGACAATTACTCTTTTGCGGAGATACTAAGACGCGTTTTCACGGGACGTGGCGCAGCCTGGTAGCGCGCACGCTTGGGGTGCGTGAGGTCCCGAGTTCGAATCTCGGCGTCCCGACCAGTTTAAGGGCTTTCGATCATGATGATTGAAAGCCCTTTTGCTTGCGCGGAGCCGGAAATAGATGTCAGATGCTGGATGTTAGATGTCAGTGTTCTGGCGCGTCGAATACAAAACTAACATCTAACATCCAGCATCTGACATCATTCCATTCCGCCCACTCCAGAGGTTTCGCAATTCGTCGTTTGAGAAGAAATTCAGAACGCGTTGCTAAGATCAGTTGGCTGCTCTTCGGGTTCTTCGATCTCTGCGATGACTATTGGTGCGCTCAGCGTCTTATGCACGGGACACTTGTGGGCAATCTCCTGCAGTCGCGCACGTTGTTCGTTCGTCAAGTTTCCTTCCACTGTTACGGAGCGTTCGATGCGATGAACGAAACCTTCCATTACGTCGCCGCAGTCCTGACAATCCTTTGCATGAATTCTTTGTTGACGCAGTCGCACGATCACGCGCTGCACGTCCCAGCCCTTTCGACGCGCGTACAGCTTTGTCGTCATCGAGATACAACTCCCCAGCGCGGCTAGCAGCAGCGTGTAAGGATCCGGTCCTGCGTCTTCGCCGCCAACTTCCAACGGCTCGTCGGTGATGAACGTGTGACCCTTGCCGTACTTAACTTCGTGCTTGAGATTATCAAGAGAAGTGACCAATACTTCACTCATTATTTTCTCCTCCACTATGCGCGAGAGAATAACACTCGCGAACCTCTTCACGCTTCAAATTTCACAAGTGGTTATGAAAGTGAAGCGGGGACAGGGTCCGCCTTCCTGACTGCGAGACTTTCAAACTTGCGTCAACTTGCAGACAGGCGTTGCGCGCGGCTAAACTCCTCGTGCTCCAAATAAAATTCAAACTTCAAACGGAATCAACTAATGAAGATTCATGAGTATCAGGGGAAAGAACTGTTGAAGAGGTTTGGCGTTCCCGTCCCTAACGGGCAGGTCGCGCA
>JBGTLE010000183.1:0-2374 GCA_041744295.1 Pyrinomonadaceae bacterium | reverse complement strand
AACGCAAAACTAGGACGCTACCGCTTCAAAGCGAGTCGTTTGACAGTGTTCCGACTGTCGGTTAAATTATCGGTTTCGTTCTCTCACGAAAATCAATTCTGTGGGTCCCGTTCGTCTAGTGGCCCAGGACACCGCCCTTTCACGGCGGCGACACGGGTTCGACTCCCGTACGGGACGCCAATAACTTTCACCTTGGATTCTTAAAGGCTACGATTCCCGTTATGCTGCGACTGGACGCGCCGACTTGCGCGAGCGGCTCTAGGTGCTCTGGCCGACCTTGCGAAGCTTGCTCCAATACCACCATTGACGTTGCTCAATTGGCAGGTCTGGATCTTTCGCTTGCGCCACCGCGGCCACGAACACATCGAGACAACAAGGATCGATCCGTTGGCCTCTCAAGCGACATAGCTCGCGGTACATTCGCTGAGGACTTCGCCGCCGAAGCTGACTCACTGACGCAATTCCGAGCAACTCAAAGTCTTCCATCATCGCTGGGCCAATCGACACCAGGTCTATTAACTTTCGTTCTTCTTTGAGCATGGCACTCTTCTGTTACTGCTTCGTTTGGGTGGGCAATTGCGAAAAGATCACGTAATGGCCGCCCGGTTCCTTCGCAATGATCTCCTTCCCGCCGTAACCCGACTCATGAATGCCTTTCACAACTTGAGATTCGTGCAGCGCCGAAGCAATGACATTGATGTCTGGGACCTCCATGAAAATGAACGTGGGTCCCTGCTCAGCGGCTCTGGCCAGCGGGTCGGACGGATTCGCCTGCATGCCCTCGTACGTTTGGTACATCAGCTCAACACTGCCGTTGTCAATCGCCGCAAACCCGATGTGATCACGCTCGGGAACCTGAATGGTGGTTTTGAATCCGAACCGCTCAGTCCAAAACTTCAGGCTTGGTTCGACGGCTTTAACGTGCAGCACTGGCGTGGACTTATTGATCATTCTCTTCTTCTCCTCGTTCGAACGCGCTACGGCGACAGCGGCCACTGCGGCAACCGCGAAAACTGCGAAGTAGACGGTCATGGCTTTTCGATTCAATCTACGGTTGAGCCTCATTGCATCCATTTCTCCTCCTGACTGCCCTCTAGTCTGATTTGGACTAGCAATGCTATAATAATTGGCATGGCCAAACCAGTCAAGCGGAAAAATCCTCCAGCCGTTAAGCAGCGGCAGCCTGCCAACCAAACCAGATTGACGATTTCAGACCTCGTAATTCTTAGCTTGTTGGCGGAACGGCCTAGGCACGGATATGAAGTAAATGTGACGCTCGAAGATCGAAAGATCCGCAACTGGGCCCCGGTTTCCCGGCCGCAGATCTATTACTCGTTGGACAAGTTGACCACACTGAAACTCATTCGAGTAACTGATGTCGATTCACGATCGGCAGGCCCCGAACGCCGAGTCATGGCGACTACCTCGCTTGGCCGCGAACAACTCGGTGACGCGCTCGAAGCTACTCACTGGGTACGCCAACGTGTGCACCAACCGTTCTTGATTTGGTTGGCTCTTTCATGGCAAGCACGGCCACGGACGTTTCGCAAGCAACTCATCAGTCGCAAGAACCTGTTGGAAGAACAACTCAACGAGGAGCGAGCAACACTCGCAGACGTCATTAGCGAAGTTGGTCATCCCTATCATGAAGCCGTCTGGATGCTGCAGCTGCTAATTGAGCAGAAAGGCACTGAACTCCGCTGGGTCGAACGTATTCTTCAGGATACTGATAAGCGCGCGCCAGCGCGGAATGCCCGAGACTAGCGGCGTCCTGCTAAGCGTCGAGACGCCTTTCGTATTCAACGGCGTCACCTGTCTCCTCGTATCGGCGCACCAGCAGCCCACATATCGCCCAGCAATAACACGAGGTCTGATAGTGATCGTTCGGTATGACGGAAATCACCCTCACGCGGCGATAACATCCGCGAGTCCACTAAGAGTCCAATAAGCGTTCCTGTGAGTCCGGAGAGTGCGGTAGAGTGCTATCCATGCCGCTTAAGTTCCTTTGAATTACCATAGGTCGCTTCTCTTTCACGGCGGCGACACGGGTTCGACTCCCGTACGGGACGCCAAACTTGAATTCTGCTCGGAAATCTCAACACCATGTTTGAGTGAAGTGAGGCTGAAGGGACGGCTATTGTCGATAGTCGGTGCGTGGTTACTATGCGACTCGCTTAACACTGCTGTACTCACCGCTAACTTTCAGCGTAACTGTCACCTCCCCGCCTGTCCGGTTGCGCCAGAACCACCCATGATTACCGTCGAAAGGAGCAATGAGTTCACCCGAATCTGTTTCGACCTCCCTACCTTTACCGAAACTGTGAGTCGCACCGCCCGGACCATCGCCGTGCGTGTCGTGGTTTACCCGTCCTCC
>JBGTLE010000182.1:0-6595 GCA_041744295.1 Pyrinomonadaceae bacterium | reverse complement strand
ATTAATCGGCGGCTGGATTGGAACCTTGGTTATCAGTACTACAACTATAACGAGAGTGTAATCGTTGGACCGCGCCCCCAGAACTACCACGCGCATCTGCCTTACACTTCGTTGCGCCTCTATTTTGGCCGCAAGGAATAGGGAACGGACGGACTTTCAGCAGTACAAACTCCGGCTCGGTCTATGACCGCGGCTGGAGTTTGTGCATGACTGATCTTAAAAAGATCTATTCTTGCTCCACCTTTTCTGTCCTTCTATGCACTTAATAACTTTAGCGAGACTGATAGCCGTCAATCCGTCCAAAACTGACCGCTGCCACGAGTAACAGGCCAGTTGACGATTTGCCGATACTTCCAAATGAGACAACGGGCACCCGGCCAAATAACGATCGCGATCATAGCTTTCCTGCTAGTCGCATTTGCCGAGCCTGTTTTTTTTGGGGTCATAACCAAGGCGAACGCGAGTCCACAGCGGCGCCCTCAAACTCGCCGGCGCGCGCCTGCTAAGAATCAGCGGGCGCCAAAGCCGCGCATAGACTATTCGAAGTTTTCGCACCCCACGCACGTCGATCAGCAAAAGCTAAACTGCGACTCGTGTCATAGCTTTCCTACAAAGAACTGGAAGGAAGTCCGCAAAGCCGACGAGGCGTTTCCTGACGTAACAGAATTTCCGGAACATCAGTCCTGTTTGAACTGTCACCGCGCCCAGTTCTTTGCTCGTGAGCGGCCGGCCCCAGTTATCTGTTCCAATTGTCATGTCGCCGTTACGCCGAAAAACACAGCGCGCCATCCGTTTCCTAGTCTTGGCCCACCATTTCTTTCGTCTCAGTTGGGTCAGAGCTTCGTTTCGGAGTTCAAAGTTGCATTCCCTCACGACAAACATGTTGATGTGGTTGGAACGCTGCGCGCGAAACCCCGTGAGGAGTTTCCGTCCATTTTTGTTCGGGCCTCGTTCAGCGAGGCAGTGGCCCAGAATGCAGCGTCGAAGAGTTGCGCGGTCTGTCATGAAACGTACCTGCCACAGGGGAAGTCTGTGGACGAGTTTGTAACCAAGCCGCCGAAGGACTTGTCAGAAGACGCGTTCTGGCTGAAGAAGGGAGCCTTCAAGACTTCGCCCACCACACACGCCGCGTGCTCAGGTTGTCACAACGCTGATGCCGGCATACCTCCGGCACCCGCTGACTGCGCGGCGTGTCATAAGTTTCCTGGCGCCACGACCCAACCGCTGAGCGATTTCGATTCGAAACTCGCTGTCTCTATGGACATAGACGATTGGGTGATACTCCGAAAATGGTCGCGCCGGAGTGCCGCGCGTTTTCGGCATGAATTTGACGTTCATAACGAACTGGGTTGTGCAGATTGTCATAATCCTACAGTGCTGAACATTCTGGACGAGCAGACTCTGATCTCGGTTAAGTCGTGTGGCGGCAGCGGCGGTTGCCATATCGAGGCCAACAACGATGGCATCTTGAATTACGAGATCGAGCAAAAGCGGACCAAGCCCGAGTTCCAATGCGTAAAGTGTCATGTCCAGCTCGGGAAGAATCCTGTACCGCAAAATCATTTGGACGCGATTCCGAAACCCGCAACGAAGTGATGACCGAGCAGAGCACCAGAATGCGAGTAAGGAAGATCGCGCCAGCTTGGGCCAGTGGTGTCGTTCTGCTGCGGATCTGTGGCTGCTTTCTGCTTGCCGTAATTGTTTTCCACGGAGCGCAGGTCAGCGCTCAAGCGCAAGCTGCGAGTGTGGACTTTTCAAAATTTCTACACTCAAACCCCAATCACGCTCGCATGCCCTGCTTGTTATGCCATCGACGGGAGACCAGTGCAGCTCGACCCATTATGCCTGGTGGCGCGGGCCATGCACCTTGCGCTGGTTGTCACGCGCAGCAGTTCGCAAACAGCGAGGGTCCGATTTGCACAATCTGCCATATCGATGTGCGGTCCGGATCTCTAAAGGCGTTTCCTTCGCTAAAAAGCTTTCGGGCTAATTTTGATCATGCGCGTCACCGCAATATGGCTGGTGCGAGGTGTGCGACTTGTCATCGTCCTGCCAGAGGCGGAGTCGCGTTGTCAATTCCGTCTGGATTGAATGCGCACGCCACTTGTTTTGGTTGTCATACCCCGCGGGCAAAGTCAGGTGATCGCGATATTTCGTCCTGTGGTACCTGTCATCAACTGGGTAGCTATTCGCGAACTCCGATATGGACCACAGCTTTTCGCATGAATTTTAGTCACGCCAAACACGGGGCTTCGCAAAAGCTTACGTGCAATGATTGCCATCAAGTCAGATCTGGGATGCCCCAGCGGCGGCAGGTAACAGTTCCTCAAGCTGCCAATCATCACGCGTCAGGCCGTGGTCGGAGTTGCGCGACCTGTCATGACAGCAAGCGCGCGTTCGGCGGTGATGATTTTTCTGCATGCAAGCGCTGCCACACCGGATCCAGATGGCGGTTCTAACGCACGATAGCGAATCAGTTTTCAAAAGGAGGTCGATATGAAAGTCTTCGTCACACTCGCGGTCCTGATATTTGCAATCGCGCTCAGTTCCGGTGTCACAAGTCTTACTCTGGACGTGTCAGCGCAGGATGCGAAGAAGCCCCAAAACACCTACACGTTGTCGACTGAAGCGAAGCTGGGCCAAGTCGCTTTTAGTCACCTGGACCATACAACCAAGAACCGCAACGTGGAGGGCACTGGGCAAAGTGCGTGTATCGAGTGTCAATTCACGGTTCCGTCCGAGCTTTTGATCAATGACCCATTCGCCTGCTCCGGAAAGATGACTTGCGCCAAACCCGTCACAACCTGTCTCTCTGTACCTTCGACGAGTGCGATCATCCGATCGATAAATGTCTCGCCCGGATTCGAGGTGATCCGGACTTTGATTTGATCCGACAGCACCCTGGTCCCACCGGTGACTGCGGAGCGATCGCCGCCAGCCTCGCGAATGACCGGAGCGCTTTCGCCGGTGATTGCAGATTCGTCAACCGACGCCACCCCTTCAATGATCTCGCCGTCTCCGGGAATGAATTCGCCTGCGGAAACAATGACGACGTCGCCAGTGCGCAATTGAGCAGCCGGCACGTCTTCCGTTTGCTCGTGAGCAATGACGCGATGCGCAATGGTTTCTGTCTTGGCTTTGCGCAAGTTGTCCGCCTGGGCTTTGCCGCGGCCTTCGGCCATTGCTTCGGCGAAGTTTGCAAAGAGCACCGTGAACCAGAGCCAAAGAGTGATCTGCAGTTCGAAAGGCGTATTCGTTACCCCTTGAATCGGCGCGACGATCCCGCGAATTAGTTGCAGTGTCGTTAAGACACTGCCGATCTCGACGACAAACATGACGGGGTTGCTCATCATCTTGCGCGGATTGGGCTTCGCGAATGAATCGACAATCGCGCGCTTGATGAGCCGTCCGTTCCAAATTGCTGGGTTGCCTGTTGTCTTAGTCATCGTCTCTCAAGTGGTTCCTGGTCTTTGGTCTTTGGTCTTTGGTCTTGGCTGCTTGGTTCCCGTTCGTTCCACAGTTGGTGCACTCGCGCTTAAGAACGCGCAAAGACCAAAGTCCAAAGACCAAAGACCTTCCTCTTCAAAACGTCTTCCCAGCATCGAGCGGTGTAAGGCTGTCGTGCATCGAATTAACCGCACCGCATGAAGCATCGGTTGTCACCGTGGCAAAGAGAGCGCTATTCGCTATCCCAAAACGAACTTCTTTGCCCTCCATGTTACCGCAGCTGTTTACCACGTTACTGGTGAGCGTGATTGTGATCGTGGGCGCATTGACGTTCTTCCCGGCACTGAGTCTGGGGCCGATTGTTGAGCATCTGTTCATCGAGATTCCACGCTCACGTGATCCGAACTTTCAGACTCGACCACCTTTTCATCATCACCAATGGCTAATGTGAACACTACTCGAGTTGCTAAGCCACCAACCCCGGATTCGATCCAGATTTTGCCGCCGTGTGCTTCGACAATTCCCCTGGCGATCGCAAGACCCATCCCGGTTCCAGAAGGCTGGCGGTTAGTAATGTCCCCGTCTCGCGTGGCGCGGAAGAATTTATCGAATACCCGCTCGCGAAGCTCTCTAGAGGAATGCCTCTTCCGTTGTCCTCTTCCGTTGTCCTCTACCGCCATTTTGATCATCGCGCCTTCCGTACGTCAGTGACCAGTGACAACTGACTACTAACAACTGACAACTGACAAAGTTCAACGAGTTAAACTCAACCCCCTTCCCTACACCCAACACCCTTCCCCCAATATGTGCGTTGCCGCACGGACGATGAGCCTTATCGGTTGTATAGCTATCTGCTCAGTCACAGAGTGTCGTAATGAGCAACAACAACGCGAACCTGACCATCCTGGTGGTTGAGGATGTAGCGGAGACCCGCGACGGAATTGAGACTCTGCTCAAGACCGACGGGTATCGTGTGGCTTTAGCCAGAGATGAACACGATGCAACAGCGAGCGCCCGGCGGGAGCGGCCTGATCTGATTCTGGTAAGTCTGGCCGGGTCGGCGCGCGAAGTCATCAACGCTGCTCGCAGAATTCGCGTCCGTGCGGAAGTCGGAGACATCGTGCCCCTGGTGATCTTCTGCGTTGACCAAATCGCCGAAGGGGACGAAGTGGCCATCGGCGATGGCGTACATATCTGCCGTCCCGACAACTTTAATCAGTTGCGAACCCTGCTAGCGCGTCTCCTGGAAAGACAAATTCCCACGGCCGCCTGAAGGTGACCTGCTTAAGAACTCGTCGTGAATTTAGAAAGGAAGCGATGATGCAGCTGGATTTAATTGCCGAAGAAGTCGATCCGAGAGAAGAAAGCAGCGAGTTAGTTACTAAGCCGTTGAACTACGAACCCGAGCTTCCTCTCTTCTTGAGAGACTGGCCCGAGGGCCGAAAGGATAACGCCCAGGACGAGAAAGACAAGACCGGCGAATAAGACTCGGGCACTCCTTGCGCGTCACAAGCTTTAATTTACACTGAATGCTTTCTATGTGCGTTAGCGCACGGAAGGAATTCAAACACTCGCCTAGATTCTTCCCTCGCCACTCCAAGAGAACGCAGTCGGGGTACTTTATGTCTACCAGCCTTTCAATCGAAGCTAATCCTATTGTGGTGATGGTCGAGGATCATCGCGACGCGCGGCCGGAGTTAAGGCAAGTCCTGGAACTGAAGGGCTATCGCGTAATCGATACGGACAACGGGCGGGATGCTACTCATCAGATCCGGCGAACACACACGGAACTTCTGGTGGTCGCCATCGACGTACCGCTGCTTTACGGATTGGTGGCTGCCCGTCAAATCATCAAGAATGCGCAAGTCGGGGAGTTGCCGGTGGTGGTTGTTACTCACGACGACGTAGTCGACCTTGACCAATTATCCGAACTGGGGGTGTTTAACAACGAGTACGTCACTCCACTCTCGGACTATCAGAAGTTTCAACACCTTCTGGATTACTTGCTGCCGGTGCTGCCGACAACGAACAACCCCGGTTTAGGACGAGATCCTAAGCCCGAATCCGCCGGCGTACACGCTATGCCAGTGTCAGAAGCGTCTTTTCAGCACGCTCCAACTCTGAACGACTAACCAACAAACGAACGCCCATCGTTCGCTGCAGATGCGGCTCCATTCCTCCGGCGTCATCCTTTGAAACAAAGGCCGGGACACCCGCGCGGTGCAGTACTTGTTGGATCATTAACGCGTCGATCTCGCTGTCATAGGTTCTAAGTACGACCACCTCATCTGACATATGCTGCCACCCATGAATCAGCTTCCAACTGCTTGTAAGGACAAGCCCGCTGAAGATTCGTTACAAGGCAGGCGGCCGCGATTCAATTGTTCGTTTGCAATGCTGAGGTTCGGGATATTGAACTCAGCCGGAGGGATGAACTGCTTGATTCTCAGGATCAGGTCTTCGATATCAGGCTTTACCACGTAGCGGTTCGCGCCTGCCTCAAGCCCTCTCTTCTGATCAGCTTCATAGGCGGCGCCGGAGAAGAACAGAATCGGAGTGCGTGGATCAAAGTCACGCATTCGTCGACACAATTCAAAGCCGCTGAGATCCGGCAACCAGGCGTCCAGCAGATACACGTCGAAACTCGTTGTTTTCATAAACGATAATGCCTGGGCTGCTGTCGCCACTGCTGTAACTTCGATTCGCGCGGACTTTAAGAGTGCGCATAACATTTCTCTGGAGTCGGCATCGTCATCGACATAAAGAACTCGAGGGTTGGATGGCATGTTTGCCTCCTGTTTTTTTAGAGGGGTAATAGGTAATGAGCGTTAGATTAGTTTAGTTACAAGTCACAGTCTGTGCGCTGGCACACATATAAAACATAGCTCTGTGAACTCAATGAGTCGGGTGCCATCAAGGTTGAACCCTGTCGCTCCTCGCAATTCATTTGTGTGCTATCACACAGACGGGGATCTCTTTGACTCGTACCATTCGACATTAGGAGCCCGAATATCTTCTTGCCGTCTGTTTTTTCTTGAACCACAACCAGACCGAGGAGCCGCTGAGTGTCAAGAACCCCTGCAATTCCAGTGTCATCGACTAACCGACTGCTAGAAGCTCTACCAAAGAGTGATTATCAGCGAATGCT
>JBGTLE010000181.1:0-3788 GCA_041744295.1 Pyrinomonadaceae bacterium | reverse complement strand
GTTTTCGCACAGCCGCTACCGCAAGGTGGTACTGACCTCATCCCAGCGGATCGAATTGAAATCAAGCAACTGCATCACTACCCAATTCGGAAGTATCGCCAGAGGTCTCGGAAGAAGATTGTGGAGAGTCAATCTTTCGCGGTAGGTGCGCCGGAATTTTTCCAGGCTTTCCATCCGCCAGCCATTGAGAAGACGTTCGTATATCCCATCTGCTGCAGCACGTCCGCGGCGAGTGCGGAGCGAAAGCCGCCGCCGCAATACAGAATTACTTCGGTTAACTTGTCAGGCACGGCGGTTTCGATGTCGCGTTCGATGATTCCTTTGCCGAGGTGGTCCGCTCCGGCTGCGTGATCTGCTTCCCATTCGTTGTCCTCACGAACATCGATGAGTTTGGCCTCCGGGTTCGAGGCCATGCGCGATCTGGTCTCATCCACCGTGACTTCGCGGATGCGGGCTTTGGCATCGTCGACGAGTTTCAGGAATCCTTCAGAGTGTTTCATGGTGGTTTACTTTGTAGGGGCGTCCCTCCGTGTGCGCCCCTCGTTTCGATAGTCGATTCTGCAGGGTGACGAGAGGCGCCCACGGAGGAACGCCCCTACAAATTTTCCCCAATTGGAGGAAAGCGCGGCAAACGATTATAATGCCCGTCTTTCAAGAACGCACAATTAATCAGAATCGGCACGCAGTACTCAGCACTCAGTACTCTTCTGCCATGAGAGGAATCGTAAATTGGCAAACGAACAATTTGATGTGGCCATCATTGGCAGCGGTCCCGGAGGCTATGTAGCTGCCATTCGCGCGGGCCAGTTAGGTTTGAAAGCCGCGATTATCGAGAAAGACAAACGGCTCGGCGGCACCTGCACTTTGCGCGGTTGTATTCCCACCAAGCAGTTGCTGCAGTCGGCCCATGTCTATGAACAGATGCAGCACGCCGCCGACTTTGGCGTCCAGGCTACTGGTATTCAACTCGCTTTTGCCGACGTACAGAAACGCAAAGACAAGGTCGTAATGAAAAACTCAAAGGGTATCGAATACCTGATGAAGAAGAATACGATCACTGTTTTTAAGGGAACCGGGAAACTTGCGCTGCCGGGAAAAGTTGAAGTCACTGCCGAAGACGGCACGAAACAAACCATCTCTGCCAAGAGCGTGATCATCGCGACCGGTTCGGTAGTTCGTCCGATTCCCGGTTTTGAAACCGATGGCGATAAGGTTGTCTCAAGCGATCACATTCTCGAATTAAAAGACGTTCCCAAGTCGCTGATCGTGATGGGCGCCGGAGCTGTCGGCGTTGAATTCGCTTCCGTCTATTCCCGTTTTGGAACCGAGACGACCATCGTTGAACTGATGCCGCGACTGGTACCACTGGAAGACGAAGAAGTTTCGAAAGAGTTGGAACGCGCGTTACGGAAACGCGGTGTTAAGTGCCAGGTCGATACCAAGCTTGAAAAACCAGAGCAGACCGCAACCGGCATTCGCGTGACCGGAAAAACTTCGAAGGGCGATCCGGTTAGTATCGAAGCCGCGATGCTGCTCGTCGCCGTCGGGCGCATGCCGTATACGCAGGGCCTCGGTCTCGAGGGCACAAAGATCAAAGTTGATCGTGGTTTCATCCAGGTTGATGAATTTCAGCAGACCGGGGAACCCGGCGTTTACGCGATCGGCGACGTAGTTCCCACGCCGCTGCTGGCGCACCTGGCTTCAAAGGAAGGCATAGTTGCCGTCGAACACCTCGCCAAACAGAAGAACGTGCGACCTATCAATCTGAGACTGGTGCCGAACTGCACTTATTGCGATCCGGAAGTCGCCTCGGTTGGTCTGACCGAAGCCAAAGCCAAGGAGCTGGGCTACGAGGTAAAAGTCGGCAAGTTTCCTTTCTCGGCATCCGGCAAGGCGCGCATCATCGGCGAAGAAGAGGGCTTTGTAAAAATGGTGGCTGACAAGAAGTACGACGAGATTCTCGGAGTGCACATCATCGGCCCCCATGCGACTGAGCTAATTGCGGAAGCGTGCGTTGCCATGCAGTTTGAATCTACTGCCGAAGAGTTAGGTCGCACCATGCATGCTCATCCGACGATTTCCGAAACGATTATGGAAGCCGCGGAAGGCGTTCACGGGTTGGCAATTCATATCTAACTCAGCGATGGAAAAAGAATATCCCGAAGAGAAGAAACGCAGCGGCGCCGGCCCGGAAAAGATTCGTGCCGCCAGCGTGAGCGCGCTCCACACCATCAAATGAACATCAACACTAAATACGCACCGCACCAGCCGGCAGACGGCCAGCCATTGAGTTGCGCCAGCGAGAACTCGCTCAAGCCGGAACAGCTGCTCGATCTGTATCGCTACTTGCAGTTGACACGTTTGGTTGAAGAGCGACTGGTAAATCTCTATCGACAGACCAAAGTTGTGGGCGGAGTATTTCGTTCTCTGGGCCAGGAAGCTACTGCCGTCGGAACCGCCTACGCCTTGCAGCCAGAGGATTTCATCACTCCGCTGATACGCGATCTCGGCGCGGTCCTGGTGAAGGGTATCAAACCGCGCGATATCTTCGCCCAGTACATGGCGAAAGCCGGCGGGCCATCCGGTGGTCGCGATTTGAACATTCACTTCGGGGACCTGAGCAAGGGCTTCATCGGGCCGATTTCGCATCTCGGCGACATGATTCCGGTGATGACGGGAATCCTGCTCGGCGCGCGCATGCAGAAGAAGGACATTGTCGGCATCGCTTACATTGGCGACGGCGGGATGAGCACAGGCGCCTTTCATGAAGGTCTTAACTTTGCTGCCGTGCAGAAATTGCCGCTGATTGTCGTCGCTGAGTACAACCACTACGCCTATTCGACACCCACTTCGCTGCAAACTGCGGTTCGCGATCTGGCGGAGAAGGCTGCGGGTTACGGAATCGCGTCGCATATCGTTGACGGCAACGACGTGATTGCTTGTTATGAAGTGACGAAGGCGGCGGCAGACTACGCGAGAGGCGGCGGCGGCGCGGTACTGATAGAAGCGAAGACCTATCGTCGCAAGGGTCACGCGGAGCATGACGATCAGCGTTATGTGCCCTCCGGCGAAATCGAGTGGTGGGAAAAGCACAACGATCCGGTGGATCGCTTTGAGAAGTACTTGCTCGACTGTCAAATCGCGACGAAAGCAAAGCTTGAAGAAATCAAGGCCGACGTCACGCGTGAGATTGAAGAAGATTGCGCGTGGGCCGAGAATTCACCGATGCCGGATCCCGAACAGGCTGCTTTCGGCGTCTATGACAACGAGGTCGTGCCGCCGGCTTTTCGGCCACAAGTCCTGGGAAACTAAACTTAACAAACGAACAGGGAGGACGTGACGATGAGTAGCAATGAAGGACAAGGCAGTGCGTTGGATGATCGCGGAACCACCGCAGGCGAGGGCCGCGCAATCTGAAGCGATTACGCGATAACGGCTTTGAGGGAAGTGACGAGAAACTAGCCGTCGCGCTGGGCCGATCGGTTGACGAGGTAACAAGTTTCTGACAACGGACAACGGACAACTGACCTTTCATAAAGAAGCCAAAGATTCCGAGTGACCGTTCGATACCAAAAAACTGATATGTCAACAGCCGTTAAGAAAGAGCACAAATCCAACCGTCCGGAACGCGGCGGCGTAGTTACTTTTGTCGAAGCCATCCGCCAGGGCATTTGGGAAGAGATGGAACGCGACCCGACCGTGTTCGTGATAGGCGAAGACGTCGGCGCATACGGCGGCGCTTTCAAAGTGACCGACGGCCTGATCGATGAGTTTGGGAAAGAGCGAGT
>JBGTLE010000180.1:0-4641 GCA_041744295.1 Pyrinomonadaceae bacterium | reverse complement strand
CTACGGCTGACATGGCTTTATTCCTTTCGTTGGTTGGAGGGATCTCCTCGCTCTAGACTTCAGGCAATTCATCTCTAATCTCCTGAGGCATGATATGGCGCAGTTCAGGGTACGCTTCCAGGATGCGTATCAAGTCGAGTTCGTCTTTCTTGCGCTTGCTAACTCTTCGTCGTTAATCGCTCCAGGCCTAGATTTTTCCTTGAACTATATTTGCCAGTGAAGCAACTGGGACTTGCTGGCCGAGTACCTCCGAATCGTCGTATCGTTCACGAAATCCTGATAACGAGGATCGAGACTAAACTGAATACGTAGGTCGCTCTCAGACATGCTCGCATTTAGAGAATCCGGAAACTCTGCTAACGAGAACCCGGCTTTAATCAATTCGTTTCTGATCATGGGCAATTCTGAGTCGACTACAACCACGTCCGCGTCAAGTGTGTAAACAGCTTCGACGTAACAATTCACCGCGAGCCCGCCGATCAGACACCAGGCGCCGCGCCGATTCAAAATACTTACGAGAGTAGCAAAGTCAGTGCTACCGCTACCTGTGACAGCCTCGAATACTTCACCTGCGGTCATACTTTCCATGGCGTCAGTTAAGGCGCTCGAAAATTCCGGCAGCGCCCATCCCGCCGCCGACGCACATCGTCACCATGCCGTAACGCCCGTTGCGGCGCTCCAGCTCGCGGAGAATCGACGCAGTCAGCTTCGCTCCGGTGCACCCGAGCGGATGGCCCAGAGCAATAGCGCCACCATTGACGTTTACCTTCTCGATGTCCAGACCCAGGGTCTTGATTACCGCGAGAGACTGTGCGGCAAACGCTTCGTTCAACTCGATGACGTCAATCTGATCCAGCGTCAGGCCCGCGAGTTTTAGCGCTTTCGGGATCGCGAACACCGGTCCGATGCCCATCTCCTCAGGCGGACAGCCGGCGGTTGCATACGCAACAAAGCGGGCCAACGGTTTCACGCCCAAACTCTTCGCGCGCTCGTCAGACATTACCACCGCCGCAGCGGCGCCGTCGGACATCTGGGAAGCATTGCCCGCGGTGATGGTTCCTTTCACGTGGAATGCCGGCTTCAATTTGCCCAGGGCTTCCAGACTGCTGTCACGCCTGACGCCTTCGTCTTTATCGAAGACAACTTCGCGCCGTTGCTTTCGTCCCTTCTCATCGAGTTCTTCGAAGGTAACAGTCATCGGAACCGTTTCGTCCTTAAACTTGTCGGCCCCGAGCGCAGCCGCAGCGCGCTGATGGGAACGCAACGCAAATTCATCCTGTTCCTCGCGCGTGACTTTGTACTTGCGAGCCACATTTTCGGTCGCCAACCCCATGTTCAGATAAAAGTCGGGGTAGTGTTCGACGAGATAAGGATTGGGACGAATGATGTGCCCGCCCATTGGGATCATCGACATCGTTTCGAGTCCACCGGCGATGGCCACCTCGGCGCCACCGGTGCGAATCTTATCGGCAGCAATAGCGATCGACTGCAATCCGGATGAGCAGAAACGATTGATCGTCATCGCGCTGGTTTCCACCGGAAGACCGGCCCGAATCGCTGCCGCGCGAGCCACATTCATGCCCTGTTCTGCTTCGGGCATGGCGCAACCCATGATTACATCTTCAATCTCGGCCATATCGAGGCCGGGAACGCGGGCTATCGCTTCCTTAATTACAGCGGCGCCCGTTTCATCCGGACGCGTGTCTCTCAACGTTCCCCTGGGTGCCTTCCCAACCGCCGTGCGAACTGCTGATACGATTACTGCGTCTCTCATAGCTTTTAGTCCAATGTCTAAAGTTAGTTCCTGAGCGGCTTGCTTGTCTTCAACATATGTCCAATCCGCTCCTGAGTCTTACGCTCACCTACCAGTGAAAGAAAAGCTTCTCGCTCAAGGTCGAGAAGGTATTGCTCGGAGACTCGAGTTGGATGGTTCAAGTCCCCGCCGGTAAGAATGCGCGCGAGTTTCTCGCCAATCAAGGCATCGTGATCCGAAATATAGCCACCGCGCTTCATCTGGTGAATACCCAGTTTCAGCGTCGCCAGCGCGGGCATTCCCAGGGCGAGAATGTCTGTACGCTGCTGTGGCTGCACGTACCCGGTGGCCGCCAGCGCCAGAACTTCCTTCTTCGCATCGGCAATCAGGCGATCGCCATTCAGGGAAATCGCATCATCAGCTCCGAGGAAGCCGTACGTGCGAGCATCTTCCGCCGACGTGGCGACCTTGGCCAGCGCGATTGTCTCAAACGCCCGCTTCACAAACGGGAATGGATCGGCGTCATCCACGTTCTTCGGAATCGAGTCGAGCACCCTGACCAGCATTTCTTTGGTGCCACCCCCGGCAGGAATGATCCCCACCCCAACTTCCACCAGTCCGATGTAAGTTTCCGCCGCGGCCCGCACCCGGTCTGCGTGCAGCACCATCTCGCAACCGCCGCCAAAGACCATGTTGAAAGGCGCGACGACCACCGGCTTCGGGGAATAACGCAAACTCATGGTCGAGCCCTGGAAGACTCGCGCCATCATGTCCAGCTCCTCCCAGTTCTCCTCCTGCGCCTCCATCAACATCAGCATCAGGTTGGCGCCCACGCAGAAGTTTGCGCCTTGATTGCCCACCACCAGCCCAACGAAATTCTTTTCCACTTCCCCAAGCGACTGTTTAACCATCTGCAGCGTGTCGCCGCCTATGGCATTCATCTTCGAATGAAACTCGAGACAGGCAACACCGTCGCCAAGATCGATAAGGGAAGCTCCCGAATTCTTCTTGATAACAGCGCTGCGCTCTTTGAGAGACTTGAGGATGATCACGCCGGGCGGATCTGCGAGGGGCACGTACTGTCTCGAAGCAAAGTCGAAATAAAACTGCTGGCCATTCTCTTTCTTGTAAAACGATCGGGCGCCCGATTCGAGCATGCCTTCAACGTTGGCGGCTCCAGCATGGCCTTCTTCCTTCATCCGGGCAACCGACTTCTCAACCCCGATAGCGTCCCAGACTTCAAACGGTCCCAATTCCCAGTTGAAGCCCCAGCGCATCGCACGATCAACCTCAACAACCGTGTCAGCGATTTCCGGAATTCGTGCGGCTGCATATCGCAGCGTGCCGGACATCGTCTTCCAAAGAAATGCTCCGGAACGATCCTTACTCCATACCAGCGTTTTGATTCGTTCCTGCGTCTCCTCGATGTTCCTGCCCATCTCGAGGGCCGGGAGTTTCACCTTTTGCGATGGCCGGTACTCGAGCGAGGCGGTCTCCAGGGTCCATATTTCCTGTTTGTCGCCTTCGCCTTTCTGCTTCCTGTAAAAGCCGCCCTTAGTCTTATTGCCGAGAAGCCCCCTGGCCACCATGTTGGTCAAGAACTCCGGCGCCACGAACATTTCACGCTGATCATCGTCAGGTAGCGCTTCGTAAAGGTTCTTGATGACGTGTGAAAAGACATCGAGACCGACGAGATCGAAGGTCCGGAAAGTCGCAGTCTTGGGGCGCCCCACAGCGGGTCCGGTCAGCTTGTCAACCTCCTCGATCGAGTAGCCATCTTCGAGCATCGTCTTGATGGTCAGCAGTGCGCCGAAGGTGCCGATGCGATTGGCGATGAAATTAGGACGGTCCTTCGCCGGCACCACGCCTTTGCCCAGACGTTGATCGAGAAAGCCAAAAAGGAAGCATGAAATTTCCGGTTTGGTCCATTCCGTCCGAATTAGTTCCACCAGATGCAGGTAACGCGGCGGGTTGAAAAAGTGGACCCCGAGAAAGTGAGCGCGGAAATCTTCCGAGCGACCTTCGGCAAGGAGGCGGATGGGAATACCGCTGGTGTTTGAAGCGACGATTGAACCCGGACGTCTGTGTTGTTCCACGCGTTCGTACAAATGGCGCTTAATGTCCAAATTCTCGACAACTGCTTCGATAATCAGATCGCGGTCCTTTAGCTTAGGCAGGTCGTCGTCGAAATTCCCGACCGTCACAAGCGCGGCCTGCTCCGGGGTAAAGAAGGCAGCCGGCCGGGCCTTTTTGGCGGCTTCAAATCCGGCGCGGGCGATGCGGTCGCGTACTTCTTCTGATTCGAGGGTCAGGCCCTTTTTCTGTTCTTCGGGTGTCAGTTCGCGCGGGACGATATCCAGGAGCAACGTGGGCACGCCGGCGTTTGCCAGGTGGGCAGCGATTTGCGCCCCCATAGTGCCCGCACCGAGAACTGCCGCTTTCTCAATACGCATGTTCGACGGTCTACCTCTTTTCGTCGGGAGTGTCCGGAAACCCTAACAGATTTTGGGGGGACATGATACTGAATGAGCATTCATTCAGCAACCCATAGCTCGCTCCTCCAAAAGTTCGGCGGCGGCGGGTCAATCTGCGGCGATGATATGATTTACCACATTGTGAATGGCCCGTTGCTTACTCGTCTCCTCCTCGTTGCCGTGTCAAGTCTGCCCTTTGCGGGCTGTCAAAGCCCCGGCGCGCCTGCTGAGAAGGGCATCCTGGTTGCAGCAGCGGCTGATCTTATGCCTGCTTTCGAAGAGATTGGCCGCGAATATCAGAAGACGACAGGAACGAAAGTCACCTTCAGCTTTGGTTCCACCGGCACACTCGCAAAGCAGATCGAGAACGGTGCTCCGATGGACCTTTTTGCCGCGGCTGATATTGAGTTTATT
>JBGTLE010000179.1:0-3565 GCA_041744295.1 Pyrinomonadaceae bacterium | reverse complement strand
ACAACCACCTGCGGCAACTCCAATTCAGACACCAACGCCGGTCGACTCGAGCATCCTGATCCCCGCTGCGGCGGCTGGTGATATCGTGAAGGTGAAACAACTCCTGACAGATGGCGCGGATGTAAACGTGCGCGGCGCCTCCGGCAACACGGCGTTGATGGAGGCTGCTTACGGGGACCATCCCGAAGTTGCGCGTCTGTTACTCGACAAAGGCGCAAACATTGCGCTCAAGAAGAATGACGGCGAGACCGCCATCTCTTTCGCGCGACATAAAAATCATAAAGAGGTTGCCGCGCTGCTGGATCAGGTAGATCAGCTAATCACCGCTAGCGGCAAGGGCGACCTGAAAACTGTCACAGAAGTCATCGACCAGGGTGCAAGTGTTAACGCGCGTGGCGAGGGCGGCCGGACCGCGCTGACGGAAGCGGCTTTTGGAGGCCACGTGGAGATTGTTAAGCTGCTCCTCGAACGCGGCGCTGACGTAGCGGCGAAAAAGGAAGATGGCGCAACCGCGCTCTCAATCAGTCGCGGCGCCACGAATCAACGGATCACTTCCATGCTCATCGAAAAAGGTGCTAAGTAAACTTATCGCAGAAACGGAAAGTAAAAAGTGCAAACTCAAGCTACTGAACAAAGTCTAATCGACTACCGCACCGATGGCGGCATCGCGATTCTTACGCTCAACGACCCACCGGCGAACACCTACACCTACGAGATGATGCAGGACCTCGATCGTGCCATCCTTGCCGCTCGTATGGATGACGCGGTCCAGGTGATAGTCATGACGGGCAACGGCGAAAAGTTCTTCTCAGCCGGCGCCAACATCAACATGCTCGCGAACGTCACGCCGGCTTTCAAATACTATTTTTGTTTGCACGCCAACGAGACACTGTGCCGGCTTGAACAAACACCAACACTTGTCATCGCGGCCATCAATGGTCACTGCGTGGGCGGCGGTTTGGAAGTCGCGCTGGCGGCTGACATTCGCATTGCGCGAAAAGGCGCCGGCAAGATGGGGCTTCCGGAAGTTTCGCTGGGAGTGTTGCCTGGTACCGGAGGCACGCAACGACTGGCCCGGCTCGTTAGTAAATCGAAAGCGATCGAGTTGATGGCTACGGGAGAACTTTTCGACTTCGAAGCCGGACGCGATCTGGGAATCGTGAATCATCTTTACGAAGCCGACTCGAACGCTTCATTCATGGAACAGGTCTTCGCATACGCGCGACGATTCACAACGCCGAACAAAGCCGCGCTGGCAGTTGGTCGCATCAAGCGCGCGGTACAGGCCGGCGCGGAGATTCCATTTGAATCCGCGTTAGCGCTTGAACGAGAACTGCAGCAGCAGCTCTTCCAATCGGAAGATGCTAAGGAGGGGCTGGAGGCGTATGCAGGGAAGAGGAAGGCGAAGTTTGAGAACAAGTAGCATCTAATTATTCACTTGAAGCAACCCTTGCATGGAAACGAAACCATCGATGCTTCTAAGCGTCAAACTCCCAAACGCGAATCCGGTATAGAATGCGTCTCATGGAAGCAAACCTCATAAATGGCAAACATGCGAGTTCGGCTGCATTAGCAACAGAAGCTGATTCGGCCACGTCATGCTCAACACCATCGAAGCATGAACTAGGTCAATACCTCACACCAAGCTACGTGGCTGATTTAATGGCCGGCTTTTTCGCTAACCTCCCAGAAACAATTCAGTTGTTAGATGCGGGGGCTGGCGAGGGGGCGTTGACAGCTGCTTTCGTACGGCGCTTTTGTACATCGAAAGACAGGCCCAAGCGTATTGAAGTAACGGCATACGAGGTCGACCATAACCTAATAGAGCCTCTTCAAACCAAGCTTGCCCGTTGTCAAAAGGAATGTCATCTCGCGGGGATCGAGTTTGAAACCACTATCGTCAATGACGATTTCATCCACTGCGTGGTGCCAATTCTACGTGCTGATCTGTTTTCTCAGGGGATCAATAATTTCAATGCAGCCATTGTGAATCCGCCGTATCGTAAACTCAGGAGTGACTCAAGCGCTAGATTGCTGCTGCGCTCTATTGGAATCGAAACGAGCAACTTCTACTCGGCATTTGTACTGCTGATTGCACGACTTCTTTCGGTTAAGGGTGAACTCGTAGCAATAACTCCTCGCAGTTTCTGTAATGGACCTTACTTTGAGCCGTTTCGAATCGAACTGCTTCAGACAATGGCGCTGCGTCGCATACACCTATTTGACTCTCGTTCAGCGGCTTTCGGCAAAGACAAGGTTTTGCAAGAGAACGTTGTCGTTCATGCCGTTAAGAACGAACAATTGTCAGACGTAGTCTTATCGAATAGCAGTGGACGACCTGATGGAAAAGTAACTGAACGACGTGTTAGCTATTCAGAGGTTGTCTCGCCAACTGACCCCGAACAGTTCATCCGGATCTCAATCAATGAGACGGGGGTCCCGGATGATTCGGCGTTGAGCAGTCTGGGCAACACCTTAACGGATCTAAATCTGTCTGTTTCAACTGGACGAGTTGTTGATTTTAGGGCCCGCCACTTCCTCCGAGATCAGGCGGGAGCTGATACGGCACCGCTCATCTACCCTACCCATTTCAACGGGAACTTTATAGCTTGGCCTAAAGAGCGCTCGCGTAAACCGAATGCCATATTAATTTCGGATGACACTCGCGACTTGCTTGTTCCGAGTGGATTCTATGTGCTCGTAAAGAGATTCAGCTCAAAAGAAGAGAAGCGACGTATTGTGGCGTGTGTTTACAACCCAACCCTGATACCTGCGCCATTGATTGGCTTTGAGAACCATCTCAACTACTTTCATCGGGCAGGCGCGGGCTTTTCCTCAGACGTTGCTTTAGGGCTAGCGGCATTCCTAAACTCCACTGCTGTTGATATGACTTTCCGGCAGTTCAGTGGACACACGCAAGTAAACGCGACAGACTTGAGAAAGTTGAACTACCCATCTCTGAGCTCTCTAGAAGGACTTGGTAAAAAGATTAGTTCTCCTATGACTCAAACTGAACTAGACACGTTGCTGGTCAAGGAACTCTTTCATGCCAACCAGTAGACGTTCCGCCCGAAAGCAGAAGCTTATTGAAGCGGTTCAGGTTTTGACAGAACTAGGGTTTGGCCCGCGCCAAACCAACGAAACAGCCGGCTATTCGTTGCTTGCACTTCTCGCACTAAAACCAACTGAATCTTGGGATTTGGCAAAGGCGCCGCTCCTTGGAATTACGCCGATCATTGAGTTCATAGGGAACTTCTATGCAGTGAAGTACGCACCAAATTCTCGTGAGCAAATTCGCGACGAAGCAGTAAAGCATTTTGTCGAATCAGGTATGCTCATTAGAAATCCTGACGATCCCGCCCGGGCAACTACAAGTGCTAAGACCGTTTACCAAATCGAACCACATGCACTCGAGCTCATAAGGTCATTTGGCAGCTTAGAATGGCAGAGCAATTTGGAAGCGTATGTCATTAGCCGCGAAGCAATTCTTCATGAACTTGGACGCGAACGCAGCATGAACCGAATTCCGGTAACGTTACCTTCAGGTGAAAAAGTAACGCTCTCT
>JBGTLE010000178.1:0-3538 GCA_041744295.1 Pyrinomonadaceae bacterium | reverse complement strand
CAGGCGAAGCCGTCCCAATGCGCGGTGCAGCGCTCAAAATTGTCGAGAACATGGAGGCCAGTCTTTCGGTTCCCACGGCAACTTCTCAACGACGAATTCCGGTAAAGCTGCTGGACGAAAACCGCCGTCTGATAAATAAATTTCTCAAAGAGAACGATCGCGGCAAGACCTCGTACACGCATCTCATCGCGTGGGCCATCCTGCGGGCCCTCGACGAGTTTCCACAACTTAACGACGGTTACGAAGTGGTGGACGAAACGCCGGCGCGAGTCAAACGCGAGTCAGTTAATTTTGGCGTGGCCGTCGATCTTATCCGCAAGGATGGAAGCCGTTCGCTTCTGGTTCCCAACATCAAAAACGCCAACAAGCTCAGCTTCTCAGAATTCGTATCTGCGTACGACGAGGTAATCAAACGCGCGCGCGAAGGCAAAGTGCAGCTCTCCGATTTTCAAGGAACGACCATCTCTCTGACCAACCCGGGAACGATTGGCACGGTCGCTTCTACGCCGCGCTTGATGGAAGGACAATCCGTAATCATTGCCACGGGCGCGATTGAATATCCGGCGGAGTATCAGGCAATGGCGCCGGAAGCTCTTTCGCAGCTTGGGATCAGCAAGGCAGTCACCATCAGCAGCACCTACGACCATCGCGTCATTCAGGGAGCTGAATCGGGTGCTTTCCTGGCGCGGATTCATGACCTCTTGCTCGGGAAGCATGACTTTTACAATCAGGTCTTCACAGACCTCGGCATTCCCCACACGCCTTTTCGGTGGAGTCTCGATCGTAATCCGTTCTTTCTCACGGGCGATCACGACCGCGAACAAGCCATAAAAGAGGCGCGGGTGATGGAGTTGATCAACGCTTACCGCGTCCGCGGTCACTTAATCGCGGACATCGATCCACTGCATGCTTTGCCGGTGCTCTATCACCCCGAGTTGGATATCGAGACTCACGCCCTGACGATTTGGGACCTTGATCGGGAATTCATTACAGACGGGTTGGCCGGCACCGTAAGCGCAACCTTGCGCGAAATCCTCGACATTCTGCAGCGCGCGTACTGCGGCAAAGTCGGTATCGAGTATCGACACATTCAAAGTAAAGCAGAGAAGCTCTGGATTCGCGAAGAGATCCGCCGCGAGCTCGTTAAACCGGAACCACTTCCTGCGGAGATCAAAAAGCGGCTCCTTTGGAAGTTGATCTCGGCGGAACAGTTCGAGCGTTTTCTGCACACAAAATATTTGGGACAGAAACGGTTCTCGCTGGAGGGCACTGAAACCATTATTCCGTTGCTCGATCAGTTGATTGACGGCGCGGCCCGGCGCGGAGTTGAGGATCTGAAAATGGGTATGGCCCATCGCGGACGTCTCAATGTGCTGGCCAACGTGCTTGGAAATTTTTGCGAACGCATCTTTGCAGCTTTTGAAGGTTCAGTTCACCCGTCGTTTCCAGCCGACGAAGGCGATGTGAAATATCATCAGGGCGCGGTGGGCGAGCGCGAGACACTGGACGGCCGCAAAGTAAAACTCACTCTTTCGCCAAACCCGAGTCACCTCGAAGCAGTCGATCCGGTAGTCGAGGGAATGGTGCGAGCCACTCAGGATCTCTTGCAGGATGGCGACGGCCTGCCGCGCGAAGAAGTCATTGACAAGGTTCTGCCCGTGCTTTTGCACGGCGATGCCGCGTTTGCCGGTCAGGGAATCGTGATGGAGACTTTGAACCTCGCGGCGCTCAGGGGCTATCGCACCGGCGGCACGATTCACATCATCATCAATAATCAAATCGGCTTTACCACTTCGCCGCAGGCAGGCCGCTCGACGATCTACTCAACCGACGTTGCCCGGATGACGCAGTTGCCGATCTTCCATATCAATGGCGACGATCCGGAAGCGGCTTATCGCGCCACGCGAATCGCGCTTGATTACCGCCAGGAGTTCAATAAGGACGTCGTCCTCGACCTGGTTGGTTTTCGTCGCCTGGGCCACAACGAAACCGACGAACCAAGCTACACGCAGCCGTTGATGTATGCCCGCGTCAAAGCGCACCCCGGCGTGCGAACGATCTACGCGCAACGGCTGGTCAAAGAAGGGACGCTTACCGCACGTGAAGTCGAAGAGATGATCGCGGAACGCGTGCGTCGTTACGAAGACGCACTTGTTCGAGCTAAACAACTCGTCGCGCAACAAAAGCCAAAACAAACAGTGGTCGTAGTTCCGGAGTTGGATGGATCCGAGATAATTCCCACTGCTGTCGATGCCGAGACGATCAAGAGCATCGCTCACAAGATCTCAATCGTGCCTGACGACTTCACCGTCAATCCGAAGATGGTGAGCCAGCTCGCACGTCGAGCAAAGATGGGTGAAGGCGCGTTGCCGCTTGATTGGGCCTTCGCCGAAGCGGCGGCGTTTGGCTCGCTCGTGCTGGACGGGAAACGCGTTCGCCTCAGCGGTCAGGATTCCGGCCGCGGCACTTTCAGTCAGCGCCACGCCGTCCTGTACGACACGCAGACTGGCCAGGCATGGACGCCGCTCGCCGAGTTACGATCGGAAAAGAGCGCCGAAGCTCGCTTCGATGTTTTTGACAGTTCGCTCTCGGAAGAAGGCGTGCTCGGTTTCGAGTACGGCTATTCAGTCGTGAACATTGACGCGCTGGTGCTTTGGGAAGCGCAGTTTGGCGACTTTGGAAATGGCGCGCAGGTGATCATCGATCAGTACATTGCCGCCTCCGAGGACAAGTGGAAGGACCGCTCTCGCGTGACGATGCTGCTGCCGCATGGCTATGAGGGACAAGGACCGGAGCACTCGAGCGCGCGACTGGAACGCTATCTGCAGCTTTGCGCAGAGAACAATCTGCAAGTCTGCTACCCAACTACCCCGGCTCAGTATTTCCATCTACTACGGCGTCAGGTTCAGCCGGGCATAAAGCGGCCTTTGATCGTGATGACGCCGAAAAGCCTGCTGCGTCTGCCCGCTGCGACTTCGACGGTTGAGCAGTTAACCAGCGGCGGATTTCAGCCGGTGATAGACGATGAGATCAACGATGCTGCGGCTGTGAGGCGCCTCGTGTTTTGCAGCGGCAAGGTCTATTACGATCTTCTCGACGCGCGGAAGAAGTCCGGCGAAGCGGGCGTCGCCATCGTTCGGCTGGAACAGTTTTATCCATTCCCGCTGGCAAGGCTGCGTGAAATCACTGCCGCTTACCCACACGCGGAACAGATTGTCTGGGCCCAGGAAGAGCCAAAGAACATGGGCGGTTGGGCTTTCGTCGAGCCAAGACTGGAGAACTTCGTGACGCAGTGCGAGCGGCCGATCTACGTGGGCCGCGCCGCGTCAGCAAGTCCGGCGACTGGCTCTTATGCGATACATCAGTTGGAGCAGGCGAAGCTGATTAATGAGGCGCTCACGTTGGCGTAATTAGTGATTGCCTTTCTGGAACGGTCCATCATTAAGGTTTGGGGTCTCAAGGTCAGGAAGGGTGGTTTACCCCCGCCGGCTAATTTCCTTTCCAGGTAAGAGCTGCCCAGATCCGGCGGGGGTAAACC
>JBGTLE010000177.1:0-7531 GCA_041744295.1 Pyrinomonadaceae bacterium | reverse complement strand
CTGCTCCCCTCAACCCTTCGACGATTCAAGGCTAAGACTTCGCTTTGACGAACCTTAAAGGGACGTTGATTAGCAGGGTAGACTCGGGTTTGGTCATCATCCGAAAGACGGTTTGCGGGACTGGATCATCCTGGGTGAGATCTGACGAAGTAACTGAACCAGCAGCCTGCTCTTTTTCAGTCATGGTGCTACCGGCTCCACCTTCCATCTCAAACTTTACGGTTGGGGCAGACCATTGCTTTTCCCAGCTATCGAATTGGGCACGGCTAATGGCGGTTGGAACCACCTGAGCCGTGTCTACCAGTGGCTTTGACGCGACCACGATGGTAAGCAACTCCGCGACGTGATTCTTATTACTTTGGCTTGGCCTTATGCGAAATCGCCTTGGAGGACCGGGAATATAGACCAGTCGACCGGCCTTAACTTGATTGTTGACGTTCGTTTTTGAAGGGAAGAGCAGTTTCGGATCACTGGTCGAGCCGTCTGCATACTGCTCGCGCGCAATAACATAAACATAGCCGTCTCGTGACAGTGATTCGATCCCCAGTCGCAGGATTTGTCCCGGTGAAAGAAGCGTGCCTTCCTCAATTCTTTCCAGCGCATATTCTCCGGCCGGGGTATCGCCCTCTTCCTCAACCAACTCCTTCGTCTTGTCGTTTGTAGTCGCCGGTCGAAAGCGCCAGATGGTTACGCCGATCTGCGCGAAGACCATCCCACGTGGCAGCGTTGTAGACGTGACCAGCGGCGTAGTCCTGACCGTAGGTTTATAGCGCACCGCAGGAGGCTTGCGGTCCTGGGGCCGTGCGCTGGGACGATTAACAATAAACTCTTCAGCCTTAATACTCTTCTCCTCGTCCGGCGTAATCTCCTGGGCCACGACCGACAACGCGCTGATCTGCGTGATCAATAAGGCCAGGAAAGCAAGAGGCAGTGAGAGAACTTTTTTGTGTTTCATGGCTTCTCCGAATTTAACGATTGGGGTTTGTGATACAACTCGACGACACTCACCAACGTTTCACCGCGGCCCTTAACTGTGGTGAGGTTCTTCGACTCGTCCGCGACAACTTCAGGTGGAGTGGTCCCGTGTGACGTCAGGTAACCTTTGACACGCTCTATTTGCTCGGGGTCGCGAATCTCTCCAGGATCTTTCTTGCTTTGCACTGCTTGCTGAAAGATTGAGTCCAATTCGCTCAAGGGCTGATCGGACCAGATCAACCAAAGCTTTTCAACTCCTGGTCGCTCTACAAAGAAATACCACTTGGTCTGCCTTATCTGGTTCGCTGCAATGAAGGGATCGCCGTTATTGTTTTCGGCCGTCGGATAGAGAACGTTGTACTCTTCACGTCCGTCCTGGCCCGGCCCAACGTTGAGTAAGTAGAAAAACCCCGATTGCATTGACCGCAGATTCAAGCGGAACTTCCAGCCATTTTCGAAAAGCAGACTTCCCGTCGATTCGATTGGTGACCCCACATCCTTGCCGTTCTGCGTCTTTTGAACGGTCAACCAATATGCCAATGCCTGTTCTTTGCCGGCTGCGGCTGCCGCGGTATTGGTGGATGGATTCGCGACCTCCGGGGATTTGGGCCAGTAGTTCAGCGCCAACAATAACAGTCCTATGGCCAGCGCCAGAACCAAAGCCGCGCCCCGAATCACGGAAGCGTGCTTCGCAAAGAACGATGGCGATATGCGACGCAACCGGGATGGCACTTCCGGGTTTCCCAGTCCATCTGAATGCAGGTTATAGACATGCACGCGCACGCCGTCCTTTACCTCCGCTTCACCCAGATCGTGCAAAGAGTTGGACCAGCGACTAAGCTGTTCCAAATCACCGGCCACGCGCTGTGAAACCAAAATATGGCCGGCATCGCCGCAGTCCATTACCCGTTGCGCCAGATTAATGCCTCCCCCAGAGACGTTCATATTGGTATTGATATCGGCCATGCGATAGACCATCCCACTATGAATTCCCATGCGCAGCTTGATGTCTTTATGCGCTTCGAGAGCGCGGCAAATCTCCATGGCACAACGAACCGGAGCTTCGGGATCACCGAAAAACACCAACGCCATACCGTCACCCGTGGGCAATCTCATTAATTGATTTGCGGCTTGTGCGCGCGCGAATTCCTGCGTCTCGCGAATTATTTCCTGGAGGTCGTAAAGTCGCATCGGTTGCTCATCGATCAGCAACTTTGAGTAACTAACGATATCCAGGCAGAGCACGTGCGCAGTTTCCAGGACCAGGGTTTCAGAGGTTAGTTTCTTCCCGGCGGCAGGCGCGCTACCTATCGTGGGGATCGCAGAGTTGTTCCGGGATCCGCCGACCCACTTCGCGGTTGAGTCTCCTCGGGAGCCTCCAGCCATAGAGGCTTCTAAAGCTTGTGCCAGGATTTGAGCCTGGGGACTGCTCATGCCGTCATTCTCGATTAGCGCCCAAGCTAACTGATCACCGAACTCACGTACTTTCTGATAGCGATCTCCCGGCTCGAAGGCGAGAGCTCTGAGCAGGACATCTTCAGCGGCTGGAGGAAAGTTCGGTCTTAGATCCACGGGTCTGACGCGTACTCCGCTTTTCTGCATCGCCAACAACTGATAGACGGATTCGGGATTCAACGGACGCCTGCCGGTAAGCATCTCGTAAGCCATCACTGCAAACGAATAAACGTCGCTGGCGGAGCTGAGCGGTAAGGCACTGAGTTGCTCGGGCGACATATAGGCTATTGTCCCAACCGCGCGGTCTCTTCCCGTGCTTAGGTTGACTACGGAGTCTCGAACTTGCGCCACGCCAAAATCGATCACTTTCACCTGCTCGTCGCCATCGCTCATGGGACGCAGCATGATGTTTTCGGGCTTGAGGTCTCGGTGAAGGATGCCTTTACTGTGTGCGGAACTTAGCGCTTTACCAATTTGGCGAATGATGTTGGCGGCGCGAACGAAATCCATCCCTTCGGGTCGAATGGCTGAGCGCATACTTACGCCGTCGACATACTGCATCACCAGGTAAGGCTTGCCGTCCGCTGTTTCGCCGGCATCAAAAATCCCCACGATGCTGGGATGGTCAATACGTGCGAGCGCCTCAATCTCCTGCTGAAACTTCTTGCCGCTCCATTCGTCACCAAAGCCCGGGTCGAGCATCACTTTCACAACCACCGGACGCGAAACCATTTTCTGATCCAGAGCAAGGTACACGGCGCCAAAACCGCCGCGTCCCAATTCCTGTTTGATCAGATAACGGTCGCCAAGTGTTTGCCCTGCCAAGGAGATTTCGCCGACCTGTATGGTTGGCATTGAGCTGCCTTCCAACCATGAGGCCGTTTCATGCCCGGTAGCTTTGTCTTTAGTTTCATCCATTTCGATACCCTGCGGTCCAGATCAGTTACGCCGTGTTGCTTTCTGGAGCGCCGCTGCTCAAACCACTCAGTTCCCCAGCTTTGGGCTTACCTGAGCAATTACCATTCGCTGTGCCTCGGTCTCTCTTGTGTAAAAGACCCGCGGTCTCTGTACTCGACGTTCGTCCGGCGCAACTTCTTCCAATTCCTTACTACCTCGCTTCAGGTCGCGACCCATTCGTGGGACCCGTTCCGTCGCATAGCCAAACCACTCGCTCAATAAAACCTGACCATCCTGATTCGCATCGGCAGCGCCTGCCTTAATTCCCTCTTCGATCAACGCATAAGCCAGGTAACTATGCTTCAACGCCGCTGACTCGAAGGCCACTTCAACACTTTGCGAAGCAGTCAGGATATACATCCCTTTTTCGTACGCGAGTTGGGCCAGGCCGCGAGTGTTCATCGGACCACGTCTCCTGTCATCAGCGTCAAGGGCCTGACCAGAATTGCAGGCATCAATCACCAGCAGCAGTTGGTCTGCATCGACTGGTCTCAGGGCATCTTCCAACTCGGTGTCCGAAACGCTATGGGCCAGAATTGTTTCTAAACCTGCCGCATTCAAGCTCGACCGCGTTCCGTGATAACCAAGATCGTGGGGCAAAAGGTAGAAGCGATCTTTTTGGGCCGTCCCATGACCAGAGAAGTAGATCACGACGATGTCTTCAGGTTGGGCCGCCGTGACCTTACCAAGTACAGCGGGCACGCCCGGGGCCGGCGGTCCGGTCTCGGTTCCCGCCAATCGCTTAATTGCGTGAAGGATGTTTGCTTTCGTCGCCGCCTCATCCAACAGCGGTATAACGACAAAAGGATCATACCGCTTGAGCCGTTCCTGCTGCCTCTTCAGCTGGTCACTGACGGCAACTGCATCTGCGACGGAGTAGTTCAAACTATACTCAGGATTTTCGTATCGGCCGACTCCAATTGCCAGTACAAAAGCGGTCCCCGTGCGTTTGAGAGATGACGCTCCCGTTAACTTGAGACTCGCATCATTGCTTTTTACGTTATCGCGATTGAACGCATAGGCAGTAAAGCGATTCTCTCCGGCAACTATCGGTACTGTTGCCTCCAACGTGCCGCGAGTCTCCTCTTTCAGGACGTTGCCCGGCCAAACTTTTACCAGCAATCCATTTCTGAATAGCCGTACGTCCTTCGCACCGCTCCCAGTGTTGTGTGCCTGGTCGGCTGGTGTTTCAATTATCTCCAGATGGACAGTAACGTTGCGGGCACGCAACTCTGAACTCTGTTCCCCAGCGAGCTTCAGACTTACTTGCGGTTGCCTGCGATCTCGCCGCGAGATATCAAGTGCGGGGCGGGGGTTATTTCCTGCCAGGACATCTGCCAGGAGCGCCGGATGGTAAAACTCATTAAAAAATACTTCCACCGGCGACACACTGAAAGTACTGCTACCAAATCGCCAGAGGATCTGGCTCCATGAGGAAGGCGAGCCGTCAAAAAGCCCTTCGGGGGAAACTACCAGCCACTCATCCGCATCCCGCATCGAAACGAGCGTCGCCCTGAGAATCTTCGTCGCTCCGTCCCAAATCATCACGCTGCCATCGCCGCTGCCCGAGAGAAGCCAACGTCCGTCGGCGGTGAAGACCACACTGTTTACATTGCCTGCCCCTCCATCAAGAGTATTCATCGGTCTGCCAGACTCGGTCTCCCAGATCCTTACTTTGCTATCACTTCCTCCGGAGACAACTGAGCGGCCATCCGGACTGAAGGTAAGCGCAAGAACTTCGCCGGTTGCTCCAGTGAAGGTTCCAGAGCGAACTCCCGTCTTCACATCCCAAATGCTGACGACCTTGTCGGCTCCGCCAGCAGCCAACTGCGAGCTGTCAGGACTGAAACTGATAGCGTTGACCTGGCCATCCAGCGTTCCGATGGTTCGCGGGGCACTCGCACTCTCGAGCTCCCATAAGGTCACGCTCTTGTCGACGCTCCCGGCAGCGAGAAACTTTCCATCGGCGCTGTAGGCAAGGCTCGTGATCTCAGCTTTAGGCCCTTGCAACAAGCGACTCTGTTTTGTCGTAAGGTCCCAGAGCCGGACGCCAATCTCTCCTCCCGCACCCGCGACTGTCTGGCCATCATTACTGAAGGCCACAGAGTTTATTCCAGCCGTAGCTTGAGGGAGACTAAACGCCTGGCGGCCACTCGCAACATCCCAGATTTTTACTTCGCCGCTGATACTGCCAGAAGCAAGAAGCCGACTATCTTTGCTGAAGGCCACCGTTGACACTACTCCCTTGTGACCAGCAAGTCGCGGGAGTTCGCGTCCCGTTGCCACCTGCCAGAGACGCACTGTCCGGTCATTCGTACCTGCAGCGAGCCACTTGCCATCAGGGCTGGCAGCGACCGAATAAAAACCAGTCGAGCGACCCTGCAGAATCCGATAAGGTGCACTGTCTTGAGTACTGCGCAACTCCACCGTGCGGCTGCCATTGGTTTGTGCTAGTTGAGTCCCCACCGAATTAAAGGTCCCCACTAAGACATCATCGCTATTCTCAGTAGGAACCACCAAAGCCTGCTGCTTACCTGAGTTCACATCCCAGACCGCTATCTTGCCGTCCGTGCTCAATGCGATCACACCATCGGGCCGTGCAAATAAGCTAAGAATTGCAGCTGGCCCGTGTTTCATCACCAGACGCGGCTGGTTGTTGTCAACACGCCAAAGCATGACATCTCCGCTAGCACTTCCCGAGGCGAGCGAGCGACTGTCAGCGCCAAAAGTCAACGCCGAAATCTTTTGTATATTTTTCCTTAATGTAGAAACCTCTCGGCCAGTGGCTGCTTCCCAAATCCTAATGGTCGTATCAGCACTGCCGGAGGCGACGAGCTTGCCGTCGGGACTTATGGCCAAACTCGTAATCGCTGCCGTATGACCTTTCAATGTCATCAATTCCTGTCCGCTGTCGACACTCCAGATTTTGATGGTGGTGTCGGAGCCTCCAGAAGCTAGCCAACGACTGTCCGGACTAAAAATTAGTGCTTCAATCGAACCCGAATGGCCATTGAAACTGCGGACCAGCTCGCCCGTGCGTACGTTCCACAACCTGACCACCCGATCATTTCCAGCGGAAGCCAACCAGTCTGTATCTTTGCCGGCCGTCAGCGACTTGATCCAGCCCGTGTGTCCGCGCAACACCCGCAGTTCCCGACCCGTCGAAGCGTCCCAAACCTTCACGACATTGTCAGCGCCGCCCGTGGCCAGCCATCCGCCATTCGTCCCAAAGACGATGGCGTAAATTCCAGAAGTATGACCGGTCTGTAGCACTAGTTCTGGTCTTGCCAGCGGGACAGTCGTCTGCGTTGGGCCAGGTGGCGCCATCAGCAACAGAATTGGACCAAGAGCAATCTGCCAAAGCAAGCGCTGCATTTATGCTTTCAAACTCCGTTTCGATCTGCCTGCAAGTTCAGGTAAGAAGTGGTGGCCCATCAGCCGAGCCGACTCTCGACCGCTGCCTTAAAAAGCGATCGCTACTACTGGGAGCGCGGACGGCCCCGTCCGCCACGGCGGCTGCGTCGCCTGTAACCGTAAACTTTTCAACCGTGACTGAGCGGTAGCGAGCGACCGTCGGACGGGGCCGTCCACGCTCCCAGTCAAACAACAATGTCGCGACGCACAGGTCTGGTGGCGCCGTTTAGAGTGACCTCGGCTAAGCCACAAAGACATGATTCAGATGTATTAAATGCTCAAATCGCATTTTGTACCGTTTTTTACCTTCTTGGAAGCAATTTGCCTTCAGTGGTCATTAACTCATCGCCTTCGACTAGCTTACTGGGAGCGCGGATGGCCTCGTCCGCCCCGGCCGCGGTTGTCTTGTCTGTAACCGTGAACTTTTCAACCGTGACCGCGCGGTAGCCAGCGATTGGCGGACGAGGCCGTCCGCGCTCCCAGCGAAAACGCGTGCTTCCAGTTGAGACGCGTTTCGCTCTCCAGCGGAAGAGCGTTTTACTACTGCGGACACTCCTGGTTCGTGTGCGTGACTACCGGACTGAATCGTTGTTGATACTCCGCCGAGGTGATGAACGAGCAGACCATCGCGTTCTGGATGTTCTGGTCTCGCAACGGGAAACGATTCACCTGGTCCAACCAGAACAACAACCCGCCCAGATCTGCATCCCTGCGCAAATACCCAAAGTAC
>JBGTLE010000176.1:0-23064 GCA_041744295.1 Pyrinomonadaceae bacterium | reverse complement strand
CAACCACCGGGGAACCTCAGCTGCAAATGTGTTAGCACGACTGCGCCAACAAACCCGACTGAGGTGGTAGTTTGCTAGGTCAATATCTTTTCAGTTCAGCCTTGCTTCGCGCCAAGCGCCCAATCGCATTACTGCTGGCTCTCTTACTAGCCACTTCGCCAGCTATCGGCGGAATCTCCATAACAACTTCAAACGGAATCGTGATGACCGGCGCCGACGGCATCGTCATGACTGGTGCTGACGGCATTGTCATGACTGGCGCCGATGGTTTCTTGAACCATGGCACGAATGGAATTGTGATGACCGGCGCCGACGGGATCGTGATGACCGGCGCCGACGGTATCGTCATGACCGGAGCTGATGGCTTTGCCTATCCAAACAGCGTGCGGTCGGCAAGCGCTGATGGAGTGAACATCACCGCAGCTGACGGAATCGTGATGACAGGGGCCGACGGCATTGTGATGACCGGCGCGGATGGCACTATTCACACCGTCGACGCGGTGACAATGACCCTCGCTAACGGCATCGTGATGACCGGGGCCGACGGTATCGTGATGACCGGCGTGGATGGTTTTCAGCAGACTTCCGCTAATGGAATAGTGATGACTGGTGCAGACGGCATCGTGATGACCGGCGCTGACGGAATCGTCATGACTGGGGCAGATGAGGTTCGGGCGGTCGGCGGAAACGGTGCGGGTTTTGCCGTGGTGCCAGACGGGCTGCGGTTCAATGGAGTCACGGGCATTGTAATGACCGGCGCGGATGGCATCGTGATGACTGGGGCCGACGGCATCGTAATGACCGGCGCTGACGGGATTGTCATGACCGGCGCCGAGGCAAGAACCAGCGGGCTGCTAAGCGTCGATCCCGAACTCGCGATTGCGCTGAATAGTCTCGCCGATGACAGCAGCCTGAACGCAGTCGTTGTTTATCATCGCTTACCGGGTGACGCGGATTTTGCCGCGTTGCAGAACATCGGAATCGTCGGCGGTACGAAATTCAGAGTGCTCCCGATGGTAATGGTGAGTGGGACGCGCGATCAGCTCATCGCCGTTTCAAGACTTCCCGGCGTCCGTTCTATCTATGGAAACCGCACCGTGACGCTTACCAGCGAACCCGAAGTGCGATCCGCTATCGGCGCCGATCGCGCTTGGGCTGATCGCGAGATTTCCAGTAAGACGCAGAACCTACCAGTCGCCGGGCGAAATGTAACCGTCGCGGTTCTGGATACTGGCGTTGATGGCACACACACGGACATTGCGGGAAGAGTTACCAGGAATGTGAAGCTTGCCGATGCGCAAAGCATTGGCGCCGGATTCAATTTTCCAGCTAACTCTGAAAACCTCCCCAATACGGATCAGGTTTACGGGCACGGCAGTTTTGTCGCAGGCGTGATTGCCGGCAACGGTAATAGGTCGGGTGGTAAGTACGCCGGCGTTGCTCCCGAGGCAAAGCTGGTTGGTTTGAGTGCCGGCGACCTGTCGCTACTGTACGTACTCGGTGGGTTCGACTACCTGCTCGCCAATCGGGAACTGGGTGTCCGCGTGATGAACTGCAGTTTTTCCGCCAATACCGTTTTCGATATCAACGACCCGGTAAATGTGGCGACGAAGATGTTGACCGATGCGGGCGTCAATGTGGTCTTCTCAGCAGGCAACACCGGCCCGTCCGCACATTCACTTAATCCTTACGCAGTTGCGCCCTGGGTTGTAAGCGTCGGCGCTTCGGATACCCAGGGAAGACTGGCGCCGTTCTCTTCTCGCGGTGATTTTGCGAGTGGTTTGTTCAAACCGACATTAGTTGCCCCGGGTGTCAGCGTTGTCAGCTTGCGTGGCTCCGGAATAGCGACCGTTACTGGAGTCGAGGGACTTGCCGGGGCCGATGCGCAACGACTTAGCTCAACCGAGATTCCCTATTACACCATCGCCAGCGGTACCAGTTTTTCAGCGCCACAGGTGGCCGGCGCAATCGCGTTGATGCTGGAGGCAAATCCGTCGCTGACACCGGCTGCGGTGCGCGAGATCCTGCAACGCACCGCGACGCCGCTGGCGCCGTATTATCCGCACGAAGCCGGCGCGGGAATGCTCAACGTGCACGCGGCGGTTCTGCAAGCAGCGTACGTGTCGAGGAACATAGGCGCCTGGCGGGGAACTCTCGACCGTGGACAAGTCTCATTCTTTACGGATCCACTAGTTACATTTTCAGGCAGCGTCGCGGCTGGCCAGAGCAACGATACAACCCTGCAGATTCCTGCCGACACTCTGATTGCAACCGCGCAAATTGGTTGGGGACCGTTTTTGAGCACGAACGACCTTGGTTTGTACGCTTATGACAGCACCGGAGCACAGCAAGGGTCATCAAACGCAGTCAACCTGTCGGGCTTAAATGGAAAACGCGAACGGATCAGTCTGGTAATGCCTCAGTCTGGGGCTTGGCGGTTCAGTGCGCGGAACACGCTGGGTGTCGTGGGCACTTCTCAGGCTTATTTTGGAGGGCTTGAGACCGGGCGCGCCCGGTATTCCCGAATGTGCGACATCGATCACCTCAGCCCAGCACTTCGAGGTGAGATTCTTCAGAGCATTCGATCATTCACGATGTGGCCTATCGGCTCGCGCTTTCGGCCAGAATGGAATGTATCGAGGGCCGAGTTGGCTGCTGCCCTGGTGATTGGAGCGCGCGTTCCGCAATACCTGCCAGGCCAAGCTACTTATCGCGATCTGCGCGACGAGACCACAAGGCTTTTCGTGGAAAGTGTTCAGGCGGCTCCGATGGGTGCCTTGTTTACCGATGTTTCGGCGGGGGGCTATTTTCGGCCAAACGAGGGCGTGACCCGTCTGGCAGCGACTATTGCTTTAGTGCGCGCCGCCGGACTGCGGGCTGATGCGGAAAGTCGCACGGGAACTCCGCTCGCATTTCTCGATGCGCGGCACATACCGAGTGAATTGAGGGGTTATGTTTCGGTGGCGGTTTCGCGAGGACTCGTCCAGGCCGATACGTTGTTTCGGCCTGGTGCTCCATTTACGCGTGCTGAACTGGCGCACGCCATGGCCTCGATTAACAGGCAGGCCGCGCAGTAAAGATCAGCCGATCACTTCGCGCAGCGCATATTCTTCGTCGTCAGTGAGAAAAGTAAAGAGCAAGCCAAACCCAATGCCATCCTGATACGAGGCGACTTCACCGCGTAACGGCAACCATTCGCCGGATGGCAGTTTGATCTCAAGCACGATAATTTCTCCTGCATCTACTCGACCGCTAGTATTAACAAAACAGCCACCGAAACTGAGATCCTCGATACGCGCCTCGTGCGTTCCGGACTGACCATTCCACCTGACGGGGAGATTGATCTGAACCCGCTCTTCCTGGCGTCTCTCATCAGTCATCGTTGTTAAGCTCCCAAAGCTGACGGCGGAAGTTGGCCGTAGTAAACGGATGTGTCGTATTCAAAAGCCACATTGCCACTTCCGGAGTGTTTATCGAACAGCCCTCGCAACTCTGCCATCATCGGTTTGAATTGTGGATGATCTGGTCCCGGCGCATATGAGGAAGATAAGACCCTTCCGCACAGTCCCTCGAAATCGAAATGCTGGACATTGTCGAACTTCGCGGTGTTTAGGTTTCCGGGTGCAAAAAACTCCGCGAGGTCACCGGTAATGTTCTCATGTCGAACTTGCTGATAATCAGTGCCGAAGCGAAGCAGAAGATCCTCGTAAGCACGCAGGAACGGAGTTGAGTCCAACCGGCGCTCGTTCCAGACGAGCACGACCCAACCTCCGGGCTTCAAAATTCGACTGAATTCCGCGCGCGCCTTTTGCTGATCAAACCAATGAAAGGCCTGTCCGGCAATGACGAAATCAGTCGTTGCCGACTCAAGACCGGTTTGCTCAGCGTTGCCATCCCGACTCACAAACCGTTCGTATTCACTCAGAATTTGTTCTGCGGCCTCTCGCATCGCGGCGTTAGGTTCGACACCAAAGACAAGGTTGCCGTTTCTTAAGAACAGCTCGGAAAGTTTGCCCGTGCCTGAGCCGATGTCGGCAATTATGGAATCAGGATGCAGCGCACAGTCGTGGCGTAGCAGCTCGACGACTTCCGAGGGGTAGTCGGGGCGGTACTTAATGTAGTTTTCGACTCGATCTGAAAACCGGTTGATGGTGTCAGGCATGACGTACCTTAGCAAACGGGAACGATGCAAGTTCGTTGTCGAGAGACATTAGGCTTTAGCACGTGTCAGTTGGACTGAATCAGTAAAGACGGAGTGCTGAGTACCAGTTTCGAGTTTCTAGTTTCTAGTTTCAAGTTATGCTTCCGGATCCGAATCTGACATCTGACTTCTGATCTGGCGTTTCTATCCTCCCGAATTATATCGATTAGCGCCCTTAGGTTGTTGGCGTGTGCACTTGACCCTCAGCAAGAGCTGCTAATTTTGATTCCAGATTGATCGTGGTCGCTTGGAGCCTTGATCAAGATCGCTGGTCGTTTGCTTCAAGGGAGTTCAACCGGGCGTCGGACTTCTGCGCCAGTTGTGTCAACAGCACAAACGATTCCTCGACTCTGGCGATCCTCGCCTCATGGTCAGTATTGATCGCGTCGACCCTATTTAGGCGGGAATCCGATTCATCCAAGCGAGAGTCCAAGTTCTCCGCGAGCTGCACAAGTACGACGAACGACTCCTCGACGCGGGCGAGCCGCGGTTGATCTCGGGCCCACTCTTCCTCGCGACGTCGGAAATCCTCACCCATGCGCTCCACGCTGGCAGTTAACTGGGCTTGGTGCTCGAGAATAAATTCCATCGTCTGGTGCATTTCTTCATTGGTCATAGGGAACTCCAGGTTGTGAGGATGACTTCAAGCTCATCTTACCGAATTCCAACGAACGATGAAAAGTTTCGGTAAAACAGCCTTCACTCGCGTGGTAGAAAGGAACTTTGCTTAGCGACGGTCTCTGGCGGATAGAACCTCACAAACAAGCGGTGACCCAATAGCAGAAACAGCAGAAAAGCAAACGTGAGAGGCTTTCGCGTGTCTGACTTGACCAGCATCCAAAAGTGCAGTACGCCCGCAGCCGCCGCGACGTATGCCAGCCTGTGCAGCATCGCCCAGCGTTTTCCACCGAGGCGTTTGAGCATCTTGTTTGTTGACGTGATCGCCAGCGGAATCATGAGCGCGAAGGCAGTCATGCCGACGGCAATGAAGGGCCTTTGGATCACGTCGGCAACGGTTTCGCGCAGATTAAAGAATCGATCGAACCAAATGTAGGTCGTAAGGTGCAGAAAGCCGTAAAAGAACGCGAACAAACCCAGCATACGGCGGAACTTTGTCAGCCAGTTCAGTCCGGTGATCTTGCGAATCGGCGTGATTGCGAGTGAAAGCAGCAGAAAGACCAACGTCAATGTCCCGGTCGTACGCGTCGCAAATTCCAGTGGGTTTGCGCCGACATTCTTGTGCGCGACGTCCCAGAGAAGTAGCGCCAACGGCACCAGGCAGTTGATGAAGATGACGATCTTTGTGAAGCGCGGGTCTTTCATGATGTTCAAAGTCCAAAGTCCAGGGACAAAAGTCCAAAGCCCAGCCTCAAAAGTTCTTCTTCAAATCCATGCCAGTGTAAAGCTGCGCCACTTGATCAGCGTAGCCGTTGAAGAGGAGCGTATCTCTTCTGCGATATTCGCCGATTCGCTGTTCCTTTGCCTGACTCCAGCGCGGATGCGGCACGTTCGGATTCACGTTTGAATAGAACCCATACTCGTCCGGGCCATACGCGCTCCAGGTCGTGGGCGGCTGGTTTGCCACTAAAGAGATCTTCACTACGGACTTGATACTCTTGAACCCGTATTTCCAGGGAACTACCAGGCGAATAGGCGCCCCATCTTGCGGCGGTAACGTTTCTCCATAAAGTCCGGTCGCGAGGATCGTCAAAGGATGCATTGCCTCATCCAGCCTTAGACCTTCTACGTACGGCCAATCCAATATTCCAGTAGTCTGATTGGGCATTCGCTCTGGATCGAGCAGCGTTTGGAAAGCGACATACTTTGCCTCAGACTTTGGCTCAACCTTCTCCAGCAGCGTCGCCAATGGAAATCCAACCCAGGGAATCACCATTGACCAGCCCTCAACGCAACGCAGGCGATAAATCCGCTCTTCCATTTGAAAGCGCAGCAATTCCTCGATGTCGAAGGTTCGCGGCTTATTGACCAGGCCTTCGACGGAAACGCTCCAAGGTCGAGTGATAAAGCCTTTTGCCCTGGTGGCAACCTCTTGTTTCGAGGTCGAGAATTCATAAAAGTTGTTGTAGTTCGTAATGCTCTCAATCGGGGTCAGCGCCTCGTCAACTCTAAAACCCTTCGCTAATGCCTCGTCAGTTGGCTTCGCGACGTTCTCAAGCACTTGTCCTTTCCGCGCTTCTGCGGGTGGCGGGTTGAGTTTGCGATAGATCAGGCCCGTGGCCGACGCAGTGGCCGCAAGGACTGCCCCACGCATGAACAGACGACGGTTCAAATAGACCTGCTTATCGGTTATCTCACTGGCCTTTATCTTGTTTGAGTGTTCCATCTTGGTTTTAGAGCCGTTCCCATCCTTTTGGGTTCGCTCGTTTAATTACGTACTCCGGGCGTTAAAAGGATTGTCGCTATTCAAATCTCAGGTCTCAAGTCTTAGGTCTCAGGTCTTAGGTCTCAGGCCTTCAAGGTCAGGTCTCAGAACAGATTCTATTTATCTGAGATTATCTGAGTTCTGAGATCTAAGATTTGAGATTGCAATAATCTGAGATCTCAACTTTAGACCTGAGACCTAAGACCCGCCCGAGAATGTGCTTGAGCTGCTAATCGCAAGAGAATATATTCTCGCCGCACTTCAGCAGCCGCTGGAAACGAACGGAACCCTTAAAAAGTGAGTCAAAGAGCATCCCCGCCAACTCTTCCAAGCGATCCAGCCACCAGCGAAGCCAAACCGAACAGCCGTCGTAGTCAACTGATCCGATGGGCGGTTGTCCTGGGCGCCGGACTGCTGGTATTGCTCGTTCCCACGCCAGACGGCATCACTCCGCAATCATGGCGATTGTTGGCTATCTTCGTCGCAACCATAACGGGCTCAATTGTGCGCCCAGTCCCCGGCGGGGCCATGGTTCTGCTTGGCGTCTCAGCAATCGCAATCACCGGAGCCTTGCCGATTCGGGAGGCACTGGCCGGATATGCCGATCCGATAGTCTGGCTCGTGCTTGCGGCCTTCTTTATCTCGCGCGCGATGATTAAGACCGGACTCGGCCGCCGTATCGCACTCCTTTTCATTCGCAGGATTGGCAGGCACTCGCTGGGACTCGGTTATTCGCTGGTATCCACCGACTTTCTGTTGGCAAGCGTAATTCCCTCAACCGGCGCGCGTTCAGGTGGAGTGGTTTTCCCAATTGCAAAGAGTCTTTGCGAAGCATACGACTCGCGCCCGGGCCCAACCGCCGGACGACTGGGGGCGTTTCTGATGCCGCTGCTTTACCAGTGCGACGTGATTATCTGCGCGACCTTCCTAACTGGTCAGGCTTCGAATGTACTGATTGCACGCTTTGCGCAGCAAACAACGGGCATCGAACTCACTTATGCTCGCTGGTTGCTCTATTCAATCGTGCCCGGCGTCGTGGCGCTGATCATAGTTCCCAATCTCCTTTACCGTCTTTTCCCGCCGGAAATTAAACACACTCCCGAAGCCACTGAGTTCGCCAGGGCTGAACTCCGAACCATGGGACCAATGAGTCGTAATGAAAAGATGCTGCTGGCGGTGTTCCTGCTGGTGGCGGTTCTTTGGATTGTTCGCGGCCTGGCCGGATTCATTCCCTCGATAGCACCAATAATCCCGAGCGCGGGGTTGTTGTCAGCGTTGAACTACGTTGGCAGCCTCGATTATTCAATCCCGCCGTTGTTGGGAGTTTGTGCCTTGCTGGTCACCGGCGTTCTGGAATGGTCGGACTTGCTTTCCGAGCGTAACGCCTGGGACGTTTTTATCTGGTACGGCGGTCTCGTTCGGATGGCCGAAGCACTCGGTGAAACTGGAATCACTAAGAAGTTTGCCGAAAGCGCTGCCGGTTTAACTCTTGGTTGGCCATGGTGGGCGGCGTTTGCTGCTCTGCTATTAATCTATTTCTATGCGCATTATGCTTTTGCGAGTATCACAGCACACGTGACAGCGATGTATATTCCATTTCTGGTAGTAATACTTGCCGCGGGCGCTCCTCCTTATCTCGCAGTGCTTTCGCTGGCTTACTTTTCGAACCTCGATGCCAGCCTTACACACTATGGAACAACCCCAGCACCGATCTACTTCGGCGCCGGCTACGTTACCCAGCGGCATTGGTGGAAACTGGGATTGATTGTTTCACTGGTAACCATTCCGATCTGGGTAATATTTGGGTTCAGTTGGTGGAAACTGCTAAAGCTGTGGTGATGGTTAAATTAAAGACCGTGCGCGAATTCGAGGAAGCGATTCTTGCTCGCCTCGCGGCGCTTCCTGAGCCGAACACTGCGGCCATCCGTAAAGTGCGTCGCGAATTCTCGCGCCAATTACTGAAAGCTCCCGACAAGCTCGTAATTGAGCTCGCGCTACGGCTGGTCAGTAAGCAGGGGATATCTCATTACTTTGTCGCGTGTGAATTAATTCAATTCCACGAGGCCGCGTTCTCAAGTATCAACTCCGGCCTACTGAAAAAACTGACCGGCAGGCTGGACAGTTGGGCATCTGTCGACATCTTTGGCTCTTACTTGTCTGGGCCGGCCTGGCGAGAAGGATTGGTTCCGACGAGCTTAATTGAGAGCTGGGCGAGATCTGGTAACGTATGGCTTCGACGTGCAGCCCTGGTCAGCACCGTTCCGCTAAACTCAAAAGCGCGCGGGGGTGAAGGTGATAGCTCGCGAACGCTTGGAATTTGTCGAATGCTGGTTACCGATCGCGAGGATATGGTAGTGAAAGCACTGTCCTGGGCGCTGCGAGAATTGTCGAAACGCGATGCAGTGGCCGTTCGCGATTTTATTCAAGAACACCTGAGCGCTCTCGCTCCACGCGTGACTCGAGAAGTGAACAACAAACTGCACACAGGTTTAAAGAATCCGCGCCGTGTAAGCTAAGCAGATTGACGCGAGTATGGTTGGTTATTCAAACACACCACTCATCAGGAAGTTGGGTATCAAAGATGGATTTCGTTTTGCTTTGGTAAACGCGCCTGAAGGGTTTGCTCATGACCTGGGCCCGGTACCGTTAACTGCGATCGAAGTCGGGAAGAGTGCGAAAGAAGTCGATTTCATTCTTGTCTTCAGCAAGTCTGAGCAATCACTCAGGAAAACCTTTCAAAAACTTGCAACCAGACTCAAGCCGAATGGAATGATCTGGGTTTCATGGCCAAAGAAGAGTTCGGGACTTGTTACGGACCTCTCTTTCGGAAACGTTCAGCGCATTGGTTTGGATGCAGGTCTTGTTGATGTGAAGATATGTGCAGTGAATGAGATTTGGTCGGGATTAAAGTTTGTCTACCGCCTGCAAGATCGAGCCAGCCCGCGTTCGCAATGATTGCTATCGAGCTTCGTCAGTTCAATTCAAACTTCGCGAGCATCATTCACATTTATCCACAGCTTCCTGTGGATAAGATTGTGGAAATCAGCACAGTCGGTATTGCGAAGTTGTTACCAGCGAACACTTACCGCGTTTTGCACAAGCGAGCGGCGCACTAACAATCACTTAAGATTCAACGAGTTGACCCACTACGAATGAAAGGATTCGTAAACGAAGGAAACGATGCGAGACACTTTTAATCTATCATTTTCTCCGTCGAAAACTTTCTGCAAGGCGGTTCAAGTTTGTACTTATCTACTAATGGTAGGACCATGTGAACGCTACTCACACTTGTTGCGTGATACAGACGGCGAACAGATTGTTAACCTGATCCCGGTCTGAATTTTTTCGGAGTAATTTTCAACTCTGTGCAAAGTTGATCTCGATCGCGAAGAGAACCAAACGACGCGAATGTGTCGAATGTGTGATCAGATATCTTCTCGTATAAGAGAAGTTTGCGAATCAAAAAACAGTGATCACAAAGAAGATCAAAAGTGAATTCTAAAATGAGTGATTTGGACCACCTGCAATCGAAATAGTTGTTGCAAAAACTTTTCGGATATCTATAATGCAACCCCTCGTTGAAAGTGATTGATTGCCAGAAGGACGCGTGGAAGGATCGGCAGCTTGAATTGAAATTTGCAAGTAGGTTTAGACGCTCTTATACATCTCTCGCATGGCCCCAACGAACCTGCTTCAAAATGTATTAAGCTTCTCCTGTTGCATCGACTAACTTCCGCAAAATAAGCTGCCCCGGCAATCGCAGGCGATAGTTTTCCTGGGTTCAGGAAATCGTTGCCGCGACCCACTTCACCGCCAATCGTAATGACGGGCAAGTTGGATCAATCAGATCCACGGTGGTCGTGTGTTCTCTTTCGGCGAGCACTCACTCGAAGTAACCCCAATTGAGTTGATGGAGTGCTAAAATGATAGAAGAGACCCCTGCTATCTGCGAAACGAAAGTGTGCCCGATCTGTATAAACGCGTTACCCGTTTCCGAGTTTGGCGTTTGCCGAGCTCGAAAGGACGGTAGAAACCTTTACTGCAAGACTTGTATTCGAAAGAAAGTTACCAACAGTCGCCGGGCACTGAAGGAATACAAGACCGCACGCAAAAAATATGTTGCGGATGCCGTGCTGGAAACTGACGAGTTGATCGGCATGGAATTGGCTCCGGCGCACGGCGTTGCCTCGGCGACCCTTTCAAAACTAATCAGCCGCTTATCGCCGGTTGACCGCGTGAGAGAGGCCATCAGGAAAGGCGCGCGAACTCAGAAGGAGATCGCGCAGGAAACAAAACTAGGTAAAGATGAAATCGGTGAGGCCCTGGCAAACCTGCTGTTGTGGACACGCGAGATCCGCACCGAAGTGCTGGACAACACACGCATGTATTTCACAAACGAATTGGAAACACTTGTGCCCCAGGAGATTAGTCAGCCATTTCCGCGTCGCAAGGGAGACATGCCTAGTTCTTTTAGTGCTTTACAGGGGTTAATGCCTGGTAGGAGTTCCGAAGACCGAAAACCGGAGAAGCCTGGTGTTTGGGTGGCAGCCTAACACCAACGCGCGAGGCAGCGGGATCGCGCCAGCGCGGATGAGTCGGGCACAAAAGGCCTTCCTGCTTAGGATCGGCTCAAGAAGTCCCAAGCTTCATCTGCGCCAGCGCGTGTTCGTTGTCAACTAATCCTCAAACGCGTCCAAGACTTCCTGGGCATGCTCGGCAGGCTTGACCTTCTCAAAAACCTTCTTAATTTTGCCTTTTTCATCGATGAGAAACGTCGTACGGATTACTCCCATATAAGTACGACCCATAAACTTCTTTTGGCCGTAAACACCGTAGGCGTCAGCGATGGTGTGATCTTTGTCGGCGAGCAAGGTAAAAGGCAGATCGTATTTGGCGACAAACTTCTGATGAGATTTTTCGCTGTCCGGGGACACTCCGAGGACTTTAATTCCACGTTTCTTGAATTCAGAAAAAGCGTCGCGAAAAGAACAGGCCTCTTTCGTGCAACCGGGAGTATCGTCTTTGGGGTAGAAATAGAGCACCACTTTGTGACCGCGTAGCTCTTTTAGACGAACGGTAGCTCCCTCGGCGTCGGTGGTTGAGAATTGCGGCGCAGCAGTTCCTTCTTTTTGCATAATTGGTATCAATCTCCTGCCAGTTTGTTGAGGCCGCACATTCTAAGCCGGTGGCTAGTTTGAAACAAGAACATAAGCAATGAAAAAGAACAGTACAAAGCATTGGATGGTCAAGCAGGAACCCGAGACTTATTCGTGGACTGATTTTGTTAGCGACGGCGAGACAGATTGGTCCGGCGTGCGAAACTACCAGGCAAGGAACAACCTCCGCGAAATGAAGGCCGGTGACCGCGTGCTCTTTTATCATTCGGGGAAAGACAAGGCAGTCGTGGGAATTGCCGAAGTAGCGAAGGGCGCCTATCCCGATCCCACCGCTGATGATCCTCAGTGGGTCGCGGTCGACTTGAAACCGCTTAAGCCTTTGTCATCTCCCGTGCCGCTCGCGGCGATTCGCTACGACAAGCGTCTGAGTGGGCTGCCCTTGATCAGGCAATCTCAGCTTTCGGTCATGCCGCTCAAGAAGGAAGAGTTCGACACTATCGTAGGAATGGGTAGCGGAAAAACCAGAAGGAAAGCATAGGAGAGCTGTCATGTTCAACCAAATTGATTACACGATGGTGATAGTTTCCGATATGAATCGATCGGTTGAGTTTTATCGCGACAAGCTCGGCATTCCGCTTAAGTTTCAATCCCCTGATTGGACCGAGTTTCAAACTGGAACAACAACCCTGGCGCTGCACGGTGGCGGGTTGGTAAAGGAGGGCGCTGGCGACCAGTCGAAATTTGCGGGCACCTGTTCGATTGGTTTTAACGTCGAAAACGTTGACAAGACTTACGAGGAACTGCAGGCACGCGGCGTGAGATTTGTTATGCCGCCAATGCAGCGAGAAGGGGAAGGCATCAGGTTAGCAGTTTGTATTGATCCGGATGGCTTGCCGGTCTCGTTTGCGCAAGTCGTTTAGTTCAATAGGAAAAGAGTTTTAGGCCGCGGATTGAGGTGGATCGGACGGATCTGAACAACGACGGAAGCTGGACTTCTATTTGTTCTGATCCGTGTCATCCGCGAAAACCGCGGCTTCTTCTCTTCCTTCCCATCTCAATGCGAACTCTTTTCATAAGATGGTATAAACAATCCCACTTAAGCTCCTGAATCAAATCGACGAAAGGAGGACTGCGATGCGTCTGACTGAGATGGTGTCGTGTTCCGGTTGAGCGGCGAAGCTTAGCCCGAGCTTACTCGCTCAGGTTCTGAGCGGGCTACCAAAACAGCCTTACGATAAGAATCTGATTGTCGGCTTTGATACGGCCGACGACGCGGGTGTATACCGCCTGCGCGACGACCTCGCAATTGTCCAGACCGTCGATTTTTTCACTCCCATCGTTGACGACCCTTTTGAATATGGCCGTATCGCGGCGTTGAACTCCATCAACGACGTCTGGGCTATGGCGGGAACGCCGCTAACTGCACTCGCAATCACCTGCTTTCCGAAAAAGGGTGTCGATCCGGCCATCCTTGGCGAGATCATGCGCGGCGGCCTCGATACACTGAACCAATATGGAGTCACTTTGATTGGCGGCCACAGTGTCGATAACGAGCAGATCATGTTCGGGTATGCAGTTACCGGGGTGATCGACCCGAACAAGATCGCGACGAATTCTGGCGCGCGAGTAGGCGACGTCGTCATTCTGACCAAGCCGATCGGGACGGGAGTAATCTCAACCGGGATTAAGTTTGGAAAGGCGAGTCCTGAAATTGCCGCAGCATCCGTTCGGACGATGCTGACCGCTGGAAAGGATGCGGCCGAAGCGATGCGGGAGTTTGACGTTAAAGGCGCTACTGATGTGACTGGTTTTGCTTTATTGGGACATGCCTGGGAGATGGCAAATGCCAGCAAGGTAACGATTGAGATTGACGCGCATGCGGTTCCGTTGTTGGAAGGTGCGCAGGAACTTGCCGAGCAGGGACTGCTTACGAGCGGCGATAAGACGAACCGCGAATATGTCGGCGAAAATATTGAGATTAGCGAGACGGTGGGCAAGGAACTGCGGCATCTCCTTTTTGATCCGCAAACTGCGGGTGGAATGCTGATCGCTATTGCTTCGGATCGCGCGCCGGAACTTTTCACCAGGCTGCGCGAAAACTATCCGCTAGCAGCCGTAATCGGGCGCGTTAAGGATCACTCAGGGCGATCGCTAAAAGTAATTTAATTTCTCGATCATAACGCGGAGCCTTTGGAGTGCGCCGACTTGTCGGCGCTTTTGTATTGCCTAACATGGTGCAACTCGAAACTAACACTAAAGCGCCGACAAGTCGCCGCACTCCAAGGGGATCCGCAATTAGATTCTCGATTCTGAGACAGGAAACTTGAAACCTGAGACCCTTCTGACCATGCGGCGCGTCACCAAACTAAACGATCTGAGCGACAATACGCGTGGTCTTTACGTCCTTTACTGGATGCAGATGTTTAAGCGCATCCTGAGCCACCCGTCACACGACTAAGGCAGGGATCTGACGGGATTTACAGAATTCACAAGATAAAAAGGGCAAGCGAGCCAGGCAGTCTTCACTATCCTGTGCATCTTGCTAATCTTGATAATCCTGTAACGTTTTCAGATCGTCGTCGCGTGACTTATCATGGCCGACATACCCAGGAGGACTGTGATGAGCACAACGTTAAGCAGAGAAACTCGCGACACCCAGTCAGATCTTGAGGCAAGAGTGATCTCAGAGCTGTATAACTGCGTCCGCGCGCGAACGCTCGAGATCGTCGCTCCGCTCGAAATCGAAGACTACGTAATTCAAACGGCTGAGTTCATGAGCCCGCCGCGTTGGCACGTCGGCCACACCTCCTGGTTTTTTGAAACACTCTTGCAGGCCTACAAATCTGGCTACGAACCCTATTCCGAAAGCTTTCTCTTCTATTTCAATTCCTATTACGAGGGATTTGGCGCGCGCATCGAGCGGCCCAAACGTGGCACAAAGTCGCGGCCCACAGTCGACGAGACGCTGCGTTATCGTCGTCACATCGATGATTTGATGATTGAGTTTCTTGCCACACTCGATTCCCACGGTGAAGCGGACCAGGTTCGTACCCTTGTCAGGCTCGGCCTCGAACACGAGATGCAGCACCAGGAACTTTTGGTTTATGACATCAAGCACCTGCTTTGCGATCAATTCAACCCGCTAATCGCTGCTTCGCCGGCGAGCAAGGTGAAGGTCGAAGGCGCGGCCGGTATTGAAGGCGGTCTTTTCTGGCTTGGGTGTCCAAGTGAAACGGCAGGATTCGCCTTCGATAACGAGAAACCAGCTCACCAGGTTTTTCTCCATGACTATGAGATCGACAAAGCGCCCGTTAGCAACGGGCAGTTTTTGGAGTTCATTCGCGCCGGTGGCTATCGAGATTTCCGCTGGTGGTTTTCCGAGGGCTGGGAAGTCGTCAATCGCGATCAGTGGCTCGGGCCGCTTTACTGGGAGCTTCACGACGGCCAGTGGCTGATTCGGGACTTTGCGGGCTTGCATCCGGTCGAAAGCAAAGCAACCGAGCCCGTATCCCACGTTAGTTTTTATGAAGCGTCTGCTTATGCGAAATGGGCCGGGAAACGTTTGCCGACAGAAGCTGAATGGGAGAAGGCGGCGACCGTCGCGCCACAGAACGAGAAGCAAGCGTTTCCCTGGGGCCCGCACGCAGTCGATACAAGCAAGGCGAATCTATTTGAGAGTAACCTTTGGGGAGGGGCCCCAATCGGCGCTTATCCCGAAGGACAAAGCGTTCATGGCTGTCATCAAATGATTGGGGACGTTTGGGAATGGACGACTTCCGATTACGTTCCTTACCCGGGCTTCAAATCAGAGTTCGATGAATACAACGACAAGTGGTTTGTGAATCAGAAGGTGTTGCGCGGCGGTTCGTTTGCTACGCCCCAGATTCACATCCGCTCGACTTACCGGAACTTTTTTCACGCGCACGAGCGCTGGATGGTGTCCGGGTTCCGTTGCGTAAAAGATCTTTAATAGAGCAACAATATACTTGGCTCATCAAATGGGAATGGCTTTTCATCGTAAACGAATTTCAGAAGTTCTGAGCGATCCACGGACGTGATCAACTTTTAAGCAAACGAACCTATGTCCACGATACTGACTGACATCGAAACACGCGTGCTTGGTGCACTCGTTGAAAAACAGGTGACGACACCCGAGTACTATCCACTCACTCTTAATTCGCTCACGCTGGCCTGCAATCAGAAGAACAATCGCCATCCAGTTACCTCCTACAACGAAACCGCGGTAGCCCAGGCGCTGGAAACACTGCGCGAGAAGAACCTGGTGTATGTGTTTTATGGCAGCACCAGCCGCGTGCCTAAGTACAAGCATGTGATGACGGAAGTGATGCACCTCAGTTCGGCCGAGATGGCGATCATGTGTGTGCTGATGTTGCGCGGACCGCAAACGCCAGGCGAGTTGCGAGGCAGCGCGTCGAGGCTGTATGAATTTTCCGGCCTCGAAGAAGTTGAGCAGACGTTGAATGGTTTGATGTCGCGAGAACCCGAGGCGCTGGCGGTCCGTTTACCGCGTCAACCCGGTCAGAAGGAAGTACGCTTTGCACATCTGCTATCTGGCGAGATTGATCTGGAGGCTTTAGCTGAAGCCGAAAACGCCGCGGCCAGCGCGGCGCCCCGTCGTGGCGGCTCAGAACGAGTTGAAAAACTTGAAGAGCAGGTCGTCATGCTGGCTGGAGAAGTCGAGAAACTCAGGCTCCAGTTTGAAGAGTTCAAAAAACAGTTTGAATAGTCGTTGGCGCCCCCTCCCATGCTGCACAAACTACATTTCCCTCAACTTCCGCTCGCACGGTTTGTGGAAAATATCTGGTACGTCGAAAGCTCCGATCCCGAACACTCGCGCGAGAAACTCCTGCCGGATGGCGCCATCGAATTGATTATCGATCTCGACAGCCGGCCTAAGAAACTCTTCTCTGACGAAACGTCGACGGCCCAGATTCGGTCCTGTAAGAAGGCTTGGATTTCTGGCGAGCGAACGCGCTATATCGTGATCGGAACTGAAAACGCCTGCATGATCGGAATTCGTTTCCGACCTGGCGGCGCTTATCCATTCTTTCGCTTTCCGATTTCAGAACTCAACGAATCCGTAATCGAATTGGATTTGATTTGGGGCGCGCTCGTAAATGAGATTCGCGACCAGTTGCTTGAGTTGGAGACGCCGGAAGCGCGACTGGCTACGCTCGAGTCGTTTCTGTTGCGTCAGGTGCAACGATCACTTGAACCAAATCGCATAATTAGTTTTGCCGTTAACCAACTGCAGCATTCACCACAGTTTCTTGCGATACGCGACCTGGCCGGAACCATCGGGATCACGCAGAAGCATCTGATTTCGCAGTTTGAGAAGGTCGTGGGACTGCGGCCCAAGAGCTTTTCCCGCGTCTGCAAGTTTCAAAAGGTGCTGAACCTAATCGAGCAGCGGAAGCAGGTCGAATGGCTGGATATTGCTCACGAATGCGGCTATTACGATCAAGCCCACTTCATCAAAGAGTTTCACACGTTTTCCGGGCTGAATCCTTCTGCTTATCTGACGCAACGTGGCGAGTATCTGAACTACGTGCCGATTCAATGATAAGTCCAAAGTCGAAGGTCCAAAGTCCCAAGTCAGAAGGCGCAAGCGGGGCGGCGGAGTTAAATGACTGAGTTCAAAGTACAAAGCACCAAGTTCTAAGCTCATTCCCGCTTAGGTTAATTATTTACAATACAGTCCACGGATCGTTTGCTAAAACGTCGTTGCTCTAGAGTTCTGAGATCACAAATCTCAGATCTGAAATCCCTCTCAGGAGTACGGCCGTGGACTTTTCAACTATCAACTACTTCCCAGTGCTCGCGGCTGCGCTTTCGACTTTCATTCTCGGAGGCCTTTGGTACTCGCCCATGCTCTTTGGAAAAGCATGGATGCGAGCGAACGGCTTCTCAGACGACGACGTTCAGACATTCAGCAAAGCACGTATGTTCGGTTGGTCCTTTTTCTTTGCGCTCATCATGTCCACAAATCTCGCCATGTTCCTGAACAGTCCCGGCACCAATTTGACCTGGGGCATCGCCGCCGGTTTTCTGGCAGGCTTCGGTTGGGTGGCGATGGCCATTGGCGTGATCGGAGTTTTTGAAAACCGCTCGTGGACCTACCTTCTGATCAACGGCGGCTACATGATCCTTGCGTTCATTATCATGGGCGCGATCATCGGCGCTTGGCGATAAGTCAAAGACCAAAGATCCAAGACCAAAGACCAATCTTTTCATCTCATCCGCCCAAGGAGCTAATCAATGAAATGCGTTTATGAATCTGACCATCCGGTGACCAATGAGGCTGCCAAAGCCGCCACCGGGAAAACTCTTGATCAGTGGTTCGCTGAGCTGGACAAGGCTGATGGCCTTAAGAAGGGCCGGCGCGCGGTCAACAATCTGCTGGTCGAGCAAAAGGTAGACCTTTGGTGGGCGACCACGATCTCAGTCGAATACGAGAGGCACCATGATGTTCGCAAGAAAGATGGTTTGTTTGAGGGGTATTTTATCTGCTCGACCAAGACAATCGGCGCGCCTCCCGATCAGGTTTATGCGGCCTGGGCGAACGGCGGCGGCTTGGGTAAGTGGTTTGGCGAGACCAAGGCCGATGTGAAAGACGGCGGCAATTTTGAAAGTAAGGACGGCGACCGGGGAAGCTACCTGCGAGTGCGCGAGAACAAGGATCTGCGCATGACGTTTGAGAACAAGAACAGCTCGGCGCCGTCTCAGGTGGATGTGCAGTTCCAGGACAAGGGAAAAGGGAAGACCGGTTTGCTTGTGAATCACTCGCGAATCCAAAGCCGGGCCGAAGCCGATGGCTTGCGCAATGCGTGGGCGGAAGCATTAACCAAACTTAAGGCTGTGTGTGAAGGGTGATTTCTGCGCGGACTCTTGACAGCTACTACGAACTCACCAGCCCCATGAATCTCCTCCCGATCGTGGGCCGCTGTTTCACGTGTGCAATTCTCCTCCTCTCCGGTTATAATCTTCGTCCCTATGAAGCTCGAGATTTTCCATCCAGCCGTGGCGAGCTGGTTTGCTAAAGCTTTCCCTGCCGCCACCGATCCACAGCAACAAGCCTGGCCGGCAATCAAGTCACACCGCAACACTCTGATCGCGGCGCCGACTGGCTCAGGTAAGACGCTTGCTGCCTTTCTTTCGGCCATCGACGATCTCGTCAGACTCGGTGTCGAAGGAAAGCTGGAAGACATCACGCACGTCATCTATGTCTCACCTCTAAAAGCCCTGAGCAACGACATCCAAACCAATCTGCAAGTTCCGCTCGCCGGAATAGAACAAGAACTTAAGTCCATGGGTTTGCCTGAGGTGAACATTCGCACGTTTGTTCGTACTGGTGACACGCCGGCCGCGGATCGCACGGCGATGACTAAGCGGCCGCCGCACATTGTGGTGACCACGCCGGAATCGCTTTACATCCTCCTGACGAGCGACGGCGGCAGACGAATGTTGCAGACTGCGCACACGCTGATTCTGGATGAAATCCATGCCGTGGTAGGGGACAAGCGCGGTTCACACCTCGCTCTTTCCGTCGAGCGACTCGAAAAACTCATCGCCCAATATCAGCTTGCAAAGGCCACTGCGGATGCAGAAGCAGCGCAAAGCGAATTGCCGTTGCCAGGTGCGAATGGTCGGCAAGTTTTGCCTCGCAAGTTAACCCGCATCGGTCTCTCAGCAACTCAGCGGCCGATTGAGGCAGTCGCGCGGTTTCTCGTCGGCAGTCATAACCTCGCTGCGGACGGCTCGCCCGACTGTAGCGTGGTAGACACGGGACACGTACGCCGTCTGGATCTGGCGATTGAAGTTCCCGAATCGCCTTTGCAGGCAGTGATGTCAGGCGAAGTTTGGGAAGAGATTTACGATCGCATCACGCAACTGATTCGCGAGCACAAGACCACACTGATCTTCGTGAACACGCGCCGGCTGGCCGAGCGTGTGGCGCGCCATCTCGGTGAACGTATCGGTGACGAAAATATCGCCGCGCATCACGGCAGTCTTGCTCGTGAACAGCGTTTGGCCGCCGAGCAAAGATTGAAAGCCGGCGAGTTGAGCGCCTTGTTCGCAACCGCGTCGCTGGAACTCGGAATCGATATTGGCGATGTGAATCTGGTTTGCCAGATTGGCTCGACGCGATCCATCGCGAGTTTCCTGCAACGCGTCGGTCGCTCAAATCACACTGTGGCCGGCTTTCCCAAAGGCCGAATTTTCCCGCTTTCGCGAGACGAGTTGGTCGAGTGTGCTTCCTTAATCGATGCTGTCCGTCGTGGGGAGTTGGATCAGTTGTCGATTCCGGAACAGCCACTCGACATCCTGGCCCAACAGATTGTCGCGGCCGTGGCGCCGGAGGAGTGGAATGAAGACGAACTCTTCGAGATGGCGCGCGGGGCCTATCCATATCGCAACCTGAAACGTGAAGACTTTGATTCGGTCGTGCGGATGTTAGCGGAAGGCTTTTCGACCAAGCGGGGGCGGCGGTCAACTTATCTTCATCATGACGCCGTGAATCACCGTCTGCGCGGACGCAGAGGTGCGCGGCTGGCGGCAATCATGTCGGGCGGAGCGATTCCCGATACCGCGGATTACGCGGTGGTGCTCGAGCCGAGCGGACTTGTCATTGGGAGTGTCAACGAGGATTTCGCCATCGAGAGTTTGCAAGGCGATATCTTTCAGCTCGGGAATACTTCATGGCGTGTGCTGCGGGTCGAGGAAGGGAAAGTGCGAGTCGAGGACGCACATGGCCAACCGCCATCGATTCCGTTTTGGTTAGGCGAGGCGCCGGCACGCACGCACGAGCTTTCGGCAGCCGTATCTCGCTTGCGCGAGGAGGTGGCGAATCGCGTTGTCCAAGGTCCAACTCGGGATGTCCAAAGTCCAATGTCCAAGGTCAAAAGTCATGCGAATGGGAACGGCGCCGATGAGGAGGTGCCGGCAAGGTGGATTTTGGAAGATGCGACCGTTTGGTTGGTAGACGAAGTCGGGATATCTCGTTCGGCTGCCGAGCAAATTGTTGAGTATCTGGCCGCGGCCAAAGCAGTGCTGGGAGTCATGCCATCGCTCGACAACCTCGTCCTGGAACGGTTCTTTGACGACAGTGGCAGCATGCAACTTGTCGTGCATTCGCCGTTCGGTAGTCGCCTGAATCGCGCGTGGGGACTCGCGTTACGAAAGCGGTTCTGTCGCAAGTTCAATTTCGAACTGCAAGCGGCAGCAACCGAGGATGCGATTGTTCTGTCACTTGGTCCCACGCATAGTTTTCCGCTCGCAGACGTATTCCACTACCTCAATTCCCAGACAGTTCGCGAGTTGCTATGTCAGGCGTTGCTGGATGCGCCGATGTGGAACATTCGTTGGCGCTGGAATGTGACGCGAGCGCTGGCGGTGTTGCGCCGCCGCGGTGGTAAGAAGATTCCCGCGCAACTGCAAAGGATGAATGCGGAGGATCTGCTGACGGCAGTGTTTCCCGATCAGGTTGCATGCGCCGAAAACCTCACCGGGCAGCGAGAAATTCCAAAGCATCCGCTGGTGGATCAGACCGTGCGCGATTGTTTGGAAGAAGCCATGGACGTGGAAGCGCTTGAGGCTTTGCTCTTAGCGATTGAACGCAACGAGAAGAATCTGTTCGCACGCGATCTGGTCGAGGCTTCACCGCTGGCTGCCGAAATCCTCAACGCTCGTCCTTATGCGTATCTTGACGATGCGCCGCTTGAAGAACGTCGAACTCGTGCGGTTTACCAGCGCCGCTGGCTGGATCCGCAAACGGCTTCTGATATGGGCAGGCTTGATCAGGGCGCGATCGATCGTGTCCGTGAAGAAGTTTGGCCTGAGCCGAGAAACGCCGACGAACTGCACGACGCGCTGGTTGAGCTGGGATTCCTGACTGCCGCCGAGGGTGAGCCGTGGCAGGAGCATTTCGCTGAGTTGAAAGCCAACAAGCGTGCCGCATTGATGACTGTTGCTGGAACCACTGACGACGAACAGATTGTAGGGGTGTCCCTCCGTGGGCACCCCTCCTTTATCGATCAAAGTGCGAGTGTGAGCGAAGGGGCGCCCACGGAGGGACGCCCCTACAAATTGGTCGCCGCTGAACGATTGCCTCAATTACTCGCCGTGTATCCAGGCGCAAAGCCCAAACCGCCGATTGCTGCCCCACAGAGTCTGGCAAACATTCCCTGGACTTTCGAAACTGCATTGGTTGAACTAGTGCGCGGCCGGCTTGAAGGTCTCGGTCCGGTAACCGTTGCCGATCTTGCGAGTTCATTTGCCTTAACAACTAACGAGATCGAATCAGCGCTGTTAACACTCGAAGCGGAAGGCTTCGTCATTCGCGGCAGGTTCACGCCCGACACCGAAAAGATGGAGTGGTGCGCTCGCCGTCTGCTGGCGCGTATTCACAGCTACACCTTGAATCGCTTGCGCCAGGAGATTGAGCCGGTTACTGCGGCGGACTTCATTCGCTTCCTGTTGTCATGGCAGAAGGTCGCGCCAGAACAGCAGATGGAAGGTCCCGAAAGTGTGCGCGCTATCGTCGAGCAGTTGGAAGGCTTTGAAGCTCCGGCGGCGGCATGGGAAGGCGAGATCTTCCCCGCGCGATTGGTTGAGTACAATCCCGCGTGGCTCGATGCGTTATGCCTCTCCGGCGAAGTGATGTGGGCCAGGCTTTCGCCACCCGCGCCCCAAAAGAACGGGGATGTGAAGCGCGGTTCCGGTCCAGTGCGTACGACCCCGATTGCTTTGATTAGTCGCAAGAATTTTGCGCTCTTCAACTCGTTGTTTCCTACTCGGACTGAAGAACTCACGTTCACTACAGTCACGCAATCCGTTTATGACTTTCTCGGGAATCGCGGTGCGGTTTTCTTCACGGACATAGTCGATGGGACCAAGCTCTTGCGGAGTCAGGTGGAAGAAGCTTTGGCGGAGCTGGTAGCGCAGGGGCTGGTCATCTCTGACAGCTTCACCGGTTTGCGTGCGCTGCTGACACCGGCACATCGCAAGACCCAGGCAGGCGCGAAGCGGCGTCATCGCGAACCTGTCTATGACATGGCAACCGCCGGCCGCTGGTCGATCGTTCAACGCAATGCTGGGAGCGCAGGCGTCCCGCCTGCCCGTGGCGTTACCGCAACCCTCGAATCAGAGCACGCCGAACAGATCGCCCGTCTGCTGCTCAAACGCTACGGCGTGGTTTTCAAGCGGCTGCTCGAACGCGAAGGCCTGCTCATCCCCTGGCGAGTTCTTTTACGCATCTATCACCGTTTGGAAGCGCGCGGTGAGATTCGCGGCGGGCGATTTGTGGCAGGCATCTCAGGTGAACAGTTTGCTTTGCCGGAGGC
>JBGTLE010000175.1:0-18681 GCA_041744295.1 Pyrinomonadaceae bacterium | reverse complement strand
GCCATGGGAATGAAACCAAGGCTGGCGACGAGTGCTGTCATCAGAACGGGCCGGAGCCGCGTCATCGCGCCTTCCTGAACGGCCTCCGCCACGGATTTACCTTCTTCACGCAAGCGGTTGATGTAGCTAACCATCACCACGCCGTTGAGCACAGCAACACCAAAGAGCGCGATGAACCCGACCCCGGCGGAAATCGAAAACGGCATTCCGCGCAAGGCGAGCGCGAAGACGCCGCCCACAATGGCAAACGGAATTCCTGTGTAAATCAAAAGCGCCTGTTTCGCTGAGTTGAAAGTTGTGAACAGCAAAATAAAGATCAGGAAAAGCGCAACCGGAACAACGAGCAGCAGCCGGTTAGTGGCGCGTTCGAGGTTCTCAAAACCGCCGCTCCATTTTAAGAAATAGCCGGGCGGTAATTTCAAGTCCTTCTCCATTCTCGCTTTTGCTTCGTCAACGAAACTGGCAACGTCGCGGTCGCGGACGTTAGCGGAGACGACGATGCGCCGACGCGTATCGTCGCGAGAAATTTGAGCAGCTCCTTCAACCAGTGAGACATCCGCCACCTCCGTCAGCGGCACACGCTGACCAGTCGCCGCAGTCACCATCAGGCCACGAACGGATTCCACTGTTTGGCTGGCGTTCTCGTCTAGTCGCACTACCAAATCGAAACGCTGTTCGCCTTCAAAAACCTCGCCCGCCTTTTTTCCTGCAAAGATCGACTCGTCCAGGTCGTTGACGTCCTCGACATTCAACCCATAACGAGCGATTGCGGCGCGGTTGGCTTTGACCTGAAGTTGCGGCAAGCCGGTCGTGGTTTCAGCTTTGGTTTCAACCGCACCAGGCACAGACGCGAGGATCCGCTCGATCTCTTCACCTTTCTCAGCAAGGATATCGAGGTCGTCGCCAAATAATTTCACGGCGACATCACCGCGAGTGCCGGCAATCAATTCGTTGACGCGCATCTCAATCGGTTGCATAAATCCGAATGAGGCTGCATCCGGTACTTCCGCTTCGAGTTTTTTCGACATCGCCTCGACGAGTTCCTCTTTCGTTCGTCCCGTGGTCCATTCGTCCCTCGGATGAAGCATCACAAAGACATCACACTGATTGAGACTCATTGAATCGTTAGCTACTGCCGGCGCGCCGATTTTCGAGACGACCTGCCGAACTTCAGGAAATGTCTTTGCTACTTTTTCTACCTGAGTAGTGGTTTTAGTTGCCTGTGTGAGAGAAACGCTCGGCAAAAGTATCGTCTCGATAAGAATATCGCCTTCATCCAGGCGCGGGATGAATTCGCCACCGAGAAAAGGAAAAACGACTCCCGAAATTAGGACCAGCGCGATGGCGCCCGCTACCACAGGCATGCGATACCGCATCACATAAGCAAGCGAAGGACGGTAAATCTGCTTGGCCCAACGAATCAGAAAACTTTCCTTTTCGGAAACTTTGCCGCGCAGGATGATTGAGAGCATCGCAGGCACGTAAGTCAGCGACAGAATCAGCGAGCCGAGAAGTGCGAAAACAACCGTGAGCGCCATCGGCACGAACATTTTTCCTTCGATGCCTCGCAAAGAAAGAATTGGCAGGTACACGATAGCGATAATGGCGACTGCGAAGACTACCGGACGTGCAACTTCTAAACAGGCGCTGAGTATCGTTCGTTCGGGAGGCTCTTGTGACTTAACATGCTGTGCTTCCGCGCGACGGCGCACCGCGTTTTCGACCATCACCACCGCGCCGTCGACGATCAAGCCGAAATCGAGCGCACCCAAACTCATTAGATTTCCTGACACATTGAAAAGGCGCATCAGGATCGCAGCGAACAGCATCGACAAAGGAATAATCGTCGCCACCAGCAATGCACCGCGCCAGTTTCCCAAGAGCAGAAGTAACACCACGATAACTAGAATCGCCCCTTCTACAAGATTGGTTGTAACCGTTGCTATCGCTCGTTTCACAAGCGCCGTGCGATCGTAGAAAGGTTCGATTGAGACGCCGGGAGGCAGGGATTTGCGGATCTCCGCGATTCGTTCCGCAACGCGACCGGCGACCGTGCGCGAGTTCTCACCCTTCAGCATGATCGCCATTCCTGAGACGATTTCGCCTTCGCCGTCTGCAGTCACCGCACCTTGCCTGATGCCTTTGCCCTCGACGATTTCACCTAGGTCCTTTACGAAGACAGGAACGCCCTCCTTTCCCGTTTTGACCACGATATTCGCGATGTCTTCCGTGTTCTCAACCAGGCCGACACCGCGCAGTAAGTATTGTTCCTCGCCTTTCTCGATGAAACCACCTCCGACCGTTCCGTTATTGCGAGTCACGGCTTCGTAAACGTCGCGGAGAGTTAGACCGTAGGATTGTAATTTTTCAGGCGAGAGTCTGACTTCATATTGTTTGCCGAAACCACCGTGGGAATTGACTTCGGTAACGCCCGGAACGCCCATCAGTTGGCGGCGGATATTCCAATCGTGGATAGTCCGGAGATCAGTAGCATCGTATTTACTGCCGTCAACGGCTTTGACTTCGTACTGGTAAATCTCTCCCAGGCCCGTGGCAATAGGACCCATTTCCGGGGCACCAATGTTGGAAGGGATCTGTTCACGTGCATTCGCGAGCCGTTCCAGGACTAGTTGTCGCGCAAAATAAATGTCGGTGGAATCTGAGAAAACAATCGTCACGTTCGAGATGCCGAATTTGGAGACGGACCGGATCTCTTCGACGTTCGGAATACCGCTCATCGCCACTTCGACGGGAAATGTGATCTGGCGTTCGATCTCAAGTGGAGCGAGCGATGGCGCACCCGTCAAGACCTGCACTTGCACGTTGGTCACGTCCGGCACGGCGTCGATCGGGAGATTAATGAGGCTGTACGCACCTGTCGCTGCCATGATTGCGACCAGCAGAAGAACGATGAGCCTTTGAGAAATAGAGAATCGAATCAGTGCGTTAATCATTTAGTCTTCTTTTCCAGAATTCAAGAGTTCGGAGTCCGCGCCTAGTGTTCGTCTCCCAGCGAAGATTTCATCAACTGGGTTTTGAGAGTGAAGCTGCCTTTTGTCACCACTCGCTCGCCAACCTGAAGTCCGCTGAGCACGCGTTGGTATCCGTCGGTTACGTCGCCCAGTTCAACGTCACGCACTTCGAAACTGCCTGGCTTATCCTCTTTGGGAATGAAAACCACATTCCGATCTCCGATGCGTTGGACGGCCTCGGTGGGCACCATCAACTCCTCACCACCCGGCGCGCCCGAGCCCGCTTGAAAACCAACCTCGACAAACATCCCGGACTTCAGCAGCTCTCCGGGATTTCCTACCTCAATGCGGACCCGTGCAGTCCTTGTATCCTCATTGAGTCGTGGGTCGATGTAGTTCACCCGTCCCGAGATGGCATTGCTGCCCAGAGCTGCCGAGCGCACTTCCGCAGGCGTGCCAACGCGAAGACTTCCGACCAGGGCTTCCGGAACGTTGGCAATAATCCATACGGACGAGATGTTTGAGATTGTGAACAGCGCCGTCCCGGCCTGAATGCCTGCGCCCGCATTCACTAAACGCTCGACAACTGTTCCTGAAGCTGGGGAACGTAACGCCACCAGCGAAGTGTTCTTGCTGTGATCATGTTGCTCACCTTCGGGCACGATCACACCCAGAGCCCGAAGCTGGTCCCGAATGTGAGAGACGTCAACGCGAGTAGTCTCCACGGCGGCACGCGCTTCCTGTAACTCCTTGTTAAGTGAAATATTGCTTTGAAAATCGAAGTCAGCTTTTGCAGTTTTGTAAGCGGCCTCGGCAGCTATCAGGTCTTTGCCTGCACCCGCACCCAGTTCGATCAAACGTCGGGTGCGCTTAAGTGTTGCTTCGGCTTCGTCAAGTTTGGCCTTTGCCGATAAAACGGCGACTCGGTTCTCCGAACGCTGGACACGCTGCAGATTTCGCTCTGCAAGAGCGCGCGCCGTCTCCGCCTCATGAAGCTTCCCGTGCATCTCCGCAATTTCAGGACTGGAGATAATCGCCAGGACCGAGCCAGCGCGCACCACATCTCCTTGTCCAACATTGACGCGCTCCACGCGTCCCGATACGAGTGGGGAGGCCTGCTGCGTCTGTTGCTGATTGGTCTCGACGGTGCCCGTTACTCGAAGCAATGCTACGGCCGGTCGTTGCGTTACACCTTCAATCTCAATTGTTGTAGCCGCCAGAGCTTCCGGGGAGAGCTTGATTTCATCGCCCGCGTGTTCGTCTTCGTGACCGGCTTCCCCAGCTTCCGTGCTCACTTTGACTCCGGTGGGCTTGGGATCGTCGCGAGTCCACAACACCAGGGCTATGACTGCGACGACGGAGAGGATTGCTACCAGCGCAACAATCGCGATGTTGCGGTTCCGGGGTGAGCCGAAGCGAGAGCGCTTCTCGACCGCCACCTCGTAAACCGTTCGCTCGCCTGGCAACGTAGCCACGCTGGAGAGATCACTCTCGCTTCTATCATTCGGATCGTTAGTTTTGAATTGGTCTGACATGATTGCCTTCCTCACGACTAATTGACGGGTGTCCCGAGCGCCGTCCGAAGATCGGCCAAGGCGCGATATTGTTCTGTTAGCGTCTCAGTAAAATCTCTCTGCGAATCGACCAGCCGGCGCTGCTCATTGAGAAGATCGGTAATGCTGAACTGGCCCAACTCGTAGGCCGCGCGGACAACTCGGATGTTGTCGTTTGAGCGGGCAATCACACCTCGTTCAAAAGTCGCAACCGCAGCCTGCGCCGCTTCATAACGTGCGTAGGCACTCTCCACTTCCGAGCGGACTACCGACTCAAGAAACTCACGTCTCGTTCGGGCCTGAGAGATAGCTGCCGCAGCTTCCGCCTTGGCTCCCTGATTCCGGTTGAACACGGGAATTCCGATCGACACACCGAAAGTTATTAGTCTATCCCGCTCGTTTCGAACTCCCACCGGGGTGTCCTCATACGTGGAACGACTAAGCGTGTAACGTGAGAACGCGGTTATGTCTGGCCTGGAATTCGCTCGCGCGAGGCTAAGGCCCGCGTGGGCCACTTCCTCGTTTAGTCGGGCAAGCTTCAAGTCAGGACGATGGCGCAAGGCAATGTCGATGGCTGACTCAAGTGAAGCTGGTGGTGCGGGCAATACCGGAGAGAACAGTTCCTCGCGCAGGCGTAATGATTCAGCCGAAGGGATGCCGGCGAGATTCTTCAGCCGTAGTAACGCCGCCTTAAGACGGCCTTCGATAAGCGACCGACGAGATCGGAGCCGGTCTACCTCCACCCGCAAAAGGTTTAGCTCGATAGGCGCGGTCTCGCCTTCGTTGACTCGCGCCTGAACGAATCGCGTTGTTTGTAGATCGAGGTTATTGAGATTCTCGGTAGTTTCCAGTTCACGCAACGCGGCCAATGCCTCGACATGGATCGAGCGCACGTCCGCAGCGAGCCGTCTCTCCCGATCAGCGATGTCGGCTTCAACCGCTTCCAGCTCGGCTTGGGCAAGTTCGATTCGCCGCTGCCTCTTGCTTCCCAACTCAATCGGTAAAGCTACTCCGATGCTTGTATCGCTTTCCCCGCTGGAACCGGTATATCTGCCGGTCGTCTGCTCAAAGTCGAGAGTCGGATTTGGTCTTAGTCCAGCTTGACGCAATCGTGCGCGCGCTCGTTCTATCTCGATGCGCGCCGCTGCCAACCCGCCGTTGGCAGCCAAAGCACGACGGACGATGTCAGTTGAAGATGAACCTTGAACTGGATCGAAGTAAGCAGCAGTGATCGACTTGAGGTAACTCGTGCTTATGTTGCCAACGGCGGGTGCTGTGATTGTGTTTACTACCGCATCGAGCCGGGCATTCTGCTCTTGCGCCCGTCCGTCGACAACACAAAACAACAGGCTGGCAATTGCGTAGCTGAATGGGAGCCACATCCTTCCATTTAACGGCATCTTTCACTTCCTTTGAAATTCCTGATCTCCCGCTGCTACCTGGCGCAGGAAGAATTCAGGTCACTGCCGCGCAACGAATTCTTAGCGCAGCAGTCCCTTTTGGAGAGACGAATTTGCTGAACGATTGGGGATTCTTAGGCGATGCGTGGAGGGTGGTAAAGTGCTTTGAGATCAACTGAGACGATATTGTTGCGGGTGAGAACTGACATGCCGGACCTTACATCCAACGAACCATTCGGATGAGAAGTCAATCCTGGCAAGACGTGAGTACAGCAGCAGAAACAATCTTCATCATTGTGCGGTTTCGAGGGTGATTCTGACTGTTCCTCGCGCTCGTTGCGCGATAGAGCAGTGGAGGTCGAGTGCTCAACATCACTCTCTTCTGAGGCAAACGACAGGCTGATCGGTCCGGGTGTGAATTCCTCACCGCAGAGCTGTGGATTGGCAATGTCAAATCCCGCATACAAAACGAGCAGAATGACGATGACCCGCGCGAGTCGGCAATTGAAGAGAGATGTGGAGGACCTTGCCATTGAATTGAATCTATACCATGCGCTGGAAAGTAGGTCAAAAGGCGAGGGTGGAAAATCCTTGAGTCCATTCAATCTTCATCAAGGTTGTCCAATGTGCAAACCAGCTTGTCGGAACAACGGAAAATGAAAACACGCAGCCAAGTAATGGCTGGCGGCGGAGTTGGGATCACTATCGACATGAATATAAAAATCCCAAACGTCACGGACGGACAAAAATATTATTAGAAAGTACTTGGACGATGACTTGGAATACTCAGACAGAGTTCACCTGAGAGAAGCGGCATTTGGGTGACATTTCAACTTGGGTTTACAGCCGTCGATTTTCTGTTGACAGAGGACTTCGTGAGGAATATCGTGCGTCCGAACATACCTCTAATGGGTGGTACGATCCTCGACTAATCGCACCGTTCTAATGTTCGCACTCTCGAAATCACCAAAGCCGCACTCTTACGACTTGGCGGCTACCCACTCAACCCTTACAACCAAATGAAGTTCATCATGAAAAGGATCTACTCACTTTACGCCGCTGCTTTTGCGCTGGTTTTTGCCGGAGCAGTCATCCTGCTCACTCCGCCAACTACGGTGTATGCATGCGGCGGCTACGCGTCTTGTCAATACGGAGATAGCGTCTCCATTCCTTCGGGAGCCACTAGCTGCAGTTGCACCGACAATGTTGGGTGTACCTGGACTAGGAATGGGCAGACCTATAGTCAAGCATGTGCCAAGAAGGGCGGAACTGAATTCGAAATAGAAGAACAAGGGGCTTATTAGTTGGCTTGCGGACGGTGCTGCTTTCGGCACCGTCTGCTCTCTTAATGACACGTCGTCAAAAGATGGACGAGCTACCGGGATAAATGATGATGAAGCGCTCAGCTAACCTCTTCCTTGTGCTGGTCATGGCTAACTCGGTGATTCTCGCCCAGACTGCAAAAGCTCCACCAACATCAGTGACTAAGACTGCGGTTGAACCCGGAGTTGAGAATCGTCGGTCAGAAGCAGACGAAATGCGCGAGCACCAACTGCGCGTGTTTCGAGAACATGTTCTTGCGCGCGCGCTTAATAACATAAAGAAAATGGATGAAGCTGGTTTGCGACTATCCGCGCGAAACCAGATCTTGTCCTACCTCGCGACCGACAAGGCCACTTCCGATGAGAAACAGGCGCTGGCAACTCAAATAGCCCGAGATGCACTGATAGATCTTCGCGAGCATAACGAGGAGATCATTCCCTTCATGCTTAGTTACTTGTCGAACGATCTGGGGAGCTGGATTCAAAAGCACAGGCCAAACCTGATCGAAGACTTCGAGAAGACAATCAAGGGCACTGTGAAGATGGACGCGTCTCAGCGCATTCGCTCTCTCTTCGAGTTGGAAAGTGGAGATATGCTTGCGGCAAAACGTATTCGCCAGGAGCTTGAAGAGCACGGCACTTTAAACGGGCTTAACTTTTGGCTGGACGAATTGATGAGGCGCAACTCGAAGGAGTTCGAATCTTTAGCGTCAGACATCGTAAGGCGAGCCGGACAAGGACGAATATCTTTTGAAACTCTGTTTTGGGTGAGCGACGTCTACCTGCGACCTCAAACACCCAACGACCTGAGGAATCGATTTTTGGGAACTGTGGTCGCGCGCACCCAGCCGGCGAACTTTGTTGCGGAACCGCCGCCGCAAATTGCTTACGACTTATTGACCAAGTTATTGCCTTCCGTTCAGCAGTCAACTCCCGAGTTATATGACCAGGCTCTAATCCACAGCTTTGCTATACGTGCCAGTCTCACCGACAGACAGCTGGCAAGTGACGCTCGGATTAAGCGACTTAACGCAAGCGCGGATCCAATCGCAGACTTGAAGGCAGAAGCCGAGTCAGCAAAAACTAAAGCTGACCGTAATGAGTTGCTCCTGCAAGCTGCCCAGCTTGCTTTGGAAACGAAAAGGTTTGATTTGTGTTTGGATATTATCGATGAGGTTGACGTCACCGTCGCAGCGCCAGATCCCGGTTCCTGGCAGCGCTCGATTGATCAGATCTTGAAAAACCTTGTGAGAGCCAGCCTTGCTGGCAAGCTCACCGACCAGGCTGAAAAAGGGGCCGCACGAATTACCTCATTACTTACAAGGGTTGAAGCCTTGACCACGATAATGCGGTATTACACGAAAGCCACTGCCAAGGAAGCGGCCCAAAGGCTCTCGGTCGAAGCGTCGCAAGTTGCTGAGTCAGGTCCAGACAATTTGGACAAGACCAAGGCATTCTTCATCCTGAGCGTTGCTTGTGACCAGGTCGACGGTTCCAGGAAGGCAGACCTGTTGCTGTCCGGCATCAAAGCCCTAAACAATCTCTCAAAGCCAGATGCCAACGCCCGCCATAAAACTATTTATCAGACTTACGTGCAAGGTCTTGATAATTCGGGATATGAACTCACTAAAGGTTTCAAGGGACTGACCAAACAAGACGAAAATGGCGCGCTGGGTCTCGTCGAAAAATTACAGAAAGCAGATTTGAGAACCTTCGCCTTGATCGGCATTCTTCTCGGGTTGGATGGGCTTCTCACCGAGGCAGCGGTCTAGCAGGTAAGCCGGTCATTGCTCAAGGTTTATTCTTCTCATTGATCATTAAGTAAAGAAACTAAATGAGTGAACATAAAGTCCCATCTCAAAAGTCCTGGTTAACGATCGGCTTGATAGTGATGCTATGCGTAGTGAACTTATTACTCATTAAACAAAATCTCGACTTACGCAAGCAGTTAGCGGCCGGCGCAAGAACGGTTGATCTAACGACGAATTTTCTACAGCCCGGGGACGTTGTGGCACCGGTTATGGCTACTGATTTGGGCGGACGTTCCTATCTACTGGATTACAAGAAGGATGCGCGACAGCGTCTACTCCTGTTCTTCTCGCCCGAGTGCCCATACTGCGAGCAGCAGTCACCGCTTTGGCGTGACTTGCTTAATAGAGTTGACAGCAACCGTGTCATCGTTGTCGGAGTTGTAAGTGATCAGGAGGACAAGCGGTTAGTCACAGCGCATGCTGAGGGGGCTGGTTACTTTAAGACGAAAACGCCCTTGCCGCTGGTGTTCTTTGATAGCGAATCGCTCGGGAGTTATAAGCTAACAGCCACACCCACCACGTTGCTGATTAATGAAGACGGAAAAGTAGAACACGCTTGGGTTGGCAAGTGGGATGAAACGAGCGCGATGGAAGTAGCTGCCGCATTGAAGTAAGAGAATGAAGGTGCGCAGCGCCACGCTTCGCCGCGCGCTTAGCTTGTCGCATCGATGGCGTTTGCAGTCTGCCCTGCGGTCAACGCTAGCAACTTCTTCCCATCCAAACTAAACCGCATGAACGAAGCTCCCGTTTTGAATCTCAGACGCGCTTGCGCTTCGCTTTTTGCGCGCCTCGTCGAAGTGTTTCCACAACCGGTATACCCTTTTTACTAAAGCGAATAAAAGCCGTGCTTCATACCCCAGTCGGACTTACTTATGACGAAGCAGTCGCCGTGCTTCGCGAACTCAGAAAGTCAATTCAAATCAGTAAAGGGAGGTTAGTCTTTCAATGGGAATTTGCTACTCTGAACTGGAAGCACTTAGTTGCCGGAAGCTATTGGAAGCATAACTTGCCAAGGCGGCAAAGTATTGCTCCAAGTTACATGGCTGCCTGGGTGGTTGTCTTGGTTGCCTGTGTGAGAGAAACGCTCGGCAAAAGTATTGTTTCAATAAGAATATCGCCCTCATCCAGGCGCGGGATAAATTCGCCACCGAGAAAAGGAAAAACAACCCCCGAAATTAGGACCAAAGCGATGGCGCCCGCTACCACAGGCATGCGATACCGCATCACAAAAGCAAGCGCCGGACGGTAAAATCTGTTTAGCCCAACGAATCAGAAAACTTTCCTTTTCGGAAACTTTGCCGCACAGAATGATTGAGGGCATCGCCGGCACGTAAGTCAGCGACAGAATCAGCGAGCCGAGAAGTGCGAAAACAACCGTGAGCGCCATCGGCACGAACATTTTTCCTGCTTTTTATATTCGATCGTGATCTCACCATTGCTTTTCTCACGCATCTCGACGTGCGCCCCGCGCATGGTATAGGCCGCTCGCTTGGTTTTGATCTGATAGATCACATTGTTGTAGGAGAGCGTCAGGTTCTTGGATAGCGTGCGCCGTTCGCAAAGCGTCAACACGCGGTTCAGATCATCGCCTTTAGCCAGCAGTCCATGCTGGCCAGAGAACGTCGCGGTGAACTTTGTATCCTGCGCAAGTAGGTGACATCTCTACTTTGCGCAATTGGGTGACATTTCTATTTTGGGTTTACACTAACAGCGGTTCGTTCTGTTGACTCTTCTAAGTGGTGGGAATATTGTTCCACCCCCAAGCAAAGCGTTTGGTTCCCACAGCCAGCTAGCTCTCTCGTATTCCCAAAATCCAACCGAATTTTGCTGGGGGGTGTGAGCCGAATACCCTAATCAAACTTTCGCTCAACTTTTCCCACTGGAGTCTGAGCTCATGACAACAGACATTCCGAAAAGCTCTCAAGGCAACTCTTACGAAAATTGGAAGCAATTAATTGCCGGAGGCTATTGGAAGCATTAAGTTGCCAAAGCGGCAAAGTATTGGTTCAAGTTACAATCGGACTGCCCGTTATGCGTTGATTTGAGTTGGCTGGGAGGCAGGGATTCGAACCCCGATAGGCGGATTCAGAGTCCGCAGTCCTACCGTTAGACGACCTCCCAACTGGAAAGAAATTTACGTTCAGAGCGAAGCATTGTCAAACAGGAAAGATTTTAACGCGAAGAGGGTCGAAATTTGCCATATATCCATTTGGCACCTCTCATTTGCCATTGTTTCGGTTCCAGATGACAAGTTAACTTCAAATGAAAAATGAAAACTTTCAAATGATATTTGGAAAATTCTGGCAAATGGAGACCTACGAAAAAGGATGGTGTGCTTTGTTACTTCCCACTAAAGAATCATCATCTTTACCTTTTCCGCATTTCCCGGCACAATGGCCCCGCTTTCACTCCCACCGTCGCGCCCTGGCGAATTCGTTGTTGATCCTCCCAAGAAATGAAAACTAGACAGATGGAGTGTTAATGACCGAAGAAAAAGCGGACGGAACTGCAACTGAGGTCCAACTGCGTGAACAAATTGTCAGGTATGAAAAGCGACTGGATGAGATCGCCGAACTCGTCGCCCATGTGAGACACGAATTAAACAATCCGCTCACTGGCGTACTCGGTCAGGCGCAGTTGCTGCTTCGCGAAGAGTTGAGCGAGAAGGCCAGAAAACGCGTCCAAACGATCGAGGAGTTGGCCATGCGTCTCCGAGATATCACCAGCCAGTTGCGTGACGTGCAGAAATCGGCACTGAGTTCCGGCGAACACCTACTCAACAACCCTTGAGTGATCATCGGCGGAGCGAAACCTACTGCACCCTGCCTTTCACCGCAGCTATTCCATTTACAAATACTTCATAGCGCTGGCCGGCCGGAATATAAGCGTCGCCGCCACGCTTGAAGCCGTGCAACAGCGCGACCGGGGCTATCAAGGGCATCAACGCGCCGGTGATGATCATGCCCGTTGCGACCTTGGCGCCTTTGCTGTCGCCGCGCAGTCTCATTGATACGACGCGTAAAGGGATTTGCGTCCCGTCTGCACCTGTGACTGTCTGCATTGACCACGTAAGCAGTCCGGCTTTGCCCCAATGACCACCCCGCTTTGACTGCTCGATCTTTCCGGTCGCGGTCGCACCCTGCTCAATAAGAGTCACTCCGTCGACGATTATTGGGTTCACCACTCTAAAGCTGATTTCACTACCGGGTTTGAAGTGGAGCGAGCTGATTGTGTAGGGCGCCTCGATCTCGACGAGGGTACCGTCGGGAATTTGCAACTCTTTCCTGACCGGCGCGGTCCTGACGATTGGGCGATCTGCTAGCGGCAACTGCGTGGCCTCCAGCATTGCCACAACGACAGAATCAGGAACACCGCCATTCTTGAGTTCCTGCAATTTCTGCGGTGAGAGCTCGAAGGTCGATTTCGAGGACTTGAGTTTGAGGAGAATTGTTTCCAACGGAACCGACCCCTTTACCATTTCCAGAATGTCCTCGTTGCGGAGCGGCGAGTCGGCACTTTGCGCCGACTGGATGTTTTCTGTGGCAACTGCGGTCTGCGCGCAGACATTGTTCACCGTTTGAAAAAACAGGCAAATCGAGAAGATCGTAAGGGAAATTCGGCTCATCCTAAGAGGAACCTCCGTGGGCGATTTCTGACAAGGAGATGCAGTGCAAGGTGAGTGCCGTGATGAATACCAGAGCAAGAATTCAAGAGTTGAGGTGAGTAACGTGCATAAGCGAGCGTGCTTATATGCTCCGCAGGAGCTAAGAAAAGAAATGTCCTTCGCATATGCAACTTCCCATTTACGATCCTTCATCTGGTCAATTGCGGATTGAATTGCCTTCCAATGCAGCGGGGGTGCGCTCCGCTTACCCACCTTCCGAACCTGCAAATGTTCTAATCTTGAAGGTTGAGCCACTCTGAGTGCTGTCGAAACTCAACGTTAAATTGAAAAAGGGCGACCTCGTGAAAGGTCGCCCTCGATTGAACTCGACTGTCTGCGCTTCAGTTCCGTTGCGCAGTGGTCAGCGCTTTCCCAGTCACCGTCATGTCTCCATCGACGAACACCGTGTAGCGATTGCCCGCCGGAATAATTGCGGGCCGACCCTTCTTTAATCCCCAAAGCAAAGCAAAAGGACCGACAAAGAGGCCGGAAGCCACTGCGGCAACCGCAACAGTTCCGCCCTTACTGTCTCCCAGTTCTCGTTTCTTAAAACGTGCGGGAATGAACTTTCCGTCCGCCGCGCGCACGTCCTGCATCGCCCATTCGAGTTTTCCCGCTCTGCCCCACCGTCCCGATTTCTTGGCGGTTGTTATGCGGGCGCGCGCAGACCCATCTCTTTCGAAAACAGTGACTCCAGCGACTGTCACGGCGCGCACTATCTCGAAGTCAACGATGTCCCCAACCTTTGCCTCCTGACCCGAGAGATTATTCTTCAATTGAATCTCAATCTCAGTGCCGTCTTGAACTTTAACTGCTGCTTCGGTCGCCACTGGTACGGAAGCGGAAGCATTCACCATCGCCACGATGATGGCGTCAGCGACTCCCTTTGTTTTCAGATCGGTTAACGTAGCGGGTGTCGTGTCGAATGCAGAATGTGTGGTCCTAATTTTCGCCACGATGATCTCGGTAGAGAGTCCTGACTTGATCATCTCCAGCACGTCAGCGTTGGTAATGGCTTTATCGCCGGGGTCCGAAACTGCTTTCTTTTGTTCTTGTGCTCGAAGACCCGAAGCGGCGGGGAACAGAGTAACGAGGGCGAAGACTAGCATGAGGGACAAGGCTTTCTTCATCGGGGAATCCTTTCAATGGGTGCCGGTGACTCCTTGCAGACTGCCAGGAGGGCGCGACTCTTTTAAGCAGCATTTGATCCCGATAGCACCATCGCGGATCACGCGGATTGTGGCGGGAGAGCCCTGGGTGGAAGAGCTGAAAAGCTTTTGAACTAGGCGTTGACCGTTTCTTGTTCTTCAACCAGATACGGTGTGACTACGGGCACTGGCTCGTCCGCATCTTCGGCAAGCACCGCCTGAATAATGGGAAGGCTGAGCGAATGTTTCGTCGACGTTAACGGCACCGGCTTGCCTGAAGCGTAAACTGCATGACGGCCATGTTCCTGATACCAGTCGGCGAGGTTTGCGGTCTTATGCATGTTCTCGATGATCTGCCGCCAGCCGACTCCGGTGTTGTATGCGCAGAATGAAATCTCACCTTCCTGCGTTCCGTAGGGAATTACGCACATCTCCGTGCGCCGGAAATCGTAGTTGAAGAGATCCTGAAACCACATTCCTTCAACGCAGAGGACACGCCAGATGTCGGTCGGATCGTCGACCTTCTCCGCTTTCATTCGATCGTTGCGATCCGAATTCGAGTTCGTCGATGACGGTTTAAAGAGATTCAGGATCTGCGAGATCGGAAATCCTTCAGGCGCATTCGCCGCGTTGAAGTTGCGCATGATCGCCATTCCGAGCTGCGCGTACGACAACTTCTTGCCACGCGCTGAATCGGTGATCACTGCGACGTCCTTCATGAACTGCTCGTAGTCGAAAAACTCAAACAGCGACTTAAACTCGCCGGTCTGCTTGTTCACCACCATCAACGTAAAGATTCCGCAATTTGGATGGCAGTTACACGACGACCAGCCCCAGGGAGCGTCGGCGCCCTGCAGCATGTCCATCACGCTCGTGAACGCAGAGTAAGAGGAAAGCGGGTACCAGTCGCGTAACGGTTGCAGTTGTCCGCCCAATTGATCTTTTAGATCGTGAGTCATGCCCGCGAGCGTATAGCGCTGTTTGATTCGCAGCTCGTCGGAAACGTCTTCGTCGCGACCAGTGAATGAAACCGGCTGGAACGCAATCGTCTGGACCTTGTCGATATTCTTCGCCGCGAACTCAACGATCTGGCCGATGCCGTCGTTGTTGATCGTGTTCACGATGGTTGTGACCAAAGTTACTTTGATGCCAACTTCCGCGAGGTTCTCGATTGCTTTGAGCTTTACGTCGAAGAGATTGCCGACGCCGCGGTGTTTGTTCTTCTCCTCGCTGACGCCGTCGAACTGCAGATAAACGCCATGCTGACCGGCAGCCTTTGCGGCTTTGCAGAACTCAATGTCTTCGGCGAAACGAATGCCATTTGTTGCCGCGAGGATGCGATAGAAGCCGACCTTCTTTGCGTAAGCGACTGCTTCGAGATAGTACGGCGAGAGTGTTGGCTCACCGCCTGAGAACAAGATGATGATCTGCCGTTTTGGTTTGAACGAGACCGCGCGATCCAGGATCGCTTTAGTATCTTCAAACGTGGGTTCGTGAACGTAGCCCACCTGATTGGCGTCCATGAAGCACGGATTGCACATCATGTTGCAACGATTGGTGAGGTCTACCGTCAGCACAGCGCCGCGACCGAATTTTATGTTTGAAGTTCCGTGACGATGAATGGCCGCGTCTTCCGCCGCGCGAAAATCGCGGCCGAAGAAAAGTGATTCGATTCTTTCAAGGAAAGCGGGGTCGGTCGCCATCACATCTACAAACTCGCCGTGTTTCGGGCAAGTCTTACGCATGACAACCTGACCGTTCTCTTCGACAATCTGGGCCTTAATCTCACCCGGATGCGCGTGCATTAACGTTTCGAGCGTGGTTTCGCCGGAGATCACGGAATTGCGAACTTCTTTAACGCAGGTTGGGCAGAGGCTGTCGGTTTCGCGTGGGAAACCGAGCGGCGGCGACGTTCGTTCGTAGGACTTGAGCAGCGGACCGGGAGCCCAGGTGGGACGAATTGCTTCACCTTCGGGAAGGCGGGTGTTGACTGACTGAAACGCTTTCCAGGCCAGATCCGACAAATTGGACAGCAGGCTGGAACCTTTGACCCCTCCGAGTTTGTTCTTCTCTGATTCGCCCCGACGAAATTGATCACTAAACAATGGCTATCTCCTCATCGCGGTCCGCTTTGACGCGCTCAAATAGAATAAAGCTAATTATTACTTCAAATAGACCGCACGCTTACTGCTCTTGAACGACCACCGCGGCGGAGTCATCATAGTTGGCCCGGCTGGCAATGGCAAGCACAAAAAGGCCCAAAAATTGGCCGCGCGTAGTGGTTTCTGTAGTGTCAGTATGCTGCTTGATCGGCGATGTGACATCCGTCGTAATCGAGTTATTCACATTAAGTCCCCGTCTCCCTTATACTGTAACCGCTCCAGCGGGGGCTGAAGCACTCCCAGATTCATCGATTAAAGTCCTCGTCCAACCGTGAAACAAGAAGTACCAGGCACCGCAGGTTGCTCTGCCATCTAACTTGTTACCTCAACCTTCGCGAACTCATGTAACGTCCCTGCCCGCAGGCAGTAGACCCGGAGATACGGCGTGAAAGCAATTCTCAAATTCTTACCTTACATCTCAACCATTGTTCTCTTGTCATTCGTTTACCTACTCCCCACGCAGGCCGAGCGAACGGCGGGTGCTGCGGGGGTTGCCACTTCTGCTTCAGCTCAGCAGGAGCGTTCGGAACAAACTCCTGGTGTCGTGGGCGAATTGATCCAGGCACCAGGGAAGGATCTCGAGCTCGCACAGAGGCTTCGCAGTTATGATTTATTACGCCTCGATAGCGTGGCCGCCGCGGCGCAAATCCGGCGCACCGGAAAACTCTTACTGCACACCACGCACGGCACTTTCGATCTCAAGCTGTCTCCAAACGATCTTCGCGCGCACGATTACTCTGCTCAAGTGATAGGTGCTGACGGCATCGCTCAGCAACTTCCGCGGGCGCCGCTTCAAACCTACAAAGGAACGATTGCGGGCCACGCAGGCCAGGCACGTTTCACGATTACTGAAAACAACGTCGAAGGTTTGCTGATTACAGAAGGTGAACGGTTCTATTTTGAGCCGGCGCGTTCGGTCTCGGGAAAGGCTCGCGCAGATGAGTTTGTCTTTTATCGCAGCGGCGATGTAATTCCGGCGGCGGGAGAATGCGGCGTTACGCTCGCTGATGAAGTTGCGGCAGAGGCCGAACGCAATCGCGATCGCGCTAACGCAACTGACACCAGTACCACAACCGCGCTGGATCAAATTTCTCCTGTGACACCCATGAGAATCGTTCGGCTGGCAACTGATGCTGATGCTGAATATGTCGGGGCGTTCGGTGATGCGGCAGGGGCCAACACGCGCATCATGAATATCATGAATCAGGTGGATGGCGTTTATCAGGTAGAAATCGGAGCCACGTTTCAGATCACTTTTCAGAATACGTGGACCGATGCCGCTACCGATCCTTACTCGGCCACGGCGGCTTCAGATTTGTTATCGCAGTTTAGAAACCATTGGAACGCGAACTTCAACTTGCCGCAGCATTCGCGGAGCCTGGCGCACTTCTGGACCGGTAAGGACCTCGATGGCGGAACCATTGGCGTGGCGTATGTCGCAGTGCTTTGTCAGAGTTCTTCGTTTTCCTACGGGCTTTCACAGCGCTTCCCAACGTCCGGCACGTTGACGGCTCAATCCGTGGCTCTGACCGCTCATGAGATGGGTCATAACTTCTCTGGACGCCACCCGAATGTGCCGACAACCGACATTCCGCGCGACATTGAGGCCGCCTGCGTCGGCTCTGTCATGAATTCCTCGATCGGCACGAGCACGAGCTTTTGTCCGTATTCGCGATCGCAGATGGTTGGTTTTGCCAATGCAAATCCCAGTTGTCTGTTGGACAGTGGTTCATCGCCGCCGGCGCCTTCCCTATGCAGCGAAACCCCGCTGAGCTTAAGCGTGCAGATCGTGAATGGTAGTTTGGCAACGTCGGATTGCCGTTCGCAATCACGGGGAGTGACTTTCTACGCTGACATGTATTCGTTTCAGGGGATTGCCGGTCAACAGGTGATCATTACCATGAATCGTACCGGAACAGTCCTCGACCCTTATCTCTATCTCATTGGCCCAACGGGTTACGTGATAATGCAGGACAACAACGGCAACGGAGGAGTGAATGCTATTATTGGCAGTCCATTTACGTTGCCGCAAAGCGGAAAATACTTCATCGAAGCAACATCTTCCACAGAAAATCAGACAGAGGGCTACAGTCTCAGCCTGACCAATTCGGGTTGCGTTCAAAGTGTTACGCCGGGAGCCATCCAGGTTCCGGCGGCAGGTGCGAACGGGAATATTTCGGTTGGTGGAAACTGTGCCGGCGCTTACCCATTTCGAACCTATACCAACCCAAATAATGGTACGTGGCTCGCGAACTCGGTTCCGTCAGGTACCGGTAATCAGGACCTTGGTTACACTGTTCAACCCAACACAAATGCTGCCGGTCGGCTGGGCTTTCTGATTGTCGGCGGCTCAGGCAGTGCGGGCACTTTTGGTGGTCTGCGGATCCCGGTCCACCAATCAGGCACGGGGCCGGATTGCGTACCCGCTCCGATTACGTTTGGGCAGACGATTAACAGCAGTCTTAATACCAGCGATTGCCAATCGCCGATACGGGGGAATCTTTTCTATAGCAAGCGATTCAGCTTCACCGCCGCAGCAGGACAGCGAGTCGCAATAACTTCCACTTCGGGCGGGTTAGATAGTTTCCTGACGCTCATTGGACCAGACGGCGCCGTCATCCTAAACGACGACGATAGCGCCGGCGGTTT
>JBGTLE010000174.1:0-4458 GCA_041744295.1 Pyrinomonadaceae bacterium | reverse complement strand
GAGGCGCCGCGCACGTTTACATCCGCGCCATCTGTCAGGAGTTGTTTCACCTTCACGATATCACCAGCCGCCGCAGCGGGGATCAGGATGCTCGAGTCGACCGGCGTTGGTGTCTGAATTGGAGTTGCCGCAGGTGGTTGTTTGATGCGGTTTTCTTTGCGACACGCGGACGTGGTTGCGATCACCAATAGTGCGATCAGAGTGATAATTCTCATCAAGATACGTTTCTCGCGGAGTCTTTTAGTGGGGAGTCTCAGTCAGGAAAGTGGATCCTGTTACCCGCTAACCCACCTTAGAATTAACTTGGAGCAACAATCAAACAACTGGTTTCCCGAGCAGCCAGGTTATGAAAGTTGAGCGGGGACAGCCCTTCCTGACTGAGAGACTCCCCACTGGCTTTGTGAACCTTACGCTAGAGCTAAATTAACTCACACGCCAGATTAACTCACACGCCAGACACTCGGACGCTCAGATACGAGCGAACTGGTAATCATCATCTCCTCGGAGTGCTCGCCCAGAAATCCTAACAGGCAAAGCCGCGTAATGTTCTCCACCAGTTGCGCGATCGTCACCGGACCGCGCGGATCGTACCAATTGTAGATCCAGTTCATCATTCCGAAGATCGCGTAAGTCGCAACCGTAAGATCGATTAGACGCGCGTCAGGCGGCAGCGTCTGTTGAACTTCGTCGAGGATTCGGCGAGCCAGTCGAGTGTACTCTTCCTTCTTGCCCGAAACACTCTGCTGCATCTCACCGGCTAGCGACGCAGACTCATGCGACAGCACCTTCATCTCGGACATGTTTGCGGCAAAAAAGGCGAGGTGGTTTTCAATAAAGATACGAAGCTTCTCAAGCGGATCGCTCGTCGTTGTCAGTCGCACTTTCAGACGGTCGAGTACATGACCAAAACAATTGTCCTGGATCAGGTAAAGCAATTCCTCTTTTGATTTGCAGTAGTGATAAAGACCGGCGAGGCTGACACCCGTTTCGCGCGAGATGTCGCGCATCGAGGTCGAGTGATAGCTTTTCTCGGCAAAGATGCGAGCTGCGGTACGCAGAATGAACTCAAGCTTCTGATCGTGGCGCGAGAGATCGGGAAGACCGGGGGCTGGAGTGGTGTCTGTCATACTGGTACTGAGTTGGTCTTTGGACTTGGGTCTTTGGTCTTTGACTTGGGTCGGTCTTTGGTCTTTGACTTCTTCACATGACAGGCTTGGCTAACGCGAAATTGAATGCTCGACCGGAAGAAACCAAAGACCAAAGACCAAAGCCCCAAGACCGTTTTTCTAGAGCCTCACATACTCAAACTCAAACGGTTTGCCTTTGATTCCCGTCGCTGGCGGCGCGATCCAGTTCGCGATCTTTCCGGGTTCCGTAACCGGGTGCATCAAACTACGCACGTACTCGCGATCTTCGAACGACGGCAACCATGCTGACTTCCGCTCTTCAAACTGCTCCTTAGTAATCAGGTTGCCTTCGATGTCGAAGTTATGCCCCGCATACTCCCCAACGTGACGATGAAACCGACTACTCGGAAGAAACACCCGCTCGCTTCGGCCCTCGTCCGCCAACACCTTGTTCCAACGGGCTAACCCCTTTTCACAATCTTTGATGTACTCGGTGCGCAAGAGTTCGTTGAGCGCATTCCGCACCGGCACTTCGCGTTCTTTCACCAGACCATCCTCGACGACATTCATCGTAAAGAACTGGTCCGCGGCGGTATGGTCCTGGTACTGCTCCTGCTCTTTGTAACGACCCTTAAGACCAGCGGCGAAGAAGTCGGCGGAGTTCGAACTGATCTCACCACCGAACAAGTCGAGCGAATAGCTGTACCAGAAGTTAACGTAGCGCTGAATGATGTCGAGCGGAATGCCGCCGAGTTCGCGCACGTCGCCTTCCTTCATCAGTTGTGCGGTACGTTTCACCACGCGGCCGATGCCGGTGTCGCCGACAAACATGTGGTGTGCTTCCTCGGTGAGCATGAACTGGCAGGTGCGCGCGAGTGGTTCGAAACCCGACTCAGCCAAGGCCGACAACTGATACTTGCCATCGCGATCGGTGAACATCGTGAAGCAGAAAAAGTTGAGCCAGTCATCGCAGGGCTGATTGAAAGCTTCGAGGATGCGGGGCTTGTCTGGATTGCCGCTGCGACGTTCCAACAGCGCATCGGCTTCATCGCGACCATCGCGGCCAAAATATTTTTGCAGCAGGTAGACCATGGCCCAAAGGTGTCGGCCCTCTTCCACGTTAACCTGAAATAGATTTCGCAAGTCGTAGAGTGAAGGGCAGGTCTTGCCGAGTTCACGCTGTTGCTCAACCGAGGCTGGTTCAGTATCGCCTTGAGTGACGATGATGCGCCGCAGCGCGTTGCGGAATTCGCCAGGAACCTCTTGATACGCGGGCTGTCCATAGTTGTCGCCGAAACCGATCCGCGCGTCTTTTTCTGCGGGCTTTAAGAAGATGCCCCAGCGGTAATCCGGCATCTTTATGAAATCAAAGTTTGCCCAACCGTCAGGCTCGACGCTGATTGCGGTGCGCAGATAGACGTCCTTCTGCTGGAATCCGTCCGGCCCCATCTCGCGCCACCAGTTGAGGTAATTCGGCAGCCACTTTTCCAGCGCGCGCTGAAGTTTCTTGTCTTCAGAGAGATTGACGTTGTTAGGAATGCGTTCGTTCAGGTTCATCATTACCTCTGAAAAAGTGCGTACATTCTTAAGTACTGAGTGCTGAGTACTGAGTTCCAACGAGCGTCAACTTGAAACTAGAAACTTGAAACTGCTTTCGGTACTCAGTACTCAGTACTCAGCACTGGTTTTTCTTACGTTCTCTTGAAATCAAACTGCGCCTGCGTTGGTTTGCCGTAATTAGTTAGCGCGCCTTGCGGGCCAACGGCGTTTGGTCTCTGGAAAATCCAGTTCTGCCAGGCGGTCAGACGTCCATAAATCTTCGTGTCCATCGTTTCCGGACCAGCAAAGCGCAATGACGCTTCCATGCCCGTGAGCGCATCGGGAGACAGCGATGTGCGCTCCTCGATCGCCACGCGGATCTCATCGTCCCAATCCAGATCGTCGGGTGCAAAGGTGACTAAGCCCGCTTTCTCGGCGGCCTCGGTGTCGAACCGTCCTGCATGCGCGAGGACTTTCTCGGCAGCATCTGGATCCGAAAGAAATCGTGACTGCAGACGCGTAAGCCCATTGCTCATTGGCAAGGCGCCTTCGTTCAATTCACTTCGCGCCAGTTCTACGGTTTCGTCCGGGTTGTTCAGCATGTAACTGCGATCGGACGCCAACGCGAGCTCGAGCAGGTTACCGGCAAAGCAACTACCTGGTTCGATCAATGCAAAGAAACTCTTAGCGGTTAGATCCAAACGGCGCAGCACACGTGCCATGTGCAATAAGATCTCACGGACCAACCAGTGTTCACGATTTGCCGCGAGGGTGGCGTCGACTGCCAAAACGTCGTCAATACTTCCTTCCGTTCGCAGACACAGTAAGCCGATCTCAGGCTCATTCACGCGCAAGTGCAACAGCGCATCGTCCAGCTCTCGATAGGCCTGCAGCGGCCAGTAAGCATCACCCAGTTTTTCAATTTCTTCCGGCGTTGTCGGCAGGTTGCTGTCAGGAGCAACCATAGTCAGATCAGCGTAGCGACCCTCACGATTCAATCGCACGCGAACGTACTTGTAAGCTCGCGTGTCTTCCGTTGATGTAAAACTGAGTGGGTTGAGTTTGATTCCGGTGGGAATCGCTGCCGCGTTCGTGCCGGCAAGTTCCTGAACCCGCGCCTCGACGGCTTTCTCAAACTTGCTGGTTGGGAAAGAGTCGTCGATCAATCCCCACTCAGTCGCGCGTTTTCCTTTTAGCCCTTCCGCGAGTGTCGAGAACACGTCGGCGCGATCGCGGCGAATCTTTCTTTTGTCCACGAGGCGAGTCAGCCCACCCGTTCCGGGCAGCACGCCCAGCAACGGAACTTCGGGAAGAGAAACTGCTGAGTTGCCGTCATCAACGAGATAGATCTCATCGCACGCAATTGCGAGTTCGTAGCCGCCGCCTGACGCCGTGCCATTTAGAGCGGCAACGTACTTCCGACCTGAGTTTCGTGAATCATCTTCAATTGCGCAGCGTGTTTCGTTTGTGAATTTACAGAAGTTCACTTTGAAGGCATGCGATGACGTCCCGAGCATGTAGATGTTCGCGCCCGCACAAAAGATTCGAGGTTTGAGACTGGTAAGCACGACGACGCGAACTTCCGGATGCTCAAACCGCAATCGTTGAATGGCGTCGGCGAGTTCGATGTCAACTCCCAGGTCATAGGAGTTGAGTTTCAGTTTGTAGCCTTCGGCGAGGGTCTCGTCCTCAGCGACGTCCATCGAGAGCTTGGCGACCGGGCCAGCCAAGGCAAGTTGCCAATGTTTATATTGATCGGGAGCTGTCTGAAAGTTGATCATCAATACCTCAG
>JBGTLE010000173.1:0-3268 GCA_041744295.1 Pyrinomonadaceae bacterium | reverse complement strand
AGATGGAAATTAAGACCTTCTTCCAGATTTAGAAACCGTTGAATGTTTTCATCCCATGCTCCGGTAATTTTAGGGCCGTTCGCAAACACATAGCGACCTGAACGACTCACGGGACGAACCGTTACCCTCGTAGTGCGACTGTCCTTTCGAGATAGCGCCTCGCGTACTTCTTGGATCTTTTCGATTATTCCATCTTCAATGCATACTGTCTGATCACCGAGGAAGACCTCATGTCCGAAGATCACCCGAGACACTGGCATTGGCCCGAACATCAACCTAAATACAGACTCATCACGCTTAATGCTTTTTAGACCATCGATCCACGCAAACGTCTCTTCGTTGGCCGGAGCGTCCTGAACAACCTCATTAACTCTCCAGATGAAATCCTTCTCGACAATGGCGCGGGAAGTAAAAAAGATCGCACCCATCTCTTCGCCTGAGATGAACTCTGGAATCTCAAAAGCGATTCCACTCGCCTTCTCTACCAACATTAATGCAAAGTACAGGCGTCTCCGCTGCAATACCTCCGTGATCTCGGACAAAGAAAGCTCGAAGTTCAACGTCAGCTCCATGCTTAGTGCTGAAATGCTAACCCTAACGATCCCGGACAGTCCTATCATCGCGTGAAGAGTATTAGCGATGAAATGGGATTGTGCGCTGTGTTGCGAAACCTTGAAACTAAGAGAGGCCTCTCTAATCTTGATGATGTCGTTTGGATCGTTTGGTCGGTCGTTTTTAAGCGTAAGGAACGCTGATACGTCATCGTCAATGAAAGCCTCGAATGTGATCTCCTCGTAAAAAGCGTCGCGGCGAAAGTCTACGATTGCTCCTTCCAAGCTGCCCCCAAATAAGGGAAACTCGAGAGAAAGCGAGAGAGCTTCGCCAGACTGGAGAGGTTGAATTGAGGCGGATGTGGGCTGAATGAGAATCGCGGAAGAATCGAAAATCGAGTTGGTTCTCGCGATACCAGGCCCAATGGCTTCTTCTTCACCATCTGGCAACAGGCCCGGCGTATAGGAAGATTGATAAGGTATCTCCGAAAGATTCATCCTTGTATTCTACCCAGATAAATTCTAAGCCGCTACTAAACCCGAGGCGACTGGACTCCTTTGCGATTGAATCCAGTTAGTCGTTCGGGGGAGGGTCCTAGGTAGTTCTGTAATGAGGAAGGCCGCCCCAAAAAGTAGCGACGGCCAACATGGACGGCTAAAAGGTGGCTGCGATTTGGCTTCCTAGCTGTCGGGCCTGCACGCGCTGTTACTTACACTTCGAAAAACCACAGTCGCGGCAGAAGTCGCAGCCGGACGCGTGTTCGAGTTGGCCTTTGCATTCGGGGCAGATGCCGATCATGTTGGACATGATGGCGCCGGTGAGGCCAGTACCTGCAGTGCCGGTAACGCCGGTGCCAGTGGCAGCCGTGCCACTTGCGGGCTGATTCGCAGCGGCTGCCTGGTGTTGTTTACCAAGCGCGCGTGCTGAGTCAGGCAAATCAGTGAGACGGCGGTTCGTGATCATGATGCATTCCGCAACCGCTTGTTCCGGTGAAGTCAGCAGCCGCTCGTTGAACCACACCGCGTGAGTGCCCGTTACTTTATTCAAACTGTAAGCAACTTCCGCGGCGTCGAACCCACCCCGCAACATCTTCGAAGCGAGCAAGCCCACACCACCACTGATCGGCCCAGTCGCAAACACTTCCTGAATCATGCGATTGTCATGATTGACCGTGACGTACAGATTCTGGCCATCGAAAGGAATCTGCCAGGTCGCGCCACTCAATTCGCGCGGTCGCTCAATGCGGATTGCAGTCAACTCAGGCGCACCAATCGCATTCGCAGATTGAACCGCCTTGGCTTCGGCATCTGCCTGTTCGCGAATCACCGCGCCGGCTTCGGCTCGCGCCAGTCCTTCTGCTTCCGGATCAAGCGCGATTAGGTGCGCCGCGTCGGCATGAGTCGCCGGCGGAGCATCAAGCACTTCCGCTTCCGGAGTTTCTGTCTTTGTTTCCGTAGACATCGAAGTCAGCACCTGGTTCTCGCGCGAACCATCGCGGTAGTAACTCACTGCTTTGCATCCGAGCTGGCGACCGAGACGATACAGCGCGTCGACAGATTCAACCGTGTCATTGAGCGCGCCGTTGCAAGTCTTCGAAACGCTGTTGTCGACATTGTGCTGCGCGGCGGCGAGCACGTGCACGTGCTGCTCGGCACTGATGTTCATTGCCGAGATAAAGTGCGGCGGCAGCTCGCTCTCGTGTTCGACGACGTAAGCCGCGGCCGCATCGATCGAGTCTGCGTCGGTCTGGTCGACATCAATTCCCAACGCCTGGGCCGCGAGGGTATGCACATAAGTACGCGTGCCCAACGTGTCTTTGCGCACATAGGCCCAGGAGAAGTTGGGCTCGATTCCCGAAGACGTTTCCGCCACCAGGGAGATCGTGCCCGTCGGAGCAATCGTGGTCACCTCGTAGTTTCGCGGCGTCAAAGGCACATCGCGCGAGATGCCAATCTGGTTGTAAAGAAAATCTTCGTAAGCTTCGCGGTTCGGCTCAAACTCGGGGAACACGCCCTTTTCGGCGCCGAGCGCTATGCTCGCATTCCACGACTCACGTCGAATGAAGCCCATCATCTCTTCCATCAAATCGATTGACGCGGGCGAACCGTAAGTCACGTTCAGACTGAGACAGAGATCCGCAAAGCCCATGATGCCCAAGCCCAACGGACGCGTGCGAGTCACGACGTCATTTATCTCGGGCAGCGGCCAGGCACAGGTGTCGATGACATTGTCGAGAAAGCGCGTGCAGAGATGCGTGACCTCGCGCAGCCGGTCCCAATCAACTCGCGTCTCTGGAGTGTAGAACTTGTTGAGATCAATCGAGCCGAGATTGCACGAGTTTGAAAAGTGCAGGAACTGTTCGCCGCAGGGATTGCAAGAATAAATCGGTCCCATGGACTTCATCATATGATTGTGTCGGTTTACCTCGTCGATGAACGCGATTCCCGGTTCGGCATATTTGTGCGCGCTGGCCACAATGCGGTTCCAGATGTCCGGCGCATAAACCATCCCTGGGCGCGGCGCCTCTTCAATCGTGCAGTGAGAAAGATCCTCGCTCACAAAAGACTGCTTGTCCGGGAAAGTTACCGTTGAACCGTCCTCTCGACGATAGAGGACATAGTCGCCATCAGTTACCGGGTCGTAGATCGGGTCTGTCCACGACTCACCATTGAACTCCAATTGAAACCACTCGTTGTTATCAACCGCCTTCAGAAAT
>JBGTLE010000172.1:0-7199 GCA_041744295.1 Pyrinomonadaceae bacterium | reverse complement strand
GTTAGCGTGAAGCGAGACCGACGAACAATTCAGACCACGATAGTGATGGGCCAGCCGGATCGGTTTGAGTATCGCCTGGAAGAGAAGCAGGATGCGACGGTTGCGCAGAAAGCCTTGCGCGCGGCGTGGTTGAAAGGCTAGCTCGAACGACGAAGTCGGCCTCGACGCCTCTTACTGGGAGCGCGGGCGGCCCCGCCCGCAAACGCTGCGCCTCCAACCAAGTGGGAATGGATCTTTCAATTAAGATAAATGGCATTCAACGTTGGCGGGCGAGGCCGCCCGCGCTCCCAGGGAAGAGCGTGTCTGTTACATCGGCTGAATCGAGCGGTGATACCTAAGGCACGATCACGTCGATGGTTTCGGGCGCGATTGAAAACGTCATCGGTAGTTTTCCAATCAACTCGCCGTCCACCTGCACCGGAACATTTCCCGTAGCACTCACCAGATTAGTTCGCAGGAAGCGAACCTCGCGCTTATTCGCGGGAACTCCGCTCCGGATCACGTATGACAATAACTGCAAGTAGCGAAGTCTGCTGCGCGAGTTGATCGCGCACACTTCAAAGTCTGGCTGGTCTAACTGTGCGCGCGGCGTGACCGAAAGATCCCCGCCGTACGAAGCCGCGTTACCGATTGCCACAAAAGTAGCTTCCAATTCTTCGCCGTTGATGGAGATTTGAAAAGGGACGGGCTGCCAATCGGCGAGATGGCTTAGACCGGAAAGCCAGAATGCTGCCTTGCCGAGATGTTTTTTAAGCTTTGGATTAACGCGTCGCACGACCGAGGCGTCCAGGCCAATTCCCGCCATCAGTAGGAAATACCGTTTCGCACCAGTTGCATCGTCGTGAGCGCAACCAACATGCACTCGTTGTGCTTTGCCTTTAGCAATTATCTCAGCGGCTTTGAGTGCGTTTAGCGGCAAGCCAAGATCACGGGCCAGAACGTTCGCGGTGCCTCGAGGAATAATTCCCAGCTGCGCCTTCATTCCAATGAGTCCTTGCAGCGCTTCGTTGATGGTGCCATCGCCGCCGGACACGATCACCAACTCAACGTCGCGAGCAGCCGCCGCTCGAGCAATGCGCGTGGCGTCACCGGGCGCCGAAGTTTCCCGGAGTTCAACAGAAAGACCTTGTGCCCTTAGATAGGTGCAAATGTCTGGGTTCGAGGCGCTGCTTCGAGAGCCATAGCGACCAGTCTTTGGATTGGAGATTAGAACAGCCTTCTTGGGTGACATCTGATGCGGTCGTGGCAAATGCGATGCCCGCTTCGAACTCCTCAACGAGTTGCGTCGGTGGGGGAATACGCTATCGATTGTTGAGGCTGCGCGCTTCGAGTTTGTTGCAGAACACTACGTGACTGCGACAAGTGTCGGATCTTGACCTCACGCAGGCTTGTACAAAAGTTGAAATGGAGCATCCCGTGCGAAGTGTTTGCATGGCTATTCTCTCTGAACCCCACTCCGTTAGGAAGGAAACGAATTAATGTTTCGCCCCTACAGGGCGGAATCCGATACTGCAATTGAAAGCAATAAACATTTGACGCCTACGGCGCCGACTCTTGTGCAATGCGCGCCCCGTTAGTGGCACAACAATGATCACTGGTCGTATGACAACTGACAACTGACAACTGACAACTGACACTGACGAGCCTATTCCAATCGATAGTTCGGTGCTTCCTTCGTAATGATCACGTCATGCACGTGCGACTCTCGCAGGCCGGCGGAAGTGATCCGAATGAACTTGCTGCGCTCCTGGAACTCCTGGATCGTCTGACATCCGGTGTAACCCATTCCTGATCTTAGCCCGCCAACCAGTTGCGTCACCATGTCCGCCAGCGTTCCCTTGTAAGGAACTCGTCCTTCGATTCCCTCGGGTACCAGTTTCGATTCAGCTTCCGTCATTTCCTGCGCGTACCGATCGCGAGAACCTTCACGCATCGCGCCAATCGAACCCATACCGCGATAGGTCTTAAATGAACGTCCCTGAAAAAGAATAACTTCACCGGGAGCCTCCTCGGTGCCGGCGAATAGCGAGCCAATCATGACCACATCAGCTCCCGCGGCGATTGCCTTGGCGACGTCGCCTGAAAACTTAACACCGCCATCGGAGATAACTGGAATGCCGGCTTTGCGCGCGGCGCTAACGCATGACTGAATCGCGGTAATCTGTGGTACGCCGGCGCCGGTTACGACGCGTGTGGTGCAGATCGATCCCGGCCCGATGCCGACTTTAACCGCATCAACGCCGGCGGCGATCAACTCTTCGGCGCCTTCGGTGGTGCCAATATTTCCGGCGATGAGATCTGTCTGCGGATGTCGTTGCTTGATTTCGCGCACGGCGTCAATCACGCGCGATGAATGCCCGTGTGCTGTATCAATCACGAGGCAGTCAACTCGGCGATTAACCAACTCGTCAGCGCGTTCGCGATAATCACCAGTCGCACCAATCGCCGCCGCGACTCGCAGCCTTCCCAGGTCATCCTTCGCGGCATTCGGATACTTGATCGCCTTCTGAATATCTTTCACCGTGATCAAACCCTTGATGCGCTTGTCATCGTCGATCACCAGCAGTTTTTCGATACGGTGCTTCTGCAAAACTGCTTTTGCCTGATCGAGAGTAGTGCCAACTGGCACTGTGACCAGCGGCTGTTTCGTCATCACTTCCGAAACAGGGATATCGAACCGAGTCTCAAAGCGCAGATCGCGATTGGTAATGATCCCGACAAGGTGACCATCTTCATCTACGACCGGCACGCCGCTGATGTGGTAACGCTCCATCACCAACAGCGCCTCGCGCACGGGACGCTCCGGCCGAATCGTTACCGGATCTACAATCATTCCCGATTCTGAACGTTTTACTTTGTCGACCTCTTCAGCCTGGCGGTCGTTGGTCATGTTCTTATGAATGACGCCGATGCCGCACTGTTGCGCAAGGGCAATGGCCAGCGCCGCTTCGGTGACCGTGTCCATCGCGGCTGAGCAGAGCGGGATTTGTAAATGAATGTTCCGCGTGAAGCGCGTTGAGGTGTCGGTCTCGTTTGGTAAGACGTCAGAGCGAGCGGGTATTAGCAAGACGTCGTCAAAAGTCAGGCCTTCGGTAATATCCTTGGTAATCATAGCTTCGCTTATTTACTCCTTACGGTCTTCTAAAACAAACTGCCCGCCATTTCGGCGGGCAGTGTCCATGTGTTCAAGGTCAGCGCACAACTTACCACTGTGGGACGCAGCAAGAGCGGTCTATCAAAAAGAGCACGGCTGTAAAACTTTTTCGTAGTCAGCGTTTCGGTAATTCCCTCGCGATCTACTCACCGATGTGCGGCTAGAATTGACGGACTCGTGGTTGAGATCAATCCGCCTGCACCCAATAGAGCGCACCCAAAGCTAAGAATGTCAGCACCGCCAAAATCAGGATGGCCAAAGCGACTGTCAACACCGGCGATCGTGTTGCCGGTGTGTCTGTGTATACCTTTGATTGATGGGGTGTGGTTGCGACTTCATCTGTCGACTCACCCTGTTCACGAAGGAAAAGCGTGTAGCCTTCGAGTGCCTTCTTCTCGTCATAACCTACGCATTTTGCGTAGGCCTTTACGAAACTCCGATTGAAAATGCCGCCGGGGAGACGCTTGTAGTCGTTGGTTTCGATTGCTTCTAAATAGTGAATTGAAATGCGGGTCTGATCTGAGATTTCACGTAAGCCAATGCCACGCTCCTCACGTGCGAGTCGCAACTGTTCGCCAATGGTAGCTGCCATTACCAATCCGCGTGAGCCCTTCGGCCTGCTTCGGTAGGTTGATTACGTTTGCGATGCTGTGCGGGAGTATCCAGATTCGATCCTGAGCGTCGCAGATCTGCAAAAGCCCCTTCTGAAAGAACAACTTATTTGTTGGCGCAATATAGCTCGCGGTGCTAAACGGTGTCAAACTCGGGCAATAGAAAGTTTCGAGTTTCAGATTTTCAAGTTTCCAGTTGGAGCACGATATTTTTCGCCTCTGGTGAACGCGAACAAGTTTGAGCTTGAAACTCGAAGCTTGAAACTCGAAACTTGCTTTGGGTCGCCCGCGGTGATACGTTGACGCCGTCACCGAACAACTGAATTTTAACTCCTACAATCAGAAAAGTGAGGATATGGGCATGCCCTTAGAAGCGCTCGGAATGGTAGAGACCAAAGGCTTCGTCGGAGCAGTCGAAGCAGCCGATGCCATGGTGAAAGCCGCCAATGTGCAATTGCTTGGAAAGGAATACATCGGGGCGGGTTATGTAACGATTTTTGTACGCGGCGATGTTGGAGCCGTGAAGGCGGCAACGGATGCCGGTGCAGCGGCGGCCCGAAGAGTAGGCGAGTTGATCAGCGTCCACGTCATCCCCAGGCCACATGCCGAGGTTGAGCGAGTTTTACCTGTAGACGGACGGACCGGACTCAGTCCGGACGAGCATGCGCTGCAGGGTGGAGCACGAGGCCAATTGGGCCAGGGAGAAGAAGGCCGGGCCGCGCAGGGAACGCGCGAGGCCAATAAGGAGCGAGCCCGATAGGTTGCTAACTTCCAGTCGCCGGCAGCCAGTCGCTGAAAAAGTAAAACTGGAAGTTGACTTTTGGGTGGAGGTTCAATCATGTCGGTCGATAAGGACCTTGTTTCGGTGCAACAGGCGCGAGATTTTGTCGAGGCCGCCCACAAGGCCCAACTTGAGATCTCGCGCTACGAGCAGGCAAAGATTGATCGGATCTGCGAAGCGATGGCAAATGCTGCTTTGCGTGAAGCCGCTCGGCTCGGCGCCATGGCAGTTGAAGAAACCGGCTATGGCGTCGCCCGTGACAAGCAAGAGAAGAACCGCTTTGCCGCGGAAGACGTTTGGAACTACTTCCGCGGATTGCGCACGGTAGGAGTTGTCTCAGAGTCGAAAGACGTTGTTGAAATTGCCAGTCCGCGTGGCGTCGTTGCGGGCATTATTCCTTCCACGAATCCAACCTCAACGGCAATATTCAAGGTTCTGATCGCGATCAAGTCGCGAAACGCTATTGTGTTGTCACCGCATCCTTCGGCGGCGAAGTGCATCAACGAAACGGTTCGTGTGATGCGCGATGCGGCGGTCAAAGAAGGACTGCCGGCGGACGCCATCGCTTGCATGACGACGGCGACCATCGAAGGCACCGAGGCTTTGATGAAGCACAAGCAAACCGCCGTAATTCTTGCGACTGGCGGCATTGGTCTGGTGCGCGCGGCCTACTCGTCAGGCAAACCTGCGTTCGGGGTTGGTCCGGGAAACGTGCCGGTCTTCATTGAAAGAACCGCGGATGTTCCCAAAGCAGTGCAGGACATTCTGACGGGCAAGTGTTTTGACAACGGAACGATCTGCGCTTCTGAGCAAGCAGTGGTCTGCGACGCACCGGTTGAGGCAGCCGTACGCGAACAATTCAAACTGCAGGGAGCACACTTTGTTTCATCCGCAGAAGCGGTCCAACTGGGAAAAATCGTCGCGACGCCGCAGCGCTCGTTGAATCCTGCGATTGTCGGCAGGTCAGTGGAGATGATCGCCAAGCTGGCAGGTATCGCCGTACCGCCGAATACTCGTTGCCTGCTTGCAGACGTGGCGGGCGTCGGTCGCGATTTTCCGCTGTCGATGGAGAAGCTTTCCCCGATTCTGGCGTTTTACGTGGTCGATGGACTCGCGCACGGCGCCGAGCGAAGCTATGAAGTGCTTAGTTATGGCGGCATGGGCCATACAGCCGGCATACACACTCGCTCAAGAGAAGCAGCGATCAAGTTCGGCGCGGAGATGCCGGCCTCGCGTGTGACTGTGAACACACCGACGACGCACGGAGCGATTGGTTTCTCGACCGCGTTGCCCCCATCGATGACGTTGGGTTGCGGTTCGTGGGGCGGTAACGTCACGTCGGACAATGTTTCGCCGCTTCATCTCATGGATATCAAACGCGTGGCTTTTGAAACCAGGCCGGTGAAGAGCACTCGACCGGCAGTTGCGACACAACCGACTGCCTCAGCGACACCGCAGCCTGCGGCGCCTGCTCGTCAACCAGTTGCCGGCCCCGGTGGCAAGATCGATCGTCGTGAGATTGCGGCTATCGTTGATCGTTTTCTGGCAGGACGATCGGTTGAAGAAACCGTAGCTCCCCCGAAAGCTGCGGTTGCAGAACCCGAAGCTGGAAGCATGTATCGTGCGCCGAACAGTTCCGGCGATGGCGGAAGGACTAACGCCAATCCGAGGGCAAATGGTGAGACCGTAGCGAGTGGCGGCCGTGAGACTAAGACCGCCGCCAGTAATGGACGCACGGCAACAGACTTCGTCAGCGAAGACGATGTGAAACGTGCGATCCAGAAAGGCGAAAAAATTTACATCAACTCAAAAACAATCATCACTCCAGCGGCCCGCGATATCGGCGATCCCGTTGAAGTGTTTGCTAAGACTTAAAGAAGTTTCCAGTTTCAAGTTTCGAGTTTCAAGTTCTCAAAACATGCGTCTTTGAGTTCGAGCCGAAACCGCTTAACCGCAAGCTAAAACTGCAACTGGAAACTCGAAACTCGAAACTCGAAACTTCAATGTTCCTAGCTCAAGTCGTCGGCACAGTCTGGTCAACGAAGAAGTCGCCTGACCTCGAAGGTGTGCGGTTTCTGATCGTTCATCCGTACGATCTCGACAAAGAGCCGACGCGTAACATCGTAGTGGTTGCTGATCGTTTAGGCGCCGGTACCGGCGAGATGGTGATGTGCGCGTATGGAAAGGCAGCGCGTACTGCGATCGGAAATCAGGACATGTCGATTGAAGCTGCGGTGGTAGGTATCGTCGATCGGGTTGATATTACTGAACCTGTCTCAGATGAGATGCGCGAAGCCGCGGTCAGACTCGCGCGGGACAATGGGGGAAGGTAAGAACCGTTTCTAGTTTCGAGTTTCTAGTTTCAAGTTGCTGGGCAGTTGAACCTTAAACCGCAAATACAGAAATAACGCTAAGCCTTTGCAAATATCAGTGAGGAATCGAAAATTGAAACTTCGCTCCTTCCCAACAAGGACTTGAAACTAGAAACTCGAAACTAGAAACTCGCTTTCCGTTTTTCATGGCCAACGAAGATCTGATCTACCGAATTACGCGCGCGGTCTACACTCGGCTTGGGGCGGGCGCGGAAGAACAAGCGGTTGAACAACTGGTCACCGAGATCTACCGTGAAATTGAACCTTTCCTGAACGCCAAC
>JBGTLE010000171.1:0-14728 GCA_041744295.1 Pyrinomonadaceae bacterium | reverse complement strand
CGACATTCATGTTGATAAGCATCGAAAGAGGATCAATTGCAAGGGCACGCCCACCCTGAGTTATCGCCTCGTCAAAACGCTCTTCAAAGCCAAGAAACATCGAGTAGAAGGAGAGAGCTTCAGCGTTGTGCGGATCAAGTGAAAATGCGCAACGCCGAAGCTACTTCTTCAATTCCGCCGGTCCAATTAAGAACGATGGCAACGTCGTGTTGGGTGTTAGATCGTTCGTCATCTTGTCTTAGTCGTTCGCAAAATCTTAGGCGCCGAGTTGACGGCTGTATTCGTCACTATCAAAGTGGCCGCGCGAATTAGCGATGAGTCCGGTGCTGCCGAGTTCCCAGATTTCGAACCCACTGATTCGCACGGGTCGGCCTGTCCCGCCAGGGCCAGTGTTGGTACCGGTCAGAGTCCAGTGAAAAAACGCGCCGTCATCCTCTACGCGCAGGTCATCCATTACGACCTGCATATCAGGAAACGCGGTCATGAACCCCTGGGCCACGTGGGTGATTGCTTCACGACTGACAGCAGGTGCATCTTCATTGACGCTTAACGAGCCATTCTCGTCATAGAAGGCGGCGACACTGGCAGCGTTCTGGCTACACCAAGCTGCAGCGTAACCTTCGGCTAACTGGCGAATCGACTGCTCCTCAGGCATGTGAATTCCTGACCTCCAATTTGAAGTAGTCTAGAGCCGCCGCTATTGCTTGCAAGGTTTTTTGACATCAACAGCCAATGCATGCGCTTCGGTATTTCCAATGTTCTCAATGGCGTGCGTTACTGGCTTGCGCCAATGAGCTTCTCCGGCGCCGCCCGCGCTTTCTTCAGTTCGACCATCGGGGTAAGTTGTTCTCAGTTTGGCATCGCCGAAGATGTACAGGAGTCCGGGCGTATGCGTATGCATCGGCTCTTTTTCGCCCGGTTTGAGGCGGTATTCGAATACTCGCACCTCGTCGTTTTCCAGCAAGACTTTGTAATACTGGGGCGATTGCTTGGCGGGGTCCTGTGACGAAGTCTTTCCCGCTGAAATCGCAAAAGACACGGTTGCCAGCAAAGCACCGATTGCCATACCGGCGATCAAATGAATTCCTCGCTTCATAAGCTATGCCTCTCTTCTTTGCTTGAACGCTAATCACTGCCCGATTCCGCCGCCCGCGAATTCTTCGGCGAGCATGGAACTACTTAATCGCGATCGGATTAATGATTGCCTGCACACCACCCGTAATCCGAGCTGGGCCGAGTGTGAACAGGAATTCCCAGGCCTGATCCTTTACCAGCTCCTCGGTATTCATGTTCTCAAGTATGTGAATGCCGTTTAGGGCAAGCAGGATCTGATGAACCTCGTAGAGGCCGGCGCCATTTTCGAACGGGATCACCTCAAAGTTCGCCGTGTCGGCTCCCACCATTGCCACTTCCAGGGAAGCGAGATATTTGGCCCCTTCACGTCCAAGCCCTGGGTTGACAGAAATGAACCGTTTATTGTCTTTGCCCGCCAGCTTCTGCCAGCCGGTGTAGAAAAGCACAACGTCGCCTCTGCCGATGGATTGGATGCGCTGCCGCTTCATCGCTCCTTCAATTTCCGCTCGGTTGAAAGCTGTTCCTTCCTTCACCATATCGGTATTGAAGTAGCCAGCCATATCGAGCAGCACCCCGCGCGTTGCGACCGCCGGCACATTCTCGATGCCCAGCTTCTTGAGGCCGTCGGGCATCGTAAAATCAGCGGCTTTGTTGCAGTTGAAATAAAGATTGTCCATGCCAATGTGGCCGAAGCCATCAATCTGGGAACCTACACCGACCCAACCGCTGATGATGTCGTCATTGTAAGTAGTCCTGGTTGGACCGAGGGAAGCTCCTCCCGCCTGGTCCGGTTGCAATACCGTTATCGAAAAGGTGCGAGTGCCGAACGCGGGCGTGTTCTTATTCGTTTCGACGCCGAGGCGATATGCCTTGCCCTTTGTGATCAGTTTGCTTGCGGCAAGCGTCTTTTCCGGCGTGACGTAGTTAAGATTCCCGATCTGATCGTCTGGCCCAAACTTGGAAGCGGTCAAACAAGGCTTTTGCTGGGCTTGGGCGCCGACAGTGAAGACAACGAATATGGTAAAGGCCACAGACAGCCTTGCTGCAGAGTTCACTCTCATAGTTCTTCGCTCCTCTTAACTTTTCAGATCGATCTCCACAGCCTCGAAGGTGGTGGAACCGACGTTTTTCAATGTGTGTTTCGTCCCGCCCTCGTTCCAATGAGTGTCACCGGGCTTGAACTTCACTGTCCTGAGCTTTGCCCCCGGAACCTGGATAGCGATCCGCGCCTCCGAGACGGCAACGACCAGGCCACGGAGCGTGTGCGTGTGCAGTTCGGTTGATTGTCCCGGGCCGAGAACTAGCCGCGATATCCTCACGCGCTCATTCTCCAGGACGAGCGGATGGGCCGCTGGGAGTTCCGGCAGCGGCGCGCTGGGCGACATACCTGCTGACGGTAAGACCTCAACGAAGATGTTGTGAAAGGGAGTGCTGCCGATGTTGCTGACTCTGTGCGTGATCGGGCTGGGGCGGTAACCGAAACTCACGGCGCCGCGCTTCACCGTTAAATCTTCCGGTGTCCCACTCAGTGCCTCATCCCGGATGCGGGCATCCGTTTGCCTTATGCTAAAGCCGTCGTATACGTGGGTGTGAAAGAGCGACGTGTCATGCGGAGGGATGAAGACGTCGAACACGCGCACATACTTATTCTCAAATTTGAGACGGTGCCGCGGTTCCTTCTCAATCGGCACGGGTGACTGCCCGGACACGGGTAAGAGGAGAGCAATCGAAAGAAGCAGGCAAGTTAAAGAGTTCATCTTGAAGACTGTAAAGGTGTCGCTCTCGGCGAAACCAGCGTTTGCAGAAATACCAGGCTTGTGAATCTTCGTTTCATGATGCTTCTCAGGGCAATGAAGTCAGTACCGAAACGCGGTGCGTCGGGTCTGGATGCAATCAAAGTATCCGAGGGTTAAACAACCACCCGACGCTATCGCGTTGCGGGACTCACTTCATTGCCACTGGAGAATGGAATTCATTCAGGCAGATTCAGCCGCCTTAGCATATCTTTAAAGCGCGGGTCGTCGCGGAGTGGATCCCAAAACCCGTCCACCCTCAACCGATGCAAATAGAAGTCGCGTTCTGAAAAAGCAGTTTCGAGTTCGGCGAAGGCTTTATTCTTGTCGCCGAGTGCGGCATAGATACTGGCAACCCAGTAAGAGATCACATACTGCGTGTTGGCGATCTCCTTGAATCTTTTGATGACTTCATCTGCGTCATTGCGCCGGCCGGATTTTGCGTAGGCGTAGCCCAGAGAATGAAGGACAAATTGATTCGCAGGATCCGTCTGCAGTGCCTTTTCATTTATCGCTATGGCCTCCGCGTACATTCCTTTTCCGATGTAGGCGTTACTTACGTTCCAGCGCGCCGTAACAAAATTCGTATCGAGTTCATAAGTCTTTTTGCCTTGCTCTAACGACTGGTCATACCGCCGGGCAGAGAAATAAGCCCATGAAAGATTTCCACCCATATTCAGATCAAGCGGTTCGATTTCCAGTGCCTTCTTTATCTCCGCAATTGCCTCATCCGATCGTCCCATCGGTGCAAGGTAGATCTGTCCGTATCGAAAATGTGCAGGGGAGTTGTTTGGATCAAGCTCGATCCCGCGTTTGAATTCGCGTTCAGCTTCCTCCCAATTCCAATCGTAAATCGCGAAAGCATATGCCAAAAACGTATGGCCTTCGGCGAGTGTCGGATCGATCTCTAAGGCTCGCTTCGCCGCCGCCTTAGCTTGCGGAATAGCCTCCTTCGGCGTGAGATAGGGATATGCCGGCATGCTTACGTACGATTCGGCAATCCTTGCATATGCGAGGGCAAAGTTCGGGTCGAGTTTTATCGCGTGCTGGAAAGAGTCGATTCCACGTTGGATGTCGTCTTTTGTTCGCTTGGTAAAGTGGAAGCGGCCTCTCATGTAGAGTTGATAGGCTTCGTTGCTGTCGGTATAGCGTTTGGTGATGCCTTTTGCATCGTTGCCTGACAGTTTGAGTTCCAGCTTTTGGGCGATGGTGGTGGCGATCTCACGCTGGGTTGCCAGCAGATCCGACATCTTGCGGGCATACTGTTCGGCCCAGATTAGTTTTTTGGTTCTGGCGTCGACCAGTTCGACGCTTATCGTCAGCTCTTCGCCGCGTTGAGAAACACGCCCGGACATTACCGCATCAACCTCTAGCTCTTTGGCGATCTGAGTTATGTCAGTGTCCTTTCCTTGGTAGCGAAAGACCGAACTCGTCGGACTGACTTTCAGGTTCGGTAGTTGCGAAAGACGATAAATTAGCGATTCTGTCAGACCGTCGGAAAGGTATTCCGTATCTGCGTCTGAACTCTTGTTCTGAAACGGCAGCACCGCAATCGAGTCGATTGCTACTTCGCCCTTGCCCGCGCGAAGGTAGTACGCAAACAGCGCCAGGGCGCCAAGCGAAATCACCAACGCGATCGCGACGGCGAGTTTGTGACGCTTGAGCCCTTGCGCTACAAACTCAGCGCTTGAGAGCGCCGGCGGCATCGATGCAGATACTGCTGTCGTTGAATTGAAGGTTGAACCACTATCAGTGCTGGCCCCGCTGGCCGTACTGGTGGGCGGCGGCACGGTGGTGTCTATGTCGGCAGTCGTCTCCAACTCACGACGCAACTCCTTTAACTCGATCGCGACTTCCTTAATGCTCTGGTATCGCTCTTCCTTGTCCTTCGCCAGACAGCGACGAATGATGCGCTGTAATTCACCAGGCGCCGCTGGATTCAGGTCCTTGATTTGAGGCGCCGGCTCATAGATCAAACTATGCAACGTCTTAACGATTGAATCGCCTGCAAACGGTTTCTTGCGCGTCGTGGCTTCAAACAGAATGCAGCCGAACGAGAAGATGTCGGAGCGCTGATCGATCTCGTTTGTCTTGCCCTGCGCCTGCTCAGGAGACATATAGCCGACCGTGCCCATGATGAGACCGGGAGATGTGCCGGAAGGGGAAACAGCGAGACGCGGTGACGCGGCGATCAGAGTCTCGTGCTCTTCCCCGAGTCCCCGTGTCTCTCCGTCCCCGCGTCCTTCAATTAGTTTCGCCAGACCGAAATCGAGAATCTTTGCGTGTCCGTCACGCGTGATCATGATGTTGTCGGGTTTAAGATCTCGGTGCACGATGCCGGCAGCATGGGCTTTGGCAAGTCCTTCAGCGACGTGTTGCAAATGCCGCAACAGTTTTCTGAGTTCGGTGAGCTCAAGATGTATTTTCTCGCGTAGCGTGCCGCCATCCACAAACTCCATCGCAATGAAGTTAGTCCCATCGCTCTCGCCAATCTCGTAAATATGGGCAAGGTTCGGATGACTCAACGCAGCGGCCGATTTGGCTTCGCGAATGAACCGCTCCATGCGATCCCGTTTTGATGCGACGTCGGCAGGCAGAATCTTCAGCGCGACTTTCCGATCGAGCTTTGTGTCTTGGGCCAGGTACACCTCACCCATTCCACCAGCGCCGAGTTTGGAGACGATGCGGTAGTGCGAGAGAGTGGTGTTGGCTGATAGTTCTTCACTCATCTAGTTCAAATTTACTGCGGGAACGCGACCTTCTTGTCGGCTGCCAGCTCGATCCCTGCCTTGCGCAAACCTTCTTCCAAGCTGTCGACAAGATCCGAGTTGAACCATTTCGTTAGCAGCTCCCGTGCTGATTCAGCAGAATTTTCAACGAGCAGGTTACTCAGGGCGTTGCGGGCGGCTGCTTGTTCACCAAGCTGTGCATAAGCAGCGGAAAGCACAATGTCAGTCCAGATACCCGGCGCGTTGGCCTTCACGGTTTCAGCGACAGCTTCGCGGTAGTTGCCTTTGCGGTACTCGTTGAGCGCGAGAATCACCCGATACCATCCGGGAACATAAGGATTGAGATCCATGGCCCGTCGGATCAGCGAGCAGCCCCGTTCCCAATCGTCTACGAAGGTAATCAGGAAGATAGCCTCATTGCTCGCGTCGAGCGGGTTGAGGGCAATCGCTCGTTCAGCAGCACTAAGACAGCTTGCCCGCTCTTTGCGAAAGAACAGCGCTACCGCCAGCGTCTGATAGGCGAGATGATTGGTCGGCGCCAGATCGACAGCTCGCCGAGCGGCAGCGAGGGCTCGATCAAGTGAGCCTGGTTGCGCGTTGAAGCCGTGGCCGTATTCATGTGAGTAAACCCACGACAGCATCGCCCAGCAATCGGCATTGCTCGGGGCTTCCTTGACCGCCTGCTCAAGAATGTCGCGTGCTTCGGCATGCTCTTGAGGATTAAGGCGGTAGTGATATCCGAAGCCGCGCATGACCGCTTCATAAGGGCTGAGCTTACTCGACTCCTTTGCGCGAATCGCGTCGCTAATACTCCGCGCTAAAACTCCGAAGTGATCGGCACACGTCGAGACGATTCGTGGAATCAACTCGTCCTGCATGGCAAAGATCTCGTTGGGTTGAAAATGACGATCAAACGTTTCTGCCCAGAGGTGAGCACCGTTACTCGCATCAACGAGTTGCACTGCCAGACGAACAGTCGAGCCGGCTTGACGAATGCTCCCCTCCATCACGTAGCGCGCACCCAACTCTGCGCCAGTCTGTTGAGGGTCTCCAGACGGTGAGTGTTTCAACGTCGTACCTAGAGCCATGACGCGCAGGTACGAGAAGCGCGAAAACCCGGTGACGATCTCCTCAGTCATCCCGAGAGCGAGCGTTTCAAGTTCAGTGCCTGGCCCAGCGACTTTGAACGGAAGCACAGCGATCCAGAATCCTTCAGCCGCTCGCGACTCACTAGAGACGTGATGTACGCCTGGCTCTTCGCCGGCGATTACGAGACCGGCCTTTCGCAAGCCGTCGAGCAGTAGCGCGCATAACTCAGGGTCAAACCACTTCGCGAGAGTGTTATGTACCGTGACGCCGTAGTCCGGCCGGAGTTTCAACAATTCGCCAAGGGCTTTGCTTGCAGTTTCAATATCTCCAAGTTGTGCAGCGGCAGCAGCAATACCCGCATGCATTCCCCAGTGACCTGGTAAATTTGCTTTGACGATGAAGTTTAGTGCTCCGTGGTAGTCACCTTGCCGATAGGCATGAAAGAAGTCGGCATACCAGAACCAACCGGGATGATTCAGATTGATCTCTTTTGCGCGAGCTGCGAGCTCAAGTCCACGCTTCGAGTCGCCTACATAGGTTAGTAACTCACCCATGAAAGCAACCGAGTTTGCGTCCATGGGGTTGAGCGCAACAGCTCGTTCTGCCGCATTACGAAAACTTTGAGTGTCCTTTTGGAAGAAGCGTGCCTGGGCCAGGCTGAAGTAGGCCAGGTGATTGGATGGTCCTGATTCAACTGCGCGTTGAGCCGCCATCACTCCAAGGTTGAGTGCATCCGGATGAAGATTAAATCCCTGTCCGAAGTCCTGATGGAATAACAAGGCCAGCATGGCCCACGCATCCGAGTTACTTGGGGCCTTCTTGACTGCTATTTCAAGACATGATCGAGCGGCTGAAAGTTCGTCGGGGCTGACGCGATCGAAGTAGCGGAAACTGCGCAGTACAGCTTCGTAAGGACTTAGCTCGACAGGATTCTTACTACATACAACTTCACTCATGCTGCGAGGAAGGACACCATTTACGTCCGCTACAGTAGAAACAATTCTTGGTACCAGATCATCTTGTAGCGCGAATACGTCCTCTGCGCGGAATTGACGATCGTATGTCTCGGCCCACAGATGAGCGCCGGTGCCCGCGTCTATGAGTTGCACTGATATGCGCACGGACGAACCAGCAACACGCAGACTTCCTTCCATCACATAACGTGCACCGAGTGTCTTACCAACTTCGCGCACGTCATCTGTTACTTTTGCGTAGCGAAGGGTCGAACTGCGTGAGATCACTCGCAGGTAAGAGAAGCGAGACAGGCCGGTGACGATCTCTTCTGATAATCCTTCAGCGAGAGTTGCGACTTCAGGGTTTGAGCCAGTGAACTTGAATGGAAGAACAGCGACCCAGAAACCCTCATCCGCCCGAGTCTCACTCGAAGGAAAGGATGGGGCTGACGACGGTGACGTTGGCTGTTCATCAGGAATACCCAGTCCCGCTTTCCGCAGCCCTTCCAGGTTGGGATTCATCAGGCCGCTCGCGAAGTGCCAGGTCGCGACGTTTGAGCGCGCGTGCACCGCAAACTCAGGATCGAGTGCTAACAGATCTCGGACCGCTGCCGCGGCTTCGCCATGCCGGCCCAGATGCCCGCAGGCCGACGCCATCACGAGGAAGGGCCAGAAGAGGCCAGGTACGTCCACGCGGTTCGCGCACTCAAGAGCCTGCTCGTACTCGCCCTTGTGGAAGTGATCCCAGAGGGGTGCGAAGTGCATCCAGCCAGCGTGGTTGGGATTCAGATCCATTGCGCGGCGCACAATCGCCGTGCCTCGCTCGAACTCGCCGGTGTGCACAATCTGTAGCCCGAGGATTCCGAGCGCGTCGGTGTTGAGCGGATTGAGTGCCATCGCGCGCTCGGCCGCTGGACCAAACGCCGCGAGATCCTGGCGGAAGAAGTGCACTTGGGCCAATGCAACGAGTGCGAACTGGTTCGCCCGATCTAACTCCACGCCGCGGCGGCCAGCAGTCAGTGCCCGATCGAGAGAGGTCGCGTCGTCCTGGAAGCCAAACGCGTATTCGTCGACGTAGATTTGCGCGAGGCAGGCCCACAAGTCCGATTGCCCCTCGTTCCGTTCCGCAACGCGCTGCAACCGACTCTTGAGCGCCGCATGAGCAGCAGGCGTAATCTGTTCGCGGTAAGCGAAATACTGAAACTGCCACTCAACCGGCGTGAGATCAGCGTCGTCCTTCTTTCGTATCGCAGCCGTCATCGAATGAACCAGCACGCCGTAGCTATCGGCGACAGTGGCGACGATGCGGCCGGCGACTTCGTCCTGCACTGCAAAAATCGTCGAAGTCTTAAGGTCGCGATTGTAAGTCTCAGACCACAGCTGCGCTCCAGTTTCGCTGTCGACGAGTTGGACACTCACACGAATGACGGAACCACCCTTGCGGATGCTTCCCTCCAGCATGTAGCGCGTGCCGAGTTTGGCGCCGCGGGGCCGTTCGTCTTCAGCCTCTCCCTGCAGGCGAATCGCCGAAGTGCTCGTGACGACTGAGAGATAACGAAATCGCGAAAGGCCGGTGCCGATCTCCTCGGATAATCCGTCGGCAAGAACCTCAACAGCCGGATCGTCGTCGCGAACCTTGAACGGCAGGACTGCGACCCGGAAACCCTCACCTGCGCGGGTCGTTCCGTGCGTGGATGCAGTTGTTGGCGGAGCGGGATTACCAAAATACTCCCCTTCCGTAAACGCCCTTAACTCTTGCTCGAGATCGTCGAGTTCAATCGCCAACTCTTTAATCGACTGATAACGTTTCTCACGCTCCTTCGCCAAACATCGGCGCACTATGCGTTGCAGGTCCGCGGGCGCGAGCGGATTCGCATCCTTCACCTGCGGTGTCGGTGCGTAAACGATCTTGTGCAGCGAGTCCAACGCGTCCTTGCCTTCGAACGCTCTCTGTCCTGTCGCGGCTTCGAAGAGGATGCAGCCAAACGAGAAGATGTCAGAACGGTGATCGATCTCGTTAATGAGACCGCTGGCCTGCTCGGGTGACATGTAGCCCACGGTACCCATGATGAGTCCGGGCAATGTGGCGACCGGAAAACTGGGGGACGCGGGGAGTGGGGGACGCGGAGACGCGGCGATCAACGTATTACCTTCGTCTCCCTCTTTCCGGGTTTCCCTGTCACCGTGTCCCCGTGTCTCCGCTTCTCCGCGTCCTTCAATTAGTTTCGCCAACCCAAAATCCAATACCTTCGCGTAATCGTCGCGAGTGATCATGATGTTGTCGGGCTTGAGATCGCGATGAACGATTCCCGCCGCATGAGCTTTCGACAGCCCCTGCGCCACCTGAGTCAGATACTTCAGCAACTTCGAGAGTGGTGCTTTGTCTCTATGGATCTTATGGCCGAGCGTTTCGCCGTCGATAAACTCCATCGCGATGTAGTGCGTGCGGTCACTCTCGCCGATTTCGTAGATATGCGCGATGTTGGGATGGTTGAGCGTCGCGGCCGACTTTGCCTCGCGCACAAAGCGCTCCATGCGATCGCGATTCGACGCCACGTCGGCCGGCAGAATTTTCAATGCGACTTTGCGATCGAGTCGTGTGTCCTGCGCCAGATACACTTCACCCATCCCACCCTCGCCGATCTTGGAGAGAATGCGGTAATGCGACAGAGTGGTGTTGGCTGAAAGCTCCTGTCTCATCTTCTTTTCAAATTCATTGGGGCAGGCCGATGCGTAATATCAGATCCTGGTATCGCGGGTCATCGCGGAGTGGATCCAGGAACGGTTCCACCTTGATACGAGGCAACAGATAATCGCGCTCCTCAAACCCCTTCTCCAACTCGGCAAAGGCCTTATCCTTCTCACCTAGCGCCGCATAGATGACTGCAATGTGGTAAGACATCACATACTGTCCCTTAGCGATCGCTCTGTACCTGCTGATTATTTGCTCGGCGTCCTGACGTCGACCTGCTTTTGCATAAGCCAGTCCGGCAAACCGAAGGAAGACCTGGTTCGTAGGATCTTTTTGTAGTGACTGTTCGTTTAGGGTGATCGCTTCAGTGTACATTCCCTTCATTATGGAAGCTTGACTGAGCGCCCAGCGGCCCACAATGAAATTCGGATCGAGATCAAATACTTGTTTGGCCTCGTCGTATGCCTTGTCATTTTGTCGGGCATGAAAATAAAGCCCTGAAAGGTTGGCGCCGTTATTCAGATTAAGCGGCTCCAACTCGACCGCGAGTTTCCCTTCAGCTATCGACTCTTCGGACCGTCCCAACACCATCAAATAGAACATTCCGTAACGCCAGTGCGTGCCGGAGTCATTTGGGTTAAGTTCGATTGCGCGTTTGAATTCACGTTCAGCTTCTTCCCAATTCCAATCAAAGCATGCAAGAGAGTTCGCCAAAGCTGTATGTGCTTCCGCCAGCGTCGGGTCGATCTCCAAGGCTCGTTTTGCCGCTGCCTTTGCTTGCGGGACGGCTTCTTTGGGCGAGAGATAAGGGTAAGCAGTCATTCCGTTGTAGCAATCAGCGAGTCCGGCGTAGGCCAGCGCGTAGTTCGGATCCCGCTGGAGCGCCTGTTGAAAATATTCAACAGCTTTCAGAATGTCGGCTTTGGTTCGTTTGGCAAAATGATAACGACCCTTGAGATAAAGTTGATAAGCTTCGTCATTATTGGTGTAACGTTTGGTTAAGCCGCTGGTATCAGCGCCTGATAGTTTCAACTGCAGTTTGTTGGTGATTTCGGTGGCAATCTCGCGTTGGGTTGCCAATAATTCCGACATCTTGCGTTCGTACTGCTCGCCCCACAGTAATTTATTGTTTCTCACATCTACGAGTTCGACGCTGATGGTCAGAGTACTCCCGCGTTGAACCATTCGCCCTGACATCACAGCGTGGACACCGAGGTCGTTGCCGATCTTTACCGCGTCAGTTTCTTTGCCTTTGTAGCGCATCACCGAACTGGTAGGACTGACTTTCAGGTTCGGCAGTTGCGACAAACGATAGATCAGCGACTCAGCCAGGCCGTCGGAAAGATATTCTGTGTCGGCGTCTGAATTCCTGTTCTGAAATGGCAATACCGCGATTGACTCAATTGGCGCACCGTGCTTTTCGCGTGTCGAGTAGAAATACCATCCTGCGATTAGAACTACCATCACTAGTCCGATCGCAATGACGAGAGCTGTTGTTCGTTTCGGTTTGCTTAGAGACGGCGTTGGCCCGGGTATGTGCTCGGCGGGAAGTGCGGAAGTTGGGCCAGTAGCACGATTGATTTCAGGCGACGTTGACCTTTGCGGCAAGACGCTGGTTGTGAGCTCACTCGAAGCGGGAACCTCACCGAACACGATGGTGCCCGCTTCCCGGAGGTTGATCAAAGTCGAACCATCTACGCGACAGTACGCGAGTGTGTCGTCATTCTCGAGGCGATTACATTGGGGGCAACGTTTCATGAAAGGGTGGCGGCAAAATTCCTTCACGCGCCGACTGACACCGTTAGACCAGAGCGACTACAACGCCGACAAGCTAAAGTATGTCGGACAGATTAATGCCAAGCATCAGGACAAGCCGTGCTCGCGCGGGAGCGGAGACGCCGGACCTTCCGGCATCCTCAGCAGTTGCTGCTCTGGTATACCGCTGCGGTACTGGGCCAGCAGACTTTCCGGATCAATTTCTACCCCGGCCGGATTAGCAGCGAAGGCGTCAGACTGCATGTAGGCGTTGGCCTCTTCGACCGTACCGCAGTCCACCTGAAACTCCATTCGATTGCCGTCGGGATCCCGGTAGTAAAGCGAAAGTGTGATGCCATGATGAACGCGCCAATATGGTGTGACACCCATCTGTTTGAGACGCTCGTAGGTTGCAAGCAAGTCACCCAGGTTCGCGTACGTGTACGCAACGTGATTTACACCCGCGTTATCCCGCGTTTCGTTTGCCACGCTGTCAGGCGTAAGAACTGACAAATTGGCGAACGCGAAGCGATGATGTTCGTCGTCGTAAGTAAGAAACGCTAAGAACGGATTTTGATAGACCACATTCGCTTCGAAGACTCTTTTGTACCAGTCAATCATTTCCTCAAAGCGTCGAGTGCTATAGACGACGTGCGCGAACTTTGAAGGTTTGGCCATGTTTCGATTCCTTTCAGATTTCCGGTGCTAAACTTCTAGTCCGGCAATTCCATCCGTTTCAGCAGATCCTTGTATCGTTGATCATCCCGAAGAGGTTCAAACGGAACTTGCCATCGAATTTCCGGCAGCTTGCCGTTTCGGACTTGGAAGTCCTTCTCCAACCATTCAAACGCTTTGTCCTTGTCGCCCAGTCCCACATATATGCCAGCTATATATTGTCCCAGCGCTTCCTTGCGGGCGTATTTGTCTTCCAGTTCTTTTATTAGGTCGATTGCCTCGGCTCGCTTTCCTAAGACTGCATAAACATAGCCCAAATCACCGAGCGTAATGCCCGCTCGGTTATTCAAGTCGGCAGCCTTTTCGGCCGCAGCGATAGCTTCCTGGTCGCGTCCGCGTTTCAGATATGACAATGCCAGATACTCATAAGCTGGAGCGAAATTTGGATCGAGTTCAATTATCTTGAGACTATTTTCAATGCTCGCATCGTGGTTATTCTGCAGTTGATACATTCTCGAAATATTTACACCGATCACGCTCGACAGCGGGTCAAGCTCTTGAGCTCGCTTGATCATCGCGGCTGCTTCGTCATTTCTTCCCAGGTTTTTGAGGAGAATTGAATACCAATGATACGCGGTCGGATAATTCGGATTTAGCTCGAGCGTCCGTTTGAATTCCTTTTCCGCTTCGCCCCATTGCCACGAAAATTCATGAATAATTCCTAAGGTAGCGTGAGGTTCCGCCAATTGACCGTCAATGGCCAGGGCTCGCTCGGCATATGCTTTCGATTTTGGAATCGTTTCGCTGGTTGGAGTTCCGGCGTATTCGCTCAAAACTGCGTAGCAATCCGCGAGACCTACAAATGCCAGCGCGTAATTCGGGTCCCGGTCCGTTGCCGTCTTGAATTGTTGGATCGCTTTCTTAAGGTTCTCAGCCGTTCGCCGATTCCAGTAATAACGTCCTTTTAGATACGCCTGGTAGGCTTCGGGGTCGGTAGTCGCAGCCTTGGTTACTTTGGTTTCCTCCGCACCTGATAACTTTGCATTTAGCTTAGTTGAAACATCCTTAGCAATTTCGCTTTGCAACGAAACCAGATCAGATTGTTTGCGATGGTATTGCTCAGTCCAAAGTACGCTGTTTTTTTTAACGTCAACCAGTTCCAGGCTGAGCGTTAATTGATCGCCCCGCTGCGCCACTCTACCATTCAAGATCGTCTGAACATTCAGTTCTTTGCCAATCGTCTGTAAATCTGTGTCCTTACCTTTGTAGCGAAAGACCGCTGAACGTGGTTTGACGTCCAGGTTCGAAAGATTGGACAAACTCTTGATAAGAGTTTCGGTCATACCATCAGTAAGATATTCAACGTCTGCATTCCCGCTTTCATTGACAAACGGCATGACCGCAATTGATTGGATCGTGGCCCGCGTTTTTCTGGTCAAGTAGAGATAGCCACCGACAGAAAGCGCTGCAGCGACTAACACGACAACAGCAATCGCAACCCAACCACGCTTCGGTTTCGTTAATTCGCGCGTACCAGTCGACGTTATTGCTGGGGGCAGTATTGTAGTTGGGCCAGTTGCGCGGCTTTCGTTTTCCGCAGTCGCATGAGCAAGGATGCTGGTTTCGATTTCCGTGGGTGCTGTTCCAAATCGCGTTGTTCCTGCTTCACCAGGGAGGGGAAGTGAATCAGTGACGAGTGACGTGCCATCCGTGCGGCAGAAAACAAGTGAATCGTCGGTCTCGACGCGATTGCATTGGGGGCAGCGTTTCATAGATCGCAGTTCACCTCGAGCGGTCTTCGGTCCGGACTTCAGGAGAGTTCCGATCCGATCGCTTTGAGCGCGGCGTCAATATCAGCCTCTGTATTAAACACATGCGGCGCGATCCGCATCCCGTTGAACCAACGTTTCTCCGTCTGCTTCAGAATAAGCTTGTATTTCTCCCGCATGGTATTACGGAATGCAGAGC
>JBGTLE010000170.1:0-4166 GCA_041744295.1 Pyrinomonadaceae bacterium | reverse complement strand
CGTGGGTCGAATCCAAAGCTACGACAAGTCGGCGCACTCCAAAGGCTCCACATGACAATGCGCACTATACGTCTCCCAGCTCGCGCGATCGGATTCGTCTTGTCAGAGTCCGGATCACACTATCGGCGATCGACGGATGTTGTTCGAGCGCCTTTCGAAAAGCGGCGCCGTCCAGACACAGCACTTCCACGCCGTGCTCGCCCGCCACCACGGTCGCCGAACGCGGGGCTGGATCGAGGACTGCCATCTCACCAATCAGCCCGCCTGCTATTTCCCGGCCCACGAAACTGTCCTGACCCTGGTCTTGCTTGAAGAACTGCACCTCACCATTCAGCACAATAAATACCTCGTCGCCCTCGTTACCTTCGCGGCAAAGCACTGTTCCCGCTGAAAAAGTTTGAGCCTGACTAGCTTGCGCAAGTGAAACCAGATTTTCGGGCACTAGTTCTCCGAAGATCTCTGTACTCCGAAGTGCCAACACCTTCTCGATGGTTAAGACTTCAGAGGCCTGTTGCGCAATCTTCGGTTCAAGTCTCTTGAGCAATCCTGCAGCAGTTTCATCAATCAGTGGGTCGCCAGTACCGAGTAATTCCTGGAGTTGCTCGCCACCAACCTCTCTTCGCTCAAACAGAGCGTAGAGTGCGGTGACGCGGATTAACGGATCTAAATTTCCAAGAGACTCGCGCAACACATCCTCGACAGCCGGCATCGCTCCGCGGGCGCCGATCTCGGCGTGGGCAGCCAGGATCCGTTCAATGATCTCAGGCGCGACGTGGGCGCGCAGTTCTTCGAGCGCGGATGATCGCTGGTCCCGGTCACGTGACGATAGTGAGGCCCTCAGGGTACGGCGCAGGCTTTCGTCAGCGATGCTGTAGCTCAACCCGCGTAGCAGACGTTCAATCGCGCGTTCACGTAAATGGTGCAGAAGTTCGATAAGGAAATTGTGCGTTGGGGACGGCGACTTCCTCAGTGTCTGCATTGCCAAAGCCGCATTCTCTATGCGGGCCACCGCTTCTGCGAGACGGAATGCGAGTCCTTGCTTGTCACCCATCAACCGATTGAGCACCGCTTCGTGTTCCTCTTTGGAGACGCGGTATTCCGATCTTAGTCGCTTGATAAAACTCTCGTCCGCTTTCGCATTGCTGGACGACCCACCATCAAAATACTTCCTCAGCGCTTTTTCATAGGTCTCTAGTTGCAACCGCTTTTCTGCTGAAAGATGACTCAGTGGATCAGACAGCATCGCCGACTGTTCCTCAGCGAGTTCCAGCATTACCTTTTCGTGGTCTGCATCCTTTAGTTGCAGTTGATTGCGTAACGCCTCGAGCAGTTGCACCTCTTCGCGTGTTACGTAACCGTCAGCGAGCGCTTCCTGCACGGCGTCACGGTAGATGTCCACGATCTGCACGGCGTCTTTAGCTTTTTCCTGCGTACGAATCTGATGGATCAGGAAGGCCTCGTGCAGGTTCTTTGGCGGCTCAACGTCAGACCACTGCCAACGCTTGATAATGTTTCGGGCCAGTGTTTCTTCGGCAAAGTCGGTGTGAGTTCTCATTAAACGACGCTTCAAAAACAACGTTGCGACCAACACGACCACTATCAGAAAAATGTGCGGAAAAGCCCAGGGAAGCTTTCGCAGCGACGGAGCACCCGCAAATGTGTAGAAGAGTATGAAGGCAGCAAACGCCGCGATACTTAGCGTGATGTGTCTCACGCGGGCCGCATCGGTCCGGAGCAATTGCAAAAGCGATCTTTCGAGCAGAACAAAAGCCGCGACGCTGAACAGGGCTGAAATCGCGAGTGTCAGAAACGCAGCAACTGCGCGGGGAACGCTCGGCGCAAATAAAAAGCCGGCGGTGCGCGCGTCGACTCCGCGCGAAAAGGCAGTGCGCCATAGATCGGGTTGGTTAGTCCAACTGCCGCCGAAGTAGTAGTCCCAGTTGCCGGCCTGCAGGAAGTAGTAAAAGTAAAACCCAAACACCAGACCGGGAAACGCAAGATAAACCAGCCGTTTCGACGTGAGCTCGAGCTCTTTCCAGTATCCGTTCTCTTCGTTTATATCCGAACAGAATTTCTTGCACGCAGTGCATCGGCTGCACTGTGAGTTCGCGGTCTCGCGCAGGCCATGCGGCTCGGTGTAGATCTTTTCAATGAACGAAAGCGGACACAGATAGTTACACCAGGTCTTCCCTGTGTAGATTGTGCCGACGGCGAAAGCCAACGCAGTTATCGCAACAAACCCCAAACCGAGCATCAGCCCGTCACCATTTGTCGCAATCAGGCGCAGCCATAGCGCGATGAAAAAGATTGTGAACGCGGCGTAATAATAATTGAACTCAAAACTTTTCGACGCTCGGCGACGGCCTTGTAGATGAAGCGCGATGGGTAGCTGAGAAAAAAACGCCAGCGGACATATCTTTCGCCAACGGTGATAGCCGATTAGAACGATAAAGAGCGGTAAAGCTGCGACCACCATGGTCCACACTACTCGTCCCGCGATTGCAGGGAACAGCAAGCAGAAAATCGGGACGCCGACGAAGACGAGCAACGCCGCCCATCTCAGTGGCGCGAGCCATCTTTCCTGCTTCTCTTCGTTTGCTAACGACGAGATAACGGTCAAACCGCGTTCTTGAACTGGCGCAACCGTTGAAGCAAGGTTCATGGAAGGAATGATAGATGGACGGCTGGGATTAGTCACTTCGGAGGATCTGTGGAAGTTATCGACCGCACCACGTCCAGTACGCGCCGCTCGACCAATCGATGCGGTTGCCTTTGTAGAACATCTCCCCTTCGATCGTTAACTGATCGGAATCAAGAAAGATTGACGAGCCCCGCAGTCGCCCTTGTTCCTCCGATCCGTCTTCAGTGACCATAAACAACTGACCCCGCTCGGTGTGAGTAACGATTCGAACACGTTTGCGATCGCCGCCCAGGCACCATTTGCCTTCGATTCGGCGCAGCACCCACGAGCCGTCCTTGACGCGCTGGTTTCGCCATGGACCACCGAGGAAGTTTGCCCAGCTGAGTTCCAACCATCCGGTACCGCCATCGCCACTTGAGTTCGTCCAACTGTGCTGCAAGCGCTTGCCCACCAGGGTTCCCGTCAGCGAGCCGGTGCGGCCGTCTGCATACCTAAGCTGACCGGAAATGTTCGCTCCGTCTTGCGTTAGCACGAGTTCAGAGTCTCCAAAGCCATTCCCCACCGTCCACCACTTTCCGTCGATACGATCGAGAGGGCCGGTGGCTCTTGTTTTCTTAGGCGTGTTTGATTTCGCGCGCGGCGTGGCCTTCTCATTCTTTGGCGAAGTGGCGGGAGGAGTTTTGGTAGTTTCCTTTGGAACAGTCCTGGTTCCCGGGCCGGGGTCAGTGACAGTTCCGCCGCCGGTCTGTCCGAAAGCAGCGACACCAAAGGTCATAAACAGAATTGCCGCGATTAAGATTTGAAAGAGATTCATGATGAATGCCTCGATTTGGATGAAGCTGGCGCAAGATATTAGCGCGGTTCGGTTCTAAATCGGAACTGCGAGCGAGTGCGGGACTAAAACACCAATTCGTTTGAATTTGCGAAACTCAATGGCTTACGAAGAGACGTCGCAACTTGCTCGTTACCACCAAGCCACTAGTTTCACACAGCTTTTACGCGATACGTTTTTCTTCCCGAATTACTGTCAAGGACTTACACTTCACCAATGAAGCCGCGCGAGTCGATTATCGTTTCTCATTTGCCTGAGTTCGGCAACACCGAGATCCATCGTGGCACCTCCGTGGCTCGCGATTGCCCGCGCCACTGGCACGAACAGCTTCACTTCTGCGCGATCGAGTCGGGCGGCGGTGAACTCTTCTATCGCGGAGCTTGGAACCACACTCCCGCGTCGTCGCTCTTCATCGTGCATCCAGGCGAGGTTCATGCAAATCGTGCTTACAACGAAAACGGCTGCACCTATCGCAACCTTTATGTCGATTCAGAATGGCTCAGGATCAGCCTTACGGAAATTATGGGGGCGGGCGGGCTCCCATTCTTCAGACAGCCGGTGTTGTTCGTGCCCGAAGTCATCAATAAGTATCAGGAACTGGTGCAGGTGCTTGAGAGATCTTCGGCCCTGCTCGAGCGAGAGTCTTTGTTCCTGAACTTGTTCGCGATGCTGGTCACGAATCACGCGGCCGAG
>JBGTLE010000169.1:0-6426 GCA_041744295.1 Pyrinomonadaceae bacterium | reverse complement strand
GCTCCCGATGGCGGTCCTGCTTTCCTTCTTGTTCATGCACTACATGGGCATCAGCTCAAACCTGATGTCACTTTCAGGAATTGCAATCGCCATTGGTGTGCTCGTTGACGCCGGAATCGTAGTGACGGAAAACGCATTTCGTTTCCTGGAGAAGAGAGGAGTAGATCCAAAAGACAGGCCTCTCGTTTGGCAAACGGTGTTGGATTCAACGAAGCTCGTTGGTCGGCCGATCTTCTTCTCAATGGCGATCATTATTCTTGCGTTTATTCCAGTGTTCGCGTTGACGGGACAAGAAGGCAAGCTCTTCCATCCACTTGCCTTCACAAAAACTTTCGCAATGGCCGGCGCGACAATAATGGCTGTCACGCTTGTGCCTGTTCTTTGCACGCTCCTGCTGGGCGGCAAGTTTCATTCGGAACAGTCAAATCCAGTGATGCGATTCCTGCAGGCCATTTATCGTCCCGCTCTCAGTGTCGCGCTGCGCCATCGACTGCTGACCGTAGCGGCAGCAGCTATTCTCTTCACAGGCGCGATTGTTCTGGCTAGCGGCATCGGCAATGAGTTTATGCCACCACTCAACGAAGGCGACTTGATGTTTATGCCTGTCACTGATCCAGCAATTTCAATCGATGAAGCGCTGAGGATTACCAGCAAGCAAGACGAAATCCTGAAGACCTTTCCCGAGGTCGAATGGGCCGTCGGTAAAGCCGGTCGTGCCGAGACTTCGACCGACCCTTCGCCAATTAACATGACGGAGACGATCGTCCACCTGAAGCCGCCTGAGCAATGGCGTCAGGGCTTAACGCGTGAAAAGTTGATTGCCGAAATGGATGAAAAACTGCGCCTGCCGGGCGTAACAAACATCTGGACCCAGCCCATCATCAATCGCATCGACATGCTTTCAACGGGTATCCGCTCGCAGGTTGGAATAAAGATCTTCGGTAACGACCTAAAGACACTCGAGCATTTATCCCGGAGCATCGCCGAAGTTGTCAAGACTGTACCCGGCGCTGCGGACGTTTATCCGGAACAGATTAGTGGGGCTCCGTATATCGATATCCGGATCAATCGAACCGCCGCGGCTCGCTACGGCATTGAGTCCGGAACGATTCAAGACGCTATCGAAAAAGGAATTGGAGAAACCAATCTAACAATCACGATTGAAGGACGCAGGAGATTTCCCGTTCGCGTGCGTTACGCTCCGCAGTTTCGCAGTAGTCCGGAAGCGTTGGCACAGATTCCGATTACCTCTCCCACCGGCGCCACAATCCCGTTGAGCCAGGTGGCAGACATTCAAACAGTCCAGGGCCCGTCCATGATTTCGAGTGAGAACGGACTGCTTCGCGGCACGGTTCTTTTGAATGTCAGAGGACGAGACGTGGGTAGTCTGGTTGACGAAGCCAAAGGCGTAATTGCGCGGGAGGTGCAGCTTCCCACAGGGTACTACGTTGCCTGGAGTGGGCAATACGAGAACCAGCAGCGTGCTCGCCAGCGGCTTATGGTGGTCGTGCCAATCGTGCTCATTATCATCTTTGGGCTTCTTTACATTATCTACCACTCAGCTTTGGAAGCCGCGCACGTGCTGCTAGCCGTCCCTTTCGCTTTGACAGGAGGTATCTATCTTTTGTGGGCTCTTGGTTACAACTTTTCAGTCGCAGTTTGGGTTGGATTCATCGCGCTTTTTGGGACGGCGGTGCAGACGGGCGTAGTCATGGTGATCTATCTCGAAGAAGCAGTGGAGCGGAAGAAACAGGAAGTCGGCACTTTAACGCGCAAAACTCTGATGGATGCTGTTATGGAAGGAGCCCTGCTGCGGCTGAGACCAAAAGTGATGACGGTTTCCACGGTGGTTGCGGGTTTGCTGCCAATCATGTGGAGCACAAGCGCGGGTTCGGAAGTGATGAAGCCGCTGGCGACACCGGTGCTAGGCGGAATGGTTTCGAGTCTGGTGCACGTACTGATCGTCACGCCAGTGATCTTCTATTCGCTGCGAGCGCGTGCTTTGAGCAGGGCAGAAACGAGCATGAGGTTGGACCGAACCGATGAAGCGAAGACATGAGTGAGACATTTCCACCAACCGGCTCAATATCTGCTCATGGTCCGTCTTGGACGGCGAAAAGCAACATCGCGATGGCTGAGACGCAGACGCACTGAACAACTATTACTTAAGGCGATGACAAGAAATTGAAGAGAGGTTTGTGATGATTACGAAGTTCCTGGTTATTGTATCGGCGCTGATAATTCAGGCACCGCTTCGAATAGACACCGCCCTGGGTCAGGGAACGTCCGCAGTGCTGGCGCACCAGAATCCCCGATCGTCTTTGTCTCGATACTTCGATCCAAAGGCTGGACTCTCGGCTAATGAAGCCGTCGCCTACGCCCTGGCACATAACGGTGAATTGGCGGCGGTTCGTCATGAGATCGAAGCCGCGCGCGGATTGGTCCAGCAGGCGTCACTTCGCCCAAATCCGCAACTCGAGTTCGAACGAAAAGAACAGATAGACGGACCGGACAACGACACTATGGTGGGAGCAATGTTGCCTCTGGAACTGGGTGGCCGGCGCTCCGCGCGCATTCTGGTCGCGCAACGTGAATTGGAGATGAAGGAAAGCCTGCTGGCAGATCGTGAACGTCTGCTGGCTGCGGAAGTACGCGCGAAGTTTGGTGAAGCGTTGGGTGAGTTGCTGAAGTTAGGTTTCACTGAAGATCTGCTTTTGACAACGGACGAGGGGTATCGGCTGGTAGCAGCTCGTGTTACCGAAGGTCGCACGGCGCCTTTGGAACAGAACATGGTGCTGGTCGAGGTCAATCGGATTCGTTCAATGAGAGAACGCAACGAGGGGAAGGTCGAAGTGGCGATGCTTGAGCTGCGCAACATTATCGGTATGCGCCCCACGGAACCGTTGCGACTGCGTGGAGACTTGGATCATTTGATCGAACCGTTGCCGTCCGTTGCTGTTTCGACAGAAGTGGCTCTTCGCGACCGGCCGGATCTGCAAGCGGCGCGTGCGTTAGAAGCGCTGGCCAAAGCGCGCATAGCGCAAGCGCGCGCTGATGGGCGAGTTAACGCGGGCCTGTCAGCGAAGTATGAGTTGATGAATTTTGGCTTTCCACAGCGAGGTTTCAATTCCAGCGGAGAGGTGGTTCCGATTCAGGGCAGATTTCATTCTGTCGTGGTGGGCGTCACTCTGGATTTGCCAGTTCGGAATCGCAATCAGGGCGCGATTGCCGCCGCCGTGTCGGAGCAGGCCGCCGCCACACAGCGACGCGAGTTTGCCGAGCTGACTGTGCGGCGCGAGGTGGCTTCGGCTTATGCGCTCTACCAAAGCGCAGCCCGGGCCGCTGAGATTTATCGGGTGGGGGTTCAGGGACAAGCAAACGCTAATCTCGAGGTAGTACGCCAAACCTATGAGCTCGGCTCGAAGAGTTTGCTCGATGTTATCGCTGAACAGAGACGTTTTATTGAAGTCCAGACTGGGTACATTGATGCTCTGGTCGACACCTATCAGGCGCGCGTAGAAATTGAACGCGCGACCGCTTCCCCAAACGTGGTTAAGAGATGAGCAATAACGCTGAAGAAGAACCCGAGAAACGTGCGGCAGAGGCGGCTGACTCAGGTGTAACTATGAAATCCGGCTCTGAAGAGATTGATCGCACAAACAGTCGGAGAACAAACCGAACGGCGATTCTGGCAATCGTCGCAGTTGTAGCTATCGCCGCGGTTCTGATCGTCGGCTGGGTGTTCTGGCGACCCGGATCGAGTGTGGCTGGTCGCCCTGTACCCGCGCCTCGCGATATTTCGTCAGGGCAACCGGATGCCGGTGCGCCGGCAACACCGGTTGAGACGACACTAACTATCGCGCCTGAGATGGTTGATCGTGCAGGCATCAAAATCGAAGCGGTAGGAGAACAACTGATTGGCGACAATACTGGTGGTCAGATGGCAACGGGCGTAGTTCGGGAAAACGCTTATCGCACGACGCCGGTTGTGTCGCTGGTTGGGGGCATTGTGAGACGAGTGAACGTCGAGTTGGGCGCTACCGTCAAACGTGGGCAGACTCTTGCGGTGGTATTCAGCAACGAACTGGCCATGGCCCAATCAACATACCTGACGGTGCTTGCTGATTTGGAAGAACATCACCAGCATCATCGGCGCACCATCCGGCTGCTGGAAATCGGCGCCGCCAGCCGGGAGGAGTTGGAACAGGCCGCGACCAAGTTAAAAACAGCAGAAGCCGAAGTCGCCTCCCAGCGACAAAAGCTTTTACTCCTCGGTCTGAGCCAACCGCAGGTGAGTGGACTGAAATCATCATCGCAAGTCAACTCGGAGGTCTCACTGCCTGCTCCTGTCACAGGATCGGTCATTGCTCGGTCTGTGAATCCGGGAGAAGTGGTAGAAGCGAACAAGGAGCTTCTTCGTATCACCGATCTTTCCAGCGTTTGGGTTGTGGGCCAGGTTTACGAGAAGGACCTTGGGCGAATTAGGATCGGAAGTGGCGCCAGCATTACCGCGGAAGCTTATCCCGGGAGGATCTTTCGTGGGCAAGTGTCCTATGTGGATCCCACTCTGGATACGCCCACGCGAACGGGGCAGGTTCGCGTGGAACTGGCAAATCCCGGCCAGCAGCTGAAGATTGGCATGTACGTGAACGTCGCGTTTGCCACCGTGGGTGGTGCGAAGTCTACTGCGCCTACCGTAGCAAAAGCTGCAGTTCAGAACATCAACAACCAGCAGGTGGTGTTTGTGGCGACGAAAGAGCCAAACGTATTTGTGATGCGTCCAGTCCGACTTGGCCCGGAAGTCAACGCCCGTTACCCCGTCGTGGAAGGGTTGGCTGTAGGAGAGAGCATCGTCACTGAAGGCAGTTTTCTGTTGCGAGCGGAGTACCTGAAGTCGGCTTCTGCCAACCATTCCCACTGAGGTCAGCCTGGGAAATGTCGGCCGCCGGGGCATTGGAGTTTAGCTTTTGGTTTCCGAACAATCAGCGAACTGCGGGGCGCGTGCCTACAGTAGCTTCATTCAGCCAAGGGCTGGGCGTAATCTTCTGCTCAACCAGGCTACAAAGTGCCTAGTCTGCCAGACACAGCGCCCAGTATAGCGGGCGTTGTGCCAAGTATACTTGACATTTGACGAGTAGCGTGGCATCCTTTCGATGGAGGACGCAAGGCCGTGAGCGCACCACGAGTCGGAAATCGCCTGAAAGTGGCGCGGGCTGAGAAGGGTATCTCTCAGGACGAGCTGGCCAAACTGGCGGGCGTGACGCGCCAAACCATCAGCTCCATTGAGACTGGACAGTACTGCCCATCCACACTTCTGGCTTTCCTCTTGAGCAAGCACCTCGGGAAACGCGTCGACGAACTCTTCTTCTTGGAAGGAACTGAAATATGAAAGACCAATCTAACATCCGTGACGAGCGCACCATCGCGGTTGAAGACTCCAGCTACCGTTGGGCATATCTCCTGCTCTCGTTTGGGTTGCTCGCAGTTGTGGCCTACCGCAGTTTTCTGTGGCGAGGGAGCAGTTGGGATTTGATGGCCCTGGTCGTACTTGGCGGCCTTGTGACGACACTGTATCAGTGGTCTCACAGAGTCCTCACGCGGCGTTGGGTATTTATGGCGATCACAACCGGATTGTTGGCTGCAGTGGTTGCAGCAATAATAGTTTTCTTTCGCTAGCCGCAACGCGGAGTGCTTTTACCGGGCACAGACATACCAGGAAGATGTCTGCTTCCCGGGATCGACTGGCCGTATGTGGTTTCGAGGACCTCGCTGTCGTTCACCAAGGCTGCTTGGCCCGTAGCGACACCATTAAAGGCAGGAAGCAGGTCGTAGATGTCGATCCGAACACCTCTTCAGAAGAATGAGTTACGAAGGGCATATCGCAGGAGACATCTGCAAAAGCAGGAACCAGGAAAGAGCCACTTAAAATTCTCGGACCTGAGGGAGACCGCCGCAAATTCTATGAGCTGAAAGCCTCAGAAGTTTTTCATCGCACTCAGATGTGACACGGAAAACCGAAGCGATGCGCGTTGCCTTCGATAGTTTAGTAAAAGCCGATTTGCTAAAAACACGTATTCGCTGATTCGTTCGTCTCGAACAACTCATTCAACCCAACCGCCCGACAGCAGTTTCTCTCTATTTCTTTTTTTGCTCCGAATCTGATTTGATGTAAAGTTGCTGTAATTGTGACCACGCCTAATTCCTAGGGAGAAACCATGTTAACAAACGGATTTGGGGTTGGAACTCCCAAGTCGATAAAACAGCCAAGGTAAGTTGCTGATTTTATTGGTAGCGGGGGGGAGACTCGAACTCCCGACCTTGGGGTTAGTGAAATAGTCTTGCCAGATCTCAAGAAGTGACGCTACTTTTACACACCGCCAATTTGCGCAAATCACCTCACTTGACTAAGCAGTCAAGTTAATGTAT
>JBGTLE010000168.1:0-4948 GCA_041744295.1 Pyrinomonadaceae bacterium | reverse complement strand
GTTCACTTCAGATTAAACTTTTGGTAGCAGGGCGGGGGTAAACCACCCTTCCTGACTGCACTTGTCCACATTGCACTTTTTCTACCCAACTAATTTTGAGCAGTCTTATTCCTATGACCGTGACCATCGAACAACTGCATCAGGAAGATCTGGTCGAGGCCGATCGCATTTTCCGGCTCGCCTTCGGCACTTTTCTGGGAATGCCAGATCCGGCCCAGTTTCATCAAGGATCGGAGTTTATTAACGCTCGTTGGCAGGAAGATCCGTCAGCGACATTTGCGGCAAAGGTCGATGGCAAACTGATCGGCACGAATCTCGGCACCAACTGGGGTAGCGTTGGATTCTTTGGTCCACTGACCGTGCATCCCGATCATTGGGATCGCGGCGTCGGTAAGCTTTTGATGGAGCCGATCATGGATCTCTTCACGAGCTGGGGCACGACACACGCAGGCTTGTTTACCTTCGCGCAGAGTCAGAAGCACGTCGGCCTGTATCAAAAATTTGGGTTCTGGCCGCGGTTTCTGACCGCGATCATGTCGCTGCCGGTGAAAGGTTGGGCAGAGTCGCCGGCGCAACTCCATTCTGAACTCTCCGCAGACCAGCAGCAGGAAGCTCTGCATGCTGGTCGTGAGTTGACTGCTGATATCTACGACGGCCTGACTGTCGAAAGCGAGATTCGCGCCGTTCAGAATCAGCAACTCGGCGACACCTTGTTGCTGTGGCGTGGCTCGAAACTCTCGGCACTGGCTGTTTGCCACTGTGGCGAAAGAACGGAAGCAGGACCAGGCACGTGTTATGTGAAGTTTGCCGCAGTACGGCCCGCGGTCGATGCTGATTCAGAATTTGATCGTTTGCTGTCGGCGTGTGAATCGTTTGCCGCAAAGCGGGCGCTGCCAAAGTTGGTTGCCGGTGTGAACACCGCGCGCGCCGAGGCTTATCAGCAAATGCTGGTGCGTGGATTCAGAACAGACTTTCAGGGTGTAGAGATGCATCGTCCGAATGAGGCTGGCTACAGCCGGCGGGGAGTGTACGTGATTGATGATTGGCGCTAAGAGAAGAGCGGTTTGCTGTGTAGTAGTTTTGTGCCTGGGCCAGATTGCTTTGGCCAAGTCGTGGCACGGCATCATCCCGTTGCATTCGAGTCGTGACGATGTGCGGCGCTTGCTTGGTAAACCGATAGTTGGTGGTGAGGGGGCGATTGAACTCTTCGAGAGTAAGGAAGGTCATGTTTATGTGAGGTACGCGCGGCAGCCTTGTGAAGAAGGGTTGCCGGCAGATTGGGGAAACTGGAACGTTGCGAGAGATACAGTCGTGAACGTTCAGATAACGTTGAATCAGGATCTGCGGCTGCGTGATCTCAAGATCCGGAACCTGAAGGCGCTGAAGTGGTATACGGATGAATCCGGTGCAACCTATTATCACGACAAATGGAAAGGGATTGAGTATCAGGTGGTGGGCGATTTGGTCACCGCGATCACGTACGGGCCGGCGCGAGCTGATCGGATGCTTCGTTGTAAGAAAAATGCGCCGGTGATCAAATATTAGCAAACAGCGAACAGCGAACAGCAGACAGCGAGAGTAAGCCTGGTGCAGTAGCCGACTGTCAAGGAGGGCTTGGCTTATTGAAGCTGCATAAGTGGTGACGAAGCCCTCCTTGACAGTCGGGCTACTGCACCGGGCTACTGCACCGAGCTACTGCACCGGGGGCTACTGCACCGGGCTAGAGCACTCGAAAATCAAAATTCCCATAGGAGTCCAACATGTCTACCCAACCTACACAACAACTTACTCCCCAACTATTTTTCCAAACCGTAAACGCTTATCAACGGACGGAGGCCCTCAAGGCTGCGATTGAACTCGAGGTCTTCACCGCGATTGGCGAAAAACACGCAACCGCAACTGAAATTGCTCAGCGTTGCAACGCTGCCGAACGCGGGGCACGAATCCTCTGCGACTTTCTTTGCATCATGGGATTTCTGACTAAACAGCACCAGAACTATTCGCTGACTCCGGAATCGGCAATGTTTTTAGATCAGCGATCGCCCGCTTATATGGGAACCATGATCGAGTTCATGCTGTCACCGATGATTCGCGATGGCTTTTCGAATCTTACTGAGACGGTGCGAAAAGGCGGGACCATCGTTCCCGATGGGGGCACAACCGCTCCTGAGAATCCGGTGTGGGTGAAGTTCGCGCATGCCATGGCGCCGATGATGGCCCTGCCGGCCCAGTCGCTGGCAAAACTCGTCGATCCCGACGCCAACCGGGAGATCAAAGTCCTGGATATCGCCGCCGGCCATGGCTTGTACGGACTCGCTTTTGCCACGCAGAATCCGCAGGCCGAGATCGTGGCGCTCGACTGGGCCAGTGTGCTGGCAGTAGCGAAGGAGAACGCGCAGACGATGGCTGTCGCCGACAGGTTTAAGACCATCGAAGGCAGTGCCTTTGATGTTGACTATGGTAGTGGCTATGACCTCGTATTGCTGACAAACTTCCTTCATCACTTCGATCCGCAGACCTGCGAGATGCTGCTACGGAAAGTCCATGCTGCCCTGGCCGATGGCGGTCGCGCCGTGACAGTCGAGTTTGTGCCGAACGATGATCGCATCTCGCCGCCTGATGCCGCCGGGTTTAGCTTGCAAATGCTCGGAGGCACGCCGTCCGGCGATGCCTACACCTTTGCTGAGCTGGAGCAGATGGCTGAGAAAGCGGGATTCAAACGCAGCGAGATACAGGCATTGCCAATGTCGATTGAGAATGTCGTGATTTCGTATAAGTGAGGAAAAAAGTGCTGAGTACTGAGTTCCGCCGAGGCTTGAATTGATACTATTTGGCTTTGAGAGTGGGAACTCAGCACTCAGTACTCAGTACTCAGCACTCAGTACTTAGCACTTCTTTACGTGCAGCGAGCAATTCGCCCACCACGCGCAACAGTTCCCCGGTTCTGAACGGCTTGGAAACGTACTCGACGAAACCAAGTCCAATCACGGTCTCGCGGTTGGCATCGTGTGCGGTCACGGCCACGCAGGGCACTCGGGCTGTCTGCGGATCGCCCAGAATCTCCTTCAAAACTTCCCAACCATCGATCCCCGGCATCGAAAGATCGATCATGATTAGGTCGGGCGGTTCCTCCCGAGCCATCTGCAGACAATCCTGCCCGTTGCTGGCTTCCCGAACCCTGTATCCGGCCCCGGACAACAGCAGGCGGAGGAGTTCGCGGTTATCGTCGTAATCGTCAGCAATAAGGATGGTTGGCGCGGTAACAGTCATGTGTCGAGTCAGTAACCCTGATTGAACGAGTCATGGCGCGGGCCAGGGATCGTGTCATTTACACGATTATGAGCATTGTCTAACGCACAAACGCCGAAAAAGCAATTCTTGACTCACTTAATACCCCACGTCCATAATCGCTGTCAGAGACGTTTTGGGACGTTTTGCCCCGCGCATCGATGCTGAGGTTCCTGGCGAAAGAAAGAGTCTCAAGCAAATCCTTACCACCAGATCTTCGGACGCATCCGAACTACGGACTAATGGAGGAATAAACTGTGGTCAGCGGACAATTGGAAGATAGTCTACGCCGCGAGGTTGAGAGTTACATCGAAACCCGAGTGAGCGGAATTAAGCAGGAAATTGCGCAGCTGCAAAGTGAACTCAACGAATCGTTGACGCGCCTGCTGGATCGGCAAACTGAAGTTCAACTGGACGGCTCGGTTGCTGCCGCCATCCTTGAACACTTGAGAGCGGCTCACGAAGAAGGGATCGATCTCGCTGCTTCCGAATCGTCACGGGCCAAGGCCTCCAGCGACATGGCGATCGTCAAAGCCGCAATCTCCGACATCGACGAGCAGCGCACTCAAGGCGAAATTCTGAAGACACTCGTCAATCGTTCCGCGTCATTCGCGCCGCGCGTTGCCTTCTTTGTGATCAAGGGTGAACAGAGTCTTGGTTGGCGAGCTCGCGGTTTTCAGGGAACTGTCGGTGACGAGGCAATCAGCCAGATCTCGTTTGCGACCAACGCTGACACGGTCATTGGCGATGTTGCCAACTCAAAAAATACCTGGAGTGGTGGTCCGAGTTCACACGCCGAAGACCATCTGATTCTCAATCGCCTTGGGGAAGAGCCGCCGCAAAGAGTCGTTGCGATTCCTCTCGTGGTGCGCGAGCGCACCGTGGCCGTGTTGTATGCCGATTCGGCCGGACTCGATTCCGAAGCAATCAATCTCGAAGCACTGGAAACACTCGTAAAAATTTCTTCGATGGCTGTTGAGTTGCTGGCCGGCAGGACCACCGCAGCCGCGCGCCGCGAGCAATCGTCGGTCGCGGGTTTCGAAGCCGCTGTCACGCAAGATTCAATGTCCGGTTACATGCCCGCTCGCGAGTACGAAGCTCCAGCGCCGGAAGAGGTCGCTAGACCAATATCGGATGAAACGCCGGCGGAAGTTGCGGAGTCGTATGCGCCAGTTGCCGAAGAACCGGTAACCGATCGTTGGCCGAGAGATCCCGAAATTGAGCCTGCGGCAGAAGCGGTTTCGGAACCTCCAGCCGAATCTTTCCAAACACAGCCGGACGAAGTCATCTCCGATGCGGTGAGTGAAGCGCCCGCGTCTGTGATGGAGCCCGCGGAGGCTGGGGTTGAGCCGGCGGCGCCGCCCGCGAGAAAACGTTACGGCATGGACATGGAGTTGCCGGTTCCGGTTGATAACGAAGAGGACCGGCGGCTTCACCAGGACGCGCGACGTTTCGCCCGCTTGCTGGTGTCTGAGATCAAACTCTACAACGAGCAGAAGGTGCTCGATGGCCGTTCGAATTACGATCTCTACGAGCGCCTGCGCGAATACATTGATCGTTCGCGAGACATGTATGACAAGCGTGTCAAACCAGAGGTGGCGCGAAAGTACGACTACTTCCATCACGAGTTGGTGAATACGCTGGCTGAAGGTGAAGCGGA
>JBGTLE010000167.1:0-3995 GCA_041744295.1 Pyrinomonadaceae bacterium | reverse complement strand
GACAGTCAGGTCGAGTTCGTCACTGATTCGCGCTTCCGAGAGAGTCTTGTCGATTAGCGGTGAGCCTTCGAGCACGAGCACTTCCGACATGTACTGGCGCACGTGATATTGCTCGGTGAGAGATTTCTCCTGTACTCGATTTGGCAGTAAACGCAATCCCACTAACAGCATGTAAAGCATGCCGACGACAACGATGGGCACGCCGACGCGCGTCAGCTCAAACATCGAAAAAGGCTGCATTCCGTAACGCGGTAACGCGCCACTGACGGCAAGATTTGTCGACGTGCCGATCAGCGTGCAGGTGCCGCCGAGAATCGCGCCGAACGCGAGCGGCATCAACAATTTCGACGGGCTGATATTTTTTCGTACGGCTATTCCGAGCACCACCGGCAGAAACATCGCGGTCGTCGTCGTGTTCTTCATCACCGCGGCGCACATGGCCGCGACAATCATGACCATCGCCGCCATGAGAAACTCACTCTCGCCGGCAATCCCCTGCAGACGCCTTCCAACCGCATCGATCACTCCAGTCTTCACGAGGCCGCCAGTGAGAATGAACAACCCCGAGATTGTGATCACGATGTCATTGCCAAAGCCTGCGAAAGCTTCCCCCACTGTCAGCGTGTTCGTGAGGATTAGGGCGAGCACCAAAACGATCGAGACAATGTCGATCGGAATGCGCTCGGTCGCGAATAGAATCAACGCGACGATGAGTAGAACGAGTACAGTAGCAATCGGGACAGTCATAATTAATGTGGTTCTGAGACTGTGCGAAATAGTGGGTTTTTAGACCCGCGAAAATTGTAGCTCAGTAGGAAACACGCAAGTTACGCAGTCTCACTGTCAGGAAGGCGGACCCTGTCCCCGCCTCAAGTTGCCAGAGTTTCAATTCCAAGTGGCAGAGTCAACCGAACAGGACTTTGCTAAAGCTCAAGCGGGGACAGGGTCCGACTTCCCGACAGTGAGACTACGCACAAGACTTCTCATCTCGGAACTTTGAGCTTTACACACAGTCTTACCGTGATTGATCCTTTCACTGTATCCGCCACGCTCTTAATTACCGAACGAAAGTGCCATTCCTGTTACGACGTTGTTTGACCGCTACTTCGGTTTATGGTGAAGTAATCCAACTCATAATCATGCACACCAAGTCTCTCTTCCGCTTCGGAATCGGCCTGGCCTTGTTCGCGTGGCCTTCGACCAACGCGCTCGCGGCAGCCGAAGGCAGTCCAGATCACGGCCTAAATCCCACGGTCCTGGTTGGTATCGCCGTGATGCTAGTCGCTGCAAAACTCGGCGGCGAACTATTCGAGCGGTTTCAGCAACCAGCAGTTCTCGGCGAACTGCTCGCCGGAATCGTGATTGGCAACCTGGTGCTCACGGGCTTCACCGGCGCGGAAGGCTTGAAGACTGACTCGATCATCGCCGCGCTCGCTGAGATTGGCGTAATCATCCTGCTGTTCGAAGTGGGCCTCGAGTCCGACTTGAAAGAGATGATGGAGGTCGGCGGGTCTTCTTTGCTCGTCGCGTTCCTGGGAGTCGTCGCGCCGTTTTTTCTCGGCTGGGGTGTGGCGGCTTATTTTCTACCGAACGAAGCGCGGCTGGTCCACATCTTCATCGGCGCGACCCTGTGCGCGACCAGCGTCGGGATCACCGCCCGAGTTTTCAAGGACCTCGGAAAACTCTCGACCCGGGAAGCGCGAATAATTTTGGGCGCGGCCGTAATCGACGACATCCTCGGTCTGATCATCCTGGCTATCGTTGCGGGATCGATCAAAGCCGCCGGGACTGGCGCAGCGCTCTCGATGGTCAACGTCGGTTTGATTGCCGCCAAGGCGTTCGGCTTTTTGATCGTCGCGATCATTGCGGGACATTTTCTGGTTCCGAGGTTGTTGCGCGGTGCGCGTAAGTTGGAATCACGCGGAGTCTTGCTGACGTTGGCGATCTCGTTCTGTCTTTTCCTGTCGTGGGCGGCAGCGCAGGTTGGGCTGGCGCCGATTGTGGGGGCGTTTGCGGCGGGATTGGTTTTGGATGAGGTGCACTACAAGCTGGCCTCCAGCCGAAGAGAACGCGACCTGCAAGAGTTGCTGCAACCGGTCAGCACAATGCTGGTGCCAATATTTTTCGTGTTGATGGGAATGAAAGTCGACTTTCGACTCTTAGCCCGTTTAGAGATTTTGGGATTCGCAGCGGTGCTGACGATCGTAGCAATCATCGGGAAACAGATCTGCTCGTTCGGAGTGCTTGAGCGTGGCATCAATCGGACGGCAATCGGGCTCGGCATGATTCCGCGCGGGGAAGTGGGGCTGATCTTCGCCGGCATCGGGGCGTCATTGATGCTGCCGACCGCGAGTGGCATTGTTGAACCCGTTATAGAACCGAGCACGTTCGGCGCGATAGTGATCATGGTCCTGATCACAACCCTGGTAACTCCGCCGGCGTTGAAATGGTCGCTTGGGAAATCAAAGTAGCTTGAGAGGAAGCAGGTGAGGAACTTGAATGGCACATTCCGCTCTGCACAAAACATAATGCGCCTGCCGCTCTAAATGGGTACGAACTGAGTACCATATCAGGCACTTTCCTCGTCTACACTCCCATCGAACGTCTTCCCGCTTCATTGCGAGTGTGTGCCTAAACGATTGCAGCCAGCCAACAACCTCAGCATTGATCCCAATATCGCTTCGCATCGCCCGCTCGCTGAAATACACGACTCTCGGGCATACCGATTGCCGCCAGATCCTTCGAAACAGACAATATTACTCGTGAATTTCAGAGGAGAAGTGCTTTATGAACGGGATCAAAGTCTGGCCGCATATGACCATCGTCGCGGTCGTCGTCGCGCTTATCGTCGGCTTCGGCGTCGCCTTTTGGCTGAGGAATGAAAAATCCGCCTCCGCAGCGGATCTGCCTTACGCAGCTCGCATACAGCGCGTTGATGGCGAAGTCGCATTCAGCGACAACGTCGCCAATAACGAAGCAAATGCGGAATGGGTAGCGGCCACGCCAAATCAACCCTTCTCAGTCGGAGATAGAATCTACACCCGCGACAATGCGCGTACGTCGGTCGCGTTTAATGGCCGCAACTTTGCACGGCTTGATCCGAACACTTCGCTCGATGTCGTAGCACTCAATCACCATCGCACACAACTCGCGCTTCGCGAGGGCTCGGCAATTTTCGATTTGGGATACCTGGAAGATGATGAACTGTTTGAAGTCGCCACGCCCAACGGCGCGGTTAACTTTGATCAGCCCGGACTCTACAACGTCGGCTTCGACGACAACGGCGGCGTGCTCGTTTCAGTCTTGAGCGGATTGGCGCAGGTCGCGGGCCTCGGCGGCTCCGGCGAGATCAACAAAGGCGAAGTGCTGACCCTGCTGGGCCAGACTGCGGCCGAGTTGGTCTTGTCTCGAATTAACAATGACGACGCCGGCTATATGGTTGACGATTACTATAGCTATCAATATCCGAATTCCTACGACGGTCGTTACAACAACTACGACGCTTATCAAAACGATCCTAACTACTACGATCCATATCGGCGTAACACGAGTTACCAGTATGCGAGTTCGGGCATGCCCGGTCTCCAGGATCTTGACTATTACGGCGATTGGCAGAACGTCGATGGCTACGGTCAAGCCTGGCGGCCACGCGTAGATTCCGACTGGGTTCCCTATCAGCAGGGTCAGTGGACCAACGATTATCCGTATGGGCCAACCTGGGTTTCGAGTGAGCCCTGGGGCTATGCACCTTATCATTATGGCCGTTGGGCCAACGTGGGAAATCAGTGGTACTGGGTTCCCGAGGCAGTGAACACAAAGCCTGCGTATGCGCCTGCACTGGTCGCCTTTGTACCGGTGGACGCAAACCAGATCGGCTGGGTGCCGCTTGGTCCCGGCGACGCCTATGCGCCGCGCTATTACGATCAGAACTGGCAGCCACAGTATTTGACCCGCGCCGAACTATCCCCGGCACAACTGATCAATCTCGGGATTCC
>JBGTLE010000166.1:0-7440 GCA_041744295.1 Pyrinomonadaceae bacterium | reverse complement strand
GGGTTCGGGCAGAATGTTGTTTGAGAGTCCATGCACGAGCGCTTTCCGTTCTTCTTTTGGCGAAGAGAAACAGAAAGTGTCTGCGCGGGACTCTCGTTTTGTCAAAAATCAATCCATCCACGCTTTACTGGGGAGCTACCGAATCCGATTCGTCGCTGCCTTAATGAGTTGAGATTAGCGAAACGGATCGGATCTGGGTTATCTCCGGCTGGTCCCAATTATAGACGGCGCCGTAAGCATTAGCCGGAGAAACCCCACGGGCTTACAATTTGCCGAAGATATTTCCCGTCCCAGGCGCTACTTCCCAACCGGTGACGGAAAGATAAAATTCTCGCACCTTTTCTCCGCTGGGAGCTGGCCTCTCCAGATTATTCAGTGGTCGCCCGCGCCGGGGCGCGGACGGACGAGCGATAGACGATCACCGCAAACAGCAGCATGCCGGTCAGGACGGTGAGCCAACCGGCAACGAGCACTGGCATGAAGCGGTCGCGGTCGCCGAGCCTTACACACGCGATGCCGATCGGGAACAGGATCGCACCGACCACGCTGACAACCGCTTGAACCGGCGCGAGCTGGCTCGCGGCGGCCTCCGGTACCGTGCGGTAGTACAGCGCGGACAGGAACATCGCGACATAGCCGAGCAGAATGAAATGGGCATGCGCCGGCGCCAGCAGGAAATTCTGCGTGATACCCATGGCCATACCGAACACCATGCCGGCCAGGCCGATCGAAACGCTGATGCAAAATAGCCACTTGATCATGATCGTTTCTTTCGAAACCCAAACTTTGAGCCAGACGCCGGCGCAGCCGGCGTCTGGCTCGTCAAATGAGAGTGGGGGATTGCGGAACGAGCAACCATTTCTGGCCGGACCCGCGCGTGTTGCTCATTGACCGTCCCCTGTCCATTCTTGCCACGCCGGACTATCCAAATTGGAATTCGCCTTGCGGTCATCCGACGTTGTTCAGCGAAATCTGGATATGACGCATCAACCAGCATCGTGGTCGACTTCAGATGAACGTCCCACTCAAGCGCGCGTTCGTTGAACTCCGCATTATTTCCGTTTCTTGCCGATCCGAGTTGCAGCGTCATCTTGCAAAGGCCCGAAAGTGACGCTATCAAAGGCGAGGTCGTAGTACTCTGGATAGCAAGACTCGTCGATACACGCTTCCGCGGAGGAGGCTTCCACTTTGTATAAGTTCCCGTTTCCGGGCGACGCCACGAGAAAATCTCCCTCAGTTGCGGTCGTTCCGATAAACTGCGTGTATTCGACGCCTCTCATTGGCACGCCGGGTGTGAACTTCAGAAGGGTCGCTCCGCCTCCATAGTACTCTGAGTCCCATTTCATCGTAACCAGGGCAGGCCCAATTGTACTTGGGACGAGGTCGAGCTGGATTGGTTTAAAGAGGGCACCTGCGAACGCCACGGCAGGCAGAGATTTGAAATATCCCGACACCACAATCTCTTGCCACAGTTCTGAAATCGTGGGTCGCGCTGTTCGAAATCTCACCCCCGTCGCCTTCTGCAGAATCCGTGGGGCGTCCTCGATGCTATTTGAGACCTTAACGAACTCGTGAATTTGAGAACCCCCCTCTGAGCTGGGGATATACCCTTCGTTAGCACACAGCAGATACGTGATTTTCGGTGCCTTTGCAACCGGCTGTAGTCCATCCAGACTGTCGTTGCCGGTGCGTTGTGCAATAATCAGCCCCTCGTTACGTTGTGTGTCGATTATCCAGAAATAGTCGACGCGCAAATCCTTGTTGTAGTCTCCGTAGACTTGCCCTCGCCACATCCCATGCAGTGTTCTCGCAATCCTATCTTTGGGAAATGCTCGCGCATTGCTGGTAGGGATGACGGAAGCTGGGTCCACCCGGCCGCTCTTGGTCTGGCTACTTGGGGGCGAACACTGCGCTAAACTCGGTTTGACGATAGCGTCTAGCTGCTGCGCAGTTAGGGACCGCCCCTGACCGTACGAGGGGCTTTGGCTCAGGCCGCCGAATATGCAGCAGACAACAAGTGCGTAGCCGACAACAAGCTTAATGAGCAAGCTGTAATTTTTCATTGCTCTCTCCAATCTACGTGTAAAGTGCCGTCAGGGGCGACATTATCGCGAAATCATCGGGCAATTCTTCTCCCGGATTGCTGAACTGCTAAGGTCGGTTCGGTCCGCGCGTGAGCGCAGAGACGCCACGTCCAAGGCGCGTCTGCGAAGCGCCCTCCCCTTCCGATTCTTCCAGCATGCTTCACCCGATCATGCCCAAACTGAGCAAGCGAGGAGAAGCGGCGTCGCCGACAGCGGGCCACGCTGGCGCCCTTTTGCCCGCCTGTCATCAGCCGACTTGGTCCACACAAACGGCTTGGGATCGGTGTTGTAATGGTCGAGGTATTGGCGAATGGCGCTCTCGAGCTGGCGGGGTGGAGCGACGGGTGACGGCGGCGCACCGGTTGGGAAGCCAACGAATTCAAAATGGGCGACTATAGCGATTACGTTATAACCCGCACAACAAGCGGACGGTGGCGGGGATTTGTCACGCCCGGCGAGTCCAAAGAACGCGCACGTTCGTTGGACTCCGCATTATTTCCGTTTCTGCCGGTCCGAGCCGCACGTCATCGATCATTGCAAAGGCCCGAAAGTGACGGCATCAAAGGCGAGGTCGTAGTTCGCCCCGCTGATGGCTTCCACTTTATATAAGTTCCCGTTTCCGGGCGACGCCACGAGAAAATCTCCCTCAGTTGCGGTCGTTCCGACAAACTGCGTGTATTCGACGCCTTTAACTGGCACGCCGGGCGTGAACTTTAGTTGGGTCGCTCCGCCTCCATAGTACTCTCCGTCCCATTTCATCAAAACTTGGGCAGGCCCAATTGTACTTGGGACGAGGTCGAGCTGGATTGGTTTAAAGAGGGCACCTGCGAACGCCACGGCAGGCAGAGATTTGAAATATCCCGACGCCACAATCTCTTGCCACAGTTCTGAAATCGTGGGTCGCTCTTTGCGAACGTTGCTAGGTTTCAGCACCGACGCCTTCAGCAGAATCCGTGGGGCGTCCTCGATGCTATTTGAGACCTTAGTGAACTCGTGAATTTGAGAACCCCCCTCTGAGCTGGGGATATACCCTTCGTTAGCACACAGCAGATACGTGATTTTCGGTGCCTTTGCAACCGGCCGCAGTCCATCCAGACTGTCGTTGCCGGTGCGTTGTGCAATAATCAGCCCCTCGTTACGTTGTGTGTCGATTATCCAGAAATAGTCGACGCGCAAATCCTTGTTGTAGTCTCCGTAGACCTGCCCTCGCCACATCCCATGCAGTGTTTTCGCAATCCTAGCCTTGGGAAATGCTCGCGCATTGCTGGTAGGGATGACGAAAGCTGGGTCGATCCGGCCGCTCTTGGGCTGGCCGCTCTTGAGTTGGCCACTTTGGGGCGAACACTGCGCTAAACTCGGTTTGACGATAGCGTCTAGCTGCTGCGCAGTTAGGGACCGCCCCTGAGTTCGGGACCGCCCCTGACCGTACGAGGGGCTTTGACTCAGGCCGCCGAATATGCAGCAGACAACAAGTGCGCAGCCGACAACAAGCTTAATGAGCAAGCTGTAATTTTTCATTGCTCTCTCCAATCTACGTGTAAAGTGCCGTCAGGGGCGACATTATCGCGAAATCATCGGGCAATTCTTCTCCCGGATTGCTGAATTGCTAAGGTCGGTTCGGTCTACGGGCGACGACGAGAAAACGCCATTCCTTGAAATCATCCGAGCCCCGAAACCGCCGGCGCGATTTTCCACCGTTTCCCACTCGGCCATCTATCGCCTGCTCAAGAGAGCGAAAACTTCTGCTTCATCTTCGCCTCTCTCAATGGAACCGGGACATTCGCGGTTATATAGACAATCGCCACTAACTGACCGTTTTGCACGAACTCCATGGCGCTATGATCTTTCTTCTGTAAAATGTCGAACGCTAGTCGAGGGTCGGTGTAATTCAGGAATTCTGCTGAGATGTTTGAGTAGACCGCCCCCTGATGAGCCATTCTGTTAACGCATAGCGCGATATCGATTAGAATTAGTGCCGGCACGTGATCGACTCGCCTACCGTCTGAAAGTCTGTCATCTTCCGATGGATAATATCTAAAATGGTTGTCGGCGACGGTTGAGAGATAGGATTTATCCCTACTTATCTTTACATCGGAAAAATCCAGGAATTGCCTTGCCCGCCGGACGAAGTTTGCCAGAGATGGCGGGAGGACATTGAATGACGTTATGGTTATACGAGCTTCGACGCCATATTTTGTGACAAGAGTTGATCTGAGAGCCGTAATGGTGTCATGGCGCTTGGTGATGACCTCAAAGCGCAACGAAACATTATACTCGTCGACCACGTCGATGCTGTGTACCACACTCTCTACAGATTTTATCGCAAAGGCGAAATCTTCGGGCACTCCGTATTTGCCGCGGCCAACCAACAGAGACAATCGATGGCTAACCGCAAGTTCATTGAGAACCGTCGCTCGCGAACGAAATACGGCAGCCTGTGTGTCGCTGAGGGGAGTCGGCAGTTGGAACCGAATCTCGTCATCTGACTCGGAATATTTCAGAAGACTAGTGCTCCCATAGTATGAGTTTAAAATCTCGACAATCATTTCTTTTCCGCACATTGATACTCCAGTAGCTTGAGACGACAACTAATCATTTTGGCATAGGGAGTCACACTATTTCTCCCGTTTGTGAATCGATAAGTTGCAAGACTTGTTGTCTTAACTCATCGCCGGCCGACCTGGCGATCAATCCTTTAAATAGATGACGGCGTTCGCCTTGCTTATAGTGCGCAATCGCGATCACCGAGACTATATTGCTGTACCTAATCCAATAATTGATCGTCGCCCCAATAGCGCTCGCAGCGTGAGCTGGCGGCATGGTAAGACACAAGGTCGGCCCGCGAATTCCTTGCTCAAGGGCCGGCAATCCAGCCACTATACTCGGGCTCGCTCCGGCAAATCGTAGCGGTGAAATAGTCCCTTGCGCCGCCGTGCGCGCGAGCTCTCGTATCGTACTCAAACTACATTCATCGCTGACCACGATCATCCCTGTATGATGTGGCACGATTCCGCCTTCATCTTCGATCAGCAATTGCGTGAAATGCGCGGCTGCCCAAGCAACCGGCGTCGCATAAAAAGACGGCTTATTTCGCACTTTTATGTCGCTGTATACGGCTGACTTCACTACCATGACCGTGCGCTCCATCTTCACAATGAGAGTTTGATTTCGCCATCGAATGATCTTTCAGGTGTGCTGTGCTTATGCAATCAGGCTCGCCCAATTAAAGCGGTGTTGAATCCTCCGAAACCAAGCGTGACGCTGACACCACATGGACCGCTGAGCGGGCGCCCTTCAGGGCCTGGGAATCTCGCAGAGATGCTGCCGATAGGATTGGTTAACCCGACCGTGGCCGGCGCGAGCTGCCTATTCAACATTTGAAGGAGAAGAATAAACTCAACCAAGCCACAGGCACCGAGAGAGTGGCCCAGAGCACCCTTAGTTCCGACGATAGTGAGCATTTCATTGTTAGCAAAAACTTCCTCGACGACCTTCGCTTCGAGGTCGTCGTTAAGTTGCGTCCCTGTGCCATGCGCAAGATAGAGTGCCAAATCGCTATAAGTCAGCTCGGCGGCAAGAAGAGCCCGGTCCAGCGCAAGGCGGACCGACAGTCCTGATGGATCGGGAGCAGTCAATCCAAAGGCATCATTCGAAGCCCCTATTCCAACCAACTCTCCCCTGTGCTCAGGGCAATCCTCACTTCGCATAAGTACTACTGCCGCGGATGCTTCGCCGAGCAATATTCCGCTTCGACTAATGTCAAAAGGCTTGTGATAGCTTACCGCCATTGTTCCCAGGGTTGAATGCGCGATTCGCTTGGCCGCGGTTACGATATCCACGGCGACAACGATTGCTATGTCGATTGTTCCGTAATCAAGCATAGCGGCAGCGACGCCGAGCGCGTCGGATCCCGAAGAACACCCGGATCCGACCACGATTGGATCAAGATCGCACCCCACGCTTCGAACACAATCTTTGGCCCAAGTTGACATCGTATCGCTACCCGCATCATCGATCAGATGACCATAGCTCGTGGCAAACACAAAGGCGCAACGGTCTCGTGTTTTCTGCATATCTATCGAGAGCGTATCCAATACTTTGCGGGTAACGTATGTCGCAAGATATCGCTGCCATTGGCCGTCACGTGCCGCATGACTCGGTCGTGCCGGCACGGTCGCGGCTAAAGCATTTCGCAGTTTCCAAGGCGATGTCTGGGGAGAGAAGGCTGAGCGCTGCTCGAAGAGAGCATTAACAGTTGCGTCATCTTCGCCTAACGGAGTTATCATTGACCAAGCGGCAACAGCTAATGGTTTCATATCGCTGTCTCACTATTCGACGCTTGAGGCATAGTAACTCGGACTCAGCGGTGCGATCTTTCGCGCGACGCGGGCTGCGCGGATCAATGTTGCGGGCTGGTCCACGATTGCTTCTTACCAGCTCTTGAACTGGATCACCTCGCAGCGCTGGTCAGCGTTAGTGACTTTCAACCAGCGCCAAGGAATCCACTAATTTGCAAAACTCCTCTACATACAGTGCTACACGATCCGGCTGATCAAGGATAGAATAATGCTGTCCATCTAACCATTCGATTGATAGGAACTTCGACGTGTAGTCCTCCCAGTCTGACAGTGCGTCCGCATTCGTCATTTTGTCGTCTCTACCTGCCAAAGCAAGTATTGGCACACTGATCCTTGTTTCACCAGGCTCGTAAGCACGGATCATCGCTTGATCATTGCGAATGACGGTGAGGAAGTGCTGCGCCATGGCGAAACTTAAACCTCTTGGTATACCGCCGAGTTCCTGCAATTCCTTGAATAAGCTACGATCATCTAACTCCGGTACTCGGCGCAACCAGTCGTTTACGTGTCTTGGAGCATTGCGTCCGGACGCCACCATAAAGCTTGGAAGCTGCCTGCCGCTCGCCTCGATCAACTTGATCGCTTCAAAGGCCAAGAGTGCTCCCATGCAATGGCCATGTAAAATGTATCTCTCGCTCTCCGTGTCTATTTCCTGAAGCGCAAGAGCTGCACATTCTTGGATAGATTTGGCATATTCCTCGTGAGATCTCTTGCCGCGCCCTGGTATTTCCACCGGAACAACACGCCCGATATCGCGCGGAAAGCCATTTACGTAGGAACGATAGCTCGCTGCGCTACCGCCCCCATATGGAAGTAGAAATATGCTTTTCATGGTTTGGCACCTTATCGCCTTGCGTTAGCTTTGGTCACTGTTCAAGAGTGATTTCGGACCTTCCGGACGGTTCAACACGAAGATGCCGCCAATCACCAGCGCACCGCCCACCAGCATCGACGGCTCGAGCGGCTCGCCGAGCAGCAGCACGCCGAGGGCGACTGCG
>JBGTLE010000165.1:0-7108 GCA_041744295.1 Pyrinomonadaceae bacterium | reverse complement strand
CTAATAATCAAGGGGATCACCAATGCGAACATCAAGAAAGTATATGGTTTATCCTTCATCATGCACTTCAAAGAGTAAGAGAGATCCGCATCGTAGCCGTACACCTGACACAGCCTCTGCGATCGCACGTTTCGAAACGCGGAACGTGTTCGTCTTGTAATCATCAGCGGGCATTTGTCTGCGCACCAGAGTCTTCGGATACGCTTCGTCCTTTGCCCTTGCTAAACCCTCACGAGACCACGCTTCGATCTCTCCCGCTTTCAATCCGGAATCAAAGTTTGACCGAGGGAAACTCGTCTGGAGATCCTGGCTGAGTCGATCGATATAAGCCCAAAACTTCTCGTTCTGTTTTCGCGGGTCGGAGCGATCGAGCGTCTTGTCCCAGTAACTGTGCAGACTTAGAGCATTATTTCCGTTTCCCAGCTTGAAATCATTGCCACCGTTGTCGCCGTCGTTTTCATTTGGACTGGTGGTAACTCGCCCGCTCGTGTGTAAGGGTTGATGAATGTCGCCGACGAGGTGAATCACCCAGGCAACTCTCATCGCGCGTTTACTCTTCGTGCTCGTACTCACGATGAAAACTTTGAAGTCCTCGAGCCGTTCGACAGCATTGATGGCGGCGACAGGTTTTGAGAGATCAGTCGGTGGATCATTCGGATCGCCAGAGGTTCCTGACCAGAAGTAATTGATGAAGTGCCAGTCTCGCTCATGAAATCGAATGCAGGGACGAGGATCATTGTTGCCGTCGGGTCGAACGATATCGGGCCAGTTCGCCGCGTTGGCAAAGAACTCACGATGTCGAATCGCAAGTGGCCTCGAATCCGCGGGCAGCAGCTCTCGCAGACATGAATCTGCCGGCGCCTTGAGCATCAGCTTGACGACATTGGTCCTCGCCGTTTCCGTCATGTTGTCCCAGGCGATCTGCGCCACGACGGTGTGGCCGGTACCATTCCAGGCGGACGCCGATTGAGAGTAGAGGAGCGAAACGCACAGCAACATGGTGACGAACAGTTTTTTCATGGGGGCCGTCCTTTCGTGAGAAGTTGAGCACCAGAACATCCGGCTGGAATGCCTGGGTCACACTGAATATGGCCATTGTGAGGGAAACGTTTCTGGAGGCGGTCGTAAGAATCTCTTCTTAATTGGGAGGCCTGTTTGTTCTTAAATAATTAAGAACGAACAGCTAAGAACTAATTCCTACAAACCCACACCCTACTCCTTCTTAAACAACGTCCACTTCCAGGTTTCACCCGCTTGATTGGTCCCTTCGCCCTTCATGATGCCGCCGTCTAGTGTTCCCTGCATCACTGAATAGGAATTGCCAATCACGATCTGGACGCTGTTGCCCGACTGTTTCCAGCTTCCCTTCACAGTACGCGGCGCGGTGACTCCGTTCTGCATGACATTGATGATGTAGTTGAGTTGTCCGTCCTTCAGCAACTGAATTGTGTAGTCACCTGAGCTGGGACTGCTTCCTGACCAGGTAGTGCCAACCAGCGCCGGAGCAGTGTCCCTGGGTTCCAGGTTAACGCCTGTGTCGCGACTCGCCGTGTCGTTGGCTGCGGTGGTGGTGTTCGAGACTCCGCGGTCGTTCGAGGGCACGAATGGGCCCGCCACTTTTGCTCCGCGGACAGCGATGACCAATTCATCGGCCCGGTAACCTTCCACAATCGCGAATGGTTTCTGCTCCTTGCCTGGCCCAAGATCCTGCAACACTCGTTTCGGCACTCGCTCCTGCAGATACTTGACCAGTGTCGCCAGGGTTACTTCGCCTTTTTCGTTAGCGGCGTCACCGCGCAATGCTTCTACCAGTGCCCAGGTGAAATAGCCTTGTTTCTTTTCCTTGAACTCGTAGGCGCGGTGCCCGACTTCGGTGGCATAGAGCGTGGCAAAAGCCTGAACCTCGCGATTGCGCGTGTCGAAGTTGAAACCGCGCGTGTAGGCCGCACTGAGCAGGTTGTCTGCGTTAGCGCGTCCGGCCGGATCGTTGCGACAAGCATCAAGGATGACCAGCACCTGTCGCACGCCGATCTTCCGCACGCGGTCTTTCACCTGCGCTACATTGATCGCAGTCTGCTCGAGCAGATCCACATCGTTGCTGACTTGCGAATCAGAGGGAAGCAGGAAGGCCTGGCCGCTGCGTTCGATGCCATGTCCCGCGAATGAGATCAGCAGCAAGCCGTCTGCGGGAATTACGGCAGCCATGTTGGACAGTCGTCTCAGGATGTTTCCCCGCGTTGGTTGGCGCTCCGCCGGTTGATCCGAAGCAAGCAGCGTGACTTGTTCGGCGGGAAAGCCGGCGTATTGCACCAGCGCATTGGCGAGGGCCCGCGCATCGTTGCTAGCTCCGCCGAGCGTGGTGATTTGCGTGTCGGCATATTGATCGACGCCGATCACGATCGCGTATCGCTTTGCCAGCTCAGGCAGCGCCTTCACTTCGGCGGCTGTCTGCACTTTCAACCCACGACCAGTCTTTTGTGTTTGCGCTAACGTTGCCGGAGCAACCAGCAGCGCTATCAAGATCAGCCGAATTGTTGTTGGGCAATGGCGAAATTGAAGAAACATTAAAGCACCTCATGACAGCATTGATTGCAGTTTCAGCACTTGGCTGGAAAATCCTGGATGGAGTGGTTACTCCGTGGCCTCCCGTTGTTGTTTCAGCGGGAAGCATTTCAGCAGATCTCCATCGATCAGGACCTCTGTGGTCGACCACCCTCGCCCCAAACGGTATGGACCTGCCTTATGGATGATGCTTCGACGGCACGTTCTCGCGGCCCCATTTCAAGGTTCGACTCATCCAGACAAGTTCATCGAGAAAGGCGCTGGCCCGCACTTCGTAAGCCGAATCCAAAAGCTTGCCCTCGGCGTCGAACGTCTGCTGCACTTTTGGGAAATTCAGATCGCTGAATGTCACGGCCAGTCCTAACTCGCGCACCATGGGTACCATTGCTTCGATGACGCGGGTGCCGCCCCAGGGACCTGCCGACACGCCAACGAACGCTACCGCTTTGTGAATGTATTCCTTGAGCAAGAGATCGAGGACAGCTTTCAACGAACCCGGATAGCCGTGGTTATATTCGGGCGAGACGATCACCAGCCCATCGGCGGCGATAATGGAGTCTCGCCACTCCGGAAACTGGCCTTTGATCTCCTGCCCGTAGTCAGCTTGCGGCAATGCGAAATCGGCTACGTCAAATAGGCGCGTTTCGACGTCGGCTCGCTGTTCCATCCGATCGACCATCCACTTCGCGGCATGCACACTGTGTCGCTCTTTCCGATTCGTGCCCAAAAGCACTGGCAGGAATAGTTTGTCCACGCGAAACTCCTTCAACTCGATTGACGACATCTCAACTCAGGATTCGGTAATCCATCCGATCTTTATCAAGCTGGTCTACGCCGAGTAAAGATCAATAATCTTTTCAATCCCGCGCCGGCAGACTGCACAGAAGAAGTCCGTCCGCGAGAACATGATGCAATCAACTTGCGGACGATAGTAACCCTTGGCTTCATACATGGCGCCTTCAAAGGCACCGACCTTTCCGGCGTATTTTTCCTTGGCGAAGAGTGCCTTTTCATGAGCCAGTTGTTCGGCGAAGAGCGCTTCCATCTCGCTTTCAGGACGCTTTTCCTGGCGGAGTTTTGCGCGTCGCTGCTGCACCTCGCGAGAGTAAGCCTCGTAAGCCTCCTTATTCCACGGCGTGGGAATCGGAGTTCCGGGCGACACCAGATCTTTCCATTTTACATTAGCGGCATCAAGGAGCGCTGTTACGTTCGGCTCCCAAGGCTCTATTTTTTCCGTGGCCGGCGCGTAAGCTACGGGTGAGGTGTAATACTCATCCGCGAGCGCTGCAAAGTGATGGCCAAACTCATGAATGAAGACGTAGTTGGCCCACGCGTTGTCGGCGGCCACGGTACTGTAGAGATTGAAGATGCCGCCGCCACCGTACGTTCTGGTGTTCGTAAGAATCTCAATGAATTCATATGGCGCAAACGCCGCCGTTTTTCGCAGCGCTCGATTGTCGAAAGTCAGGACGTAACGCTCCGAACCGAAGGCGTCGTAAGTTGCAGCCAGCGGCGAGTCGCGATAGATGCCGGTTGAAGGACGCGATACACCACTCTCTGAAGCCGGTGGGCAGAGCGCCCAAACGTTGAAGTCATTGCGACGTTCTTTGAATGGTGAAGTGGCGAAAAGCGCTTCAGTTAACCGCCGTGCATCGGCCCCGAACTTCTTGCACTCGCTTGCAGTGTAGCCATCGCCCATGATCAGGAAATCGACCTTTGTGACTGGCTCACCCATTTTTTGAATGCTGATCAAAGGCGCGGGCGGCGGGGTCCGGGAGCGATCGATGAAGATATCGCCGGGATCAACGACGGTGGCCCAGACCTGCACGAAAGCGTTCTTTGCATCACGTTTCTTCAAAACTATCTGTACCGGTGCGGACGGGGCAGGGAAGCGGAGTGACTCGTGAAAGGTCCGCGCAACTTTTGCCGCCTCGTCGGTAGTTTCCCACTCGCCATAGATCGAGGCGAAACCGCGGGAATACAGCAGCTGGCCCGACTTTTGATCTCGGACTTCGAAAAAGTATTTGCCGAGATTGGTGTGGTCGAGGTTCTGCTTTGGATTGCCGGGCCACGGCAATGGTTCAAGAACCACTTTGTCGAGGCTGAAAAGCTCTTGCGTCATCGTCCCGGAATGGTAGTAATCAACGCGCATCGTCTGCGGAGTCGCGGCATGAATCAACGTCGTCATCAGGATGATGATAGGAGGTAGAAGAAAAGCATTGAACAGATGTTTTTTCATGATTGTATTGGTCTCAAATCTAAGGGAACTATCCACAGATTACGCAGATTACACGGGCGCGATAAAAACAAAGCCACGAGTACACTGCAAACCCCCGGGTGAGCTTCTACGGCCCTGTCCCTAGTCTAATAGGCGTCCCTGTTTAGTGCTTTTCATCTGCGTAATCTGTGGATAGTTCTTAAGACCTCTAAAGCGTCTTGATCTTTCCGCCCCTGGGTACGGTCCACACATACACAGTTCGGTACAGCGTCTTCCATGGTACACGCACGATCTGCTCAGGCGCCCAGTCTCCCATCCGAAAATCGTGCGAAACAATTTTCGTTCCCGGCCTAAGTTCTCGCAGCAACTTTGGCCGCAGCTTCAAATTCAGCACGTCTGACAAGTAAAGAGTGACGACATTCGCATCTCGAAAATCCGCGCGGTAGATGTCCTCATTACGGAACCGCACCTTGTCACTCACGCCTGCCTGCTTAGCCGCTTCCTCTGCGACAGTGATCATGGCCGGATCGATGTCTATACCGACCGCACGAATGCCGTAGACCTCCGCTGCGCGGATAGGGATACGGCCATCGCCGGACCCGAGATCGTAAAGCACGTCACCTTTCTTGATGTTCGCGAGCCGCAGCATCTCGTCAACAGTCTCAGGTGGAGTTGGTACAAAGATGACGTCGGGTTTGCGCAGCGGTTTAGACTTTGCAGTGGTCTTTTGCGCTACGGCGGACGCCGCGATCGATGCCATCAAGACCAAACAGCATAGCATCCACGTGAACTTACGATTTCTCAGATTTGCCTGCCTCATGTCGTTCTGCGCGGTAACGCTCAGCCCTTACCAGCCACTCGAGTCGTTTCTGTTGCGAATCTGAAAGACTGGTAAAGCGGAGACCAAAACCGACGTTTGGATATTCATACATTACCTCGCCTTCCAATTCCAGCCACTCACCGGATGGCAGGCGCAGTTTGAAGTTAATCGACTGACCGAGTGCCACCTTGCCCAGGGTCTCGACGAAACAGCCTCCATTACTTAGGTCGCCAGTGCGCGCTTGCTGACTTCCAGCGGTGCCCTCGAGCTGGATCTCCATCAGTACCGGTATGCGGCCTTCGTTTCTTCGTTCTTGTGTCACCGGCTGCTCCTTGAGGTCGTAAGAGGCTCCAATGTATACCGGGACTTGGTCGGATACCAGAGCCTAGCCGGAGCATCATGCAGTCAGTACCACCGCGCAGTCGGGTGAGTTTCCAAGGTAACTAACAGCGCGTGGTTGGAACATAACCAACTTGCGACCGCGCGGTGGTACTGACCTCGTCCCTGTGTCGGTTCTGAGTAAAACGGAACCAGTACGCGAAAACGAGGCGTCTCAATCCTAAACAGTTCCTTATTTCTCCCGCTTAGTTCAAGCTGTTCCAAGAGGTGTCAGTCAGTGAGGGAAGGCGAAAGCTAGGGTGGTTGGCGTATAGGGAATCATATCACTAGGTAGCATTGGCGAGTTTGGCGTGAACTGTATGGCATGCGTTACGACGACAAGATGCTGAATTTTCCACTGCCAACAGCCGCATTTAGGATCCTGACCTAAAATACCAAGCACCCATCAAATACTTGTATCGAAGAACTTTTCACTTACCTAAATCCACCAGCAACACCTCGGGCGACTTGTCTCGCGAGCCGCCACTTGAGATTCGGATCGAGCTCATTGGTTGAAGAAGCTGATGCGCAACGTAAGCGGAGTCGACAATTGGCGCAAAGAAAAGCGATCTTCCGAGAAAATCAATTCGTTCTGGTGCTTTCATGAGCGAGATGCCACATGCGTGGTAAGAGTCTCCAGAATCCAGCAACAAGAATCCATTTGCCATTAATCGCCGACAAACAGCCGCGACCATTTGGGTGTTTTCACTGGTGATCCCGCAATGAAAATCCATTAGAGCTAAATGACAAACTTCTGGGGTACTTAAGGACACCTCTGAAGTGAGTCCAATGTTTCTCTTACCTTCAGTTACAATTTCCACAAGTCGGCCCCTCCTAATTTGTTCGCTTGAGACCGTTATTAACTCTCCGGGTCCATTGTGAAAACCCGCGGCATCGAGCATCGATTCTGGACAACTTCCTATTTGCAGGCATGCAGCAAAGAGAGCCTCCCAGAACGGGATTCTCGCACTGGCTCGTATGTTCAAAGCTTGATCGATGATCGCCTGCTCCGAGTCGGTGATAGTGATCCTTTCCTGGAGTAAAGGCGGTGTGCTGTAACGGCATACTGTAGCTGAGCTAGCATCGGGGAAACTCATGATGAGTTCCCCATAGGCCACAGGGGCTTTAGC
>JBGTLE010000164.1:0-5087 GCA_041744295.1 Pyrinomonadaceae bacterium | reverse complement strand
CTTATTTCTTCTTATTCTCGATGCCGTCTGAGAATCCTCTAAAAGAAAAGCTCCGCTCGCAAATCGAGACGTCCGGTCCAATGACCTTCCGTGATTGGATGGCCGCTGCGCTTTACGACCCGGAACTTGGCTACTATTGCCGGTCAGGGAGAGAGCGTTGGGGCCGACAAGGTGACTACCGAACCAGCCCTGAACGGAGTGCTCTTTTCGCCGCGACCTTTGCTCGTTACTTTGTTTCGCTAACTGCCGAAACAACGATCACGAATCCGTTGACGATGCTCGAATCCGGCGCCGGCGCTGGTTATTTCGCCAGTGGTCTGCTCGAAGCTCTGGAAGCAGACTTTCCCCGTATTTACCAGGACGGTTGTTACTTAATCGATGAACGCAGCAACGATGCGCGCGCGTTGGCAGCCGCACGATTGCGGCCGTTTGGCAAGCATGTCCGGTTTGTGAATCTCGCCGAGCTGGAAGAGAAGGTAAATCTACTCTTCGCGAATGAGCTCCTCGATGCGTTCCCGATTCACCGGGTAGCTGTGCGCGATGGGCGTCTGCTCGAGTTTTATGTGGGTGTCGCTGCGAGTGGAGAGTTTGAATGGCAACTCGATTCACTTTCCACGCCGAAGCTCGAGCAGTACTTTCTGCCCAGCGGTTTCTTGCCGGTCGAGGGACAAATTGCGGAAATAAATCTTGAGATTGAGAGCTGGTTGCGACTGGCTGCCGAGAAGATCGAAAAGGGCTTTTTGGTGCTCGTCGATTACGGCGCAGAAGCAAATGAGCTCCTACAGTTACCGCATTATCGCGACGGGAGTTTGCGAGCGTTTCGTCGACACGAATTCGTGCCGAACGTTTTGCACGATCCGGGCCAACTGGATCTCACGACTACGATTGATTGGACCCACGTCAGGAACGTAAGTTCGTCGCTTGGTTTTCAAGTCGTGAAGTTTGAGCGCCAGGACAAGTTTCTGTTGGGCGCTGGGATTCTTGAAGAGCTCGAGCGGCAGACAGCGGGAGTGAAAGACGCCGAAGCGATGAAGCTGCGAACGGAAGCACGCGAGCTGGTCCTTCCGTCGGGAATGGCCGCGAGTTTTCAGGTGCTGGTCTTAAAGAAAGTGCTGAGTGCTGAGTGCTGAGTACTGAGTACTGAGTTCCAAGTCTCTGCCGAACCCGGCTTAGCGATTCGAATCAACTACCCTGCTGGTGATGTTAACTGCGCTGCGACCTTCCAATCAAATCAAGAAATCGGAACTCAGTACTCAGTACTCAGCACTCGGTCACCAGGACTCCTGGTTTCTTTCTCAGTTGACCCAGTGGACACCCCACCGGCCTTTCGCTATCCTCAAACTTCCTAAAAACCCTATCTCTCAAACGGAGGCAGATCATGTCGATAGCTGACGCATTACTTCCGGAGTTTGATCTCGAAATGGCCGGCACACGTAAGACGCTCGAGCGAGTGCCGTACGATAAATTTGATTGGAAGCCGCACGAGAAATCCATGACCATGGGCGCCCTCGCAACCCACCTGGGCAACATTCCAACCTGGGCGATCTACACGCTTGCTGACGACTCGCTCGATCTCGCGCCTGGGGGAGAACCGATGCCGCAAATGGAGCCGGCAAAGTCGCGCGAAGATCTGCTAAAAACCTTTGACGAGAACATCTCGAAAGCGAGAGCCGCAATCGCCGCTGCGAGCGATCAGGACTTGTTCAAGCCGTGGTCGTTGCTGCGAGCCGGTAACACACTGATGACAATGCCGAAGATGGCTGTGCTGCGCGGTTTTGTCATGAGCCACAACATTCACCACCGCGCGCAGCTTGGGGTCTACCTAAGACTGAATGACATTCCTGTGCCGTCGATCTATGGGCCGTCGGCCGATGAGAATCCTTTTTAAAGCTTGCCTAAAGGCCCTGCTTAGAGTTTTGTTTCAAAGATCAATCGGCGGAGCCTTTGGAGTGCGCTGACTTGTCAGCGCTTTTAGCTCGTTCGGGTCGTTTCTCTGAACGTCGCGTGTAATGAGTGCTAATCCAAAGCGCTGACAAGTCCGCGCAGTCCAAAGGCTCCGCATTGCGACGCTTACTGTTTGCCTTCCAGCTTCATCAACATCTGCGCGCCACCAGCATTCTGCGGATTGAGCGCGAGCGACTTCTTGTAGTTCGCGATGGCCAGTTCCTTCTCGCCATTATTCATGTAAGCCTCGCCCAAACTGTCGTAGGTGTTCCACGCGTTGGGATAAAGCTCGACATTGATTTTTAATAGGGCGATCGCCTCCGGCATTTTCTTAGCTTGCAACAAGCTGTATCCGAGGGTGTTGATTCTTTGTTCGCTAATGCTCGCGTTATCGGGCTGCTCCTGCTTGATTCGCCGATACCCCGCCATCGCTTCGTCGAACTTTCCCAATATCAAGAGCTCGAACGGCACGAGCGTCTCGGCGCTGATTCGACTTGCGTCCACCGCGTTGCTGTCTGGAAATCGAATCTGCATAGCACTAAAGGTGCGGGCGATCTTAGGCTGGGAATCACCAGCGCCCAAAGTTCCGCCACCCGTTCCTTTCCACACGAAGCTGTATTTGAGATTTGACTCGCGCCGGACGAAGCTTGTTTCCGAAATGGGAAGCAGTTCGAACCTGCGATCCGCGGTTGGGTAGGCGAAGAGTTTTCCTTCCTCGTTTTTGACAGTGAGCACGCGATCGGGATTAACGAGATAGCGACCAATGTAATCGTTCAGCCTCGTCGCATCCAGCGCGATGAGTTCATGCGGTGCGGGCAGAAACTCGTCCCAGCCATATTCGCGCGCGACTCCACGCAACACTTCTCGCAGTATTTCGCCATTGTCAGAGTTCGCCATCACTACCACGCCATAACCGTTGTCTCTGCTGACGAGTAGCTCCGCGCGGAATCCCTCGTCGGCGCCATTGTGGCCGAAGTAAAGCGCACTTCCGCGTTTGTCGATGAAGAAACCCAGGCCAACATTATCGAGCAAGGCGCTCGTCATGATGTCCGCCGACTCTTTACTGAGTACCTTGTTCGATTTCCCGGCCAGCGAAAGCTGCATTTCAATCGCAAACTTCGCGAGGTCGGTAGGCGTGGTCCAGAGACCCGCGGCTGCCATCTCCGGATACACATGGATCTTTCCCTCAACGAGGTTGCCGTCCTGGCGATGACCTGAGGCTGCTTGCTTGCGCCAATCCGCCGGCAACGGTTGACTGTAAGTACTATTGGTCATCTTCAAAGGATCGAGCACGGTCTCTTTTGCAATCTGTGGGTAAGGCTTCTTCTCGATGTCCATGATTGCGAGCTGCGAGATGGTGGTACCGCCGCCGGAGTAGCGAAACTTCGAGCCGGGTTCAAAGTCGACGCGGACCGGTGCGGTGTTCGCCGGCTTTGCTCCGTCCAATACCTCTGGAAGCGTGGGAACTTTGTCGGTCACTGCGTAACCAGGAAAACCGTGTACGGTCGTTCCGCCTGTGTGGCTGAGTAAGTTGCGCAGCGTGACTTTCTTCTTCGCGGTGAATTCATTCTCGGGAAGTTTCCAGGTGACGAGTTTGTTGTTGATGGGTTCATCGAGCGAGATCTTTCCCTCCTCGACCTTCTTCATCACCACCATCGCGTTCACAGACTTGCTGATCGAGCCTGCCTGAAACAGCGTCTCGGTCGTGACCGCCTCTTTGGTCTCAATATCCTTGAGGCCGTACGACCGCGCCCAATCGACCTTGAAGTCTTTGATAACCGCGACGCTCAAGCCCGGGACTTTGTAGTGTTTCATCCGCTCGTCAATCGACCACGCCGAATCACCTTTAATCAAAACCGCCGGCAACAAGCCCTGCTCGACTCGTTTGATTCGCGCGTCGGTACTGATCTCGTTTGTTGTCGCTGTGTTCGATTGCGCGAAAGTGGAAAAAGTAGTGGCTTGAGCGAACGTTTGAAGGGCAAGAACCAACAACAGAAGTTTGGAAGTTTGCTGTCGCATGCGGGAGTAAAAAGGTTTCATAAAGATCTCGCTTGACTGAATTGAAGTGTTGATTGAGCTGGAAGAATGTTTACGCAGGCTACGCGTTCGTTAGTGGTAAACAGGCGCTTAGAGTTCAATCTTGAGATTGCTTGATTCCGCAATAAGCTCCACGCGAAGAAATTCGCTCGAATCGTGTGTTCCGCGAGCAACAACCTGAAGGTTGAACTGTGAACGCCTGTGACCAACGTACGTGTCTGGGAAACGCGTTGTAACACGGCGTGAAGAGAGAAGTCTAGACTCAGAGCAGCGCCATACTAACCGAAGCATATCAGTTCTTCAGTGTGCATGGGACTCATGCTTAAATTCGCTACTTCGATCGCTGTGGCCGCGGCAGGGCAGTCGATTCCCAGGTTTTGAAGGCGGTGCGGAGTTCGTTGAAGATTTCCGGCTGCTGGTTGCGGAACTCGGCTTGTTCGCGTTGGTCGATTGAGAGGTTGAAGAGGTATTCCCGGGTGCCGTCGTTGAGGTATTTCCACGGACCGCGCAGCGCCGCGTCCTGGTTCGCGTTGCGCCAGAAGAAGGTGCGGGGGGCAGAAAAGGGTGTAAAAGAAGAGGGTGTTGCGGGAAGGGTGTTGGGCGTAGGGGAACGGATGATTGATGAGAGGTCGATGCCGTCGAGTGGGTAGTTGGGATCTGGTTTGGTTTGCGCGGCTGCGAGGATCGTTGCGGTCCAGTCCATCGTGATTGCAGGCTGATCGATGACACGCCCGGAGGCATTGACCTTGGACTTTCGACTTTGGACTTTGGACATCCCCGGCCAGCGAATTATCGCGGGGACGCGTATCCCACCTTCCCACAAGGAATTCTTCTGGCCCACGAACGGCCAATGGTAAGAGAAACGCTCGCCGCCGTTATCGCTAGTGAAGATCACGATCGTATCCCGTTCAAGACCCGCCTCTGCGAGAGCTTTCAATACCTCGCCAATCCCGTCGTCCAAACTCTTCATCATTGAGGCATAAGTCTTCAGTGAGCCGCCGCTGCGAAACGCTGCGGGACCGCGCAACTCAGGATGCGGTTGCTTATCGCCTGCCGCTTCCCAGGGCCAATGCGGCGCCGTGTAATGAAGACTCAGATAGAACGGT
>JBGTLE010000163.1:0-27401 GCA_041744295.1 Pyrinomonadaceae bacterium | reverse complement strand
ATATGAAAGGGGATCTTGAAACCCAAGGGTTGTAACATAAGCATCCTGGAGCATCTGCACTTCGGTTCGGCCGGGATAGTAGTTGTTCTTTAAGTGAGTGCCATAGAAATGAACCCCACCGTTGTTATAGGCATAATGGTCACCGGGACTATGAGGGGTGAGGTTAAAGTCACTTGTCATCGCCAGGAATTGCCGAAATGTAGCTGGCGGATCGCTGGGAACATTACTGTCGGGAACAGTGATATCGTAATTTGCTATTTGCCCTTGCTGTAATAATCTCGCAAATATAAGTGCTAATACCGATTTGCTTCCCGACCAGATATATCCCACACGCGCAATGTCTCCTTTTTGGCCCACGATTCGTCCATTTCTGATTACTAGTGAAGGCGAAGGCAGATTAGCCATGGCAGCCGCAAACGCGGCCGGATCCATTCCGACTTCCTCGGGTGTGGCAGTTTCCCAACTTCCCAGCGGGAACTCAGCCTCAGGTGTTTGAGGAGAAAGAGTCGTCGTCGGTTCAGTCGTCACTGCGCTCACCATTGGTTGCGCAGCAGTTTCAACCCGTGCTGGAGTTTTGACTCCCGTCGCTGGGGCCATGTGGGCGATCACACCTGCCACCGAGAGAAACGCCACGATAAACACAACTAAAGCCAGCGCCAATCGTGCTGGTCTCGTGGTTTTGGTGCTGTTAGGGGAAGTGGGGCGTCGCGGTTTAAAGGAAATTCTTCGTCCTAACATTCTTAACCTTCCCTCATTGGTAATGTCTTAATGACTCTGAGCAACTTCGTTCCGTGAAAAATCAAGCTACCTATTGACGCTCATGGTCGTTGACGCGTGGCACTCTCGGGATGGTCAAACCACTCTCCGCGATGACACAAGGCGTTCGTTGAGTACGAAGGCTTCTTAGCTGCCTCCCGAGGTATAAGCCTCGATCTCTATAATGCGGCTATAGCTCGCCAGCGAGTTGTTTACCAATACCCTGATTTTAGTAGTGGTGATGTTCGAGAAGCTAAAGCCGCGCCAGACGAGATTGTTTCCCACCACGCTGCCGTTGGGTACGTTTACCCAAGCGCTCCCCGTCCAGTACTGCACGTCGAAAGCAGTGATCCCATACTGCGAAAAAGTCATCGAGGTCGTCGGCGTGCTGGGAGCCGCAAAATTATCCTGGATGGTAAAGACTGCGATCTGATTGATGGTTTGCGAGCCGTTGAAGGCCACTTCTACCCAGTCTGGATACCCGCCACCTGTTGCATCGTTCCAGCCACCGTTCCCATTTCCCCAGCCAATGCCATTGCAGTCACCGTTGTTAACGCTCCCTACTGAATACGCGGAGCTATAAGTAGATGAGGCCGAAGCCACTCCTCCGTTCGCCGCTAAGGCAACGTTCACACCCGGCGTGGGCGGTAGATCTGGAGCGCCTACCGACGTGAACGCTTCGATCTCTATTATGCGGCTGTGGCTAGCCATGGCGTTGTTTACCAATATCCGGATCTTGCTAGTGGTGATGTTTGAGAAGGTAAAGTTACGCCATACGAGGTTGTTTCCCACCACGCTGCCGTTGGGTACGTTTACCCAGGCGCTTCCTGTCCAGTACTGCACGTCGTAAGCAGTGATCCCATATTGCGAAAAAGTCATCGAGGTCGTCGGCGTGCTGGGAGCTGCAAAATTATCCTGGATGGTAAAGACTGCGACCTTATTGATGGTTTGTGGGCCGTTAAAAGCCACTTCCACCCAGTCTGAATATGCGCTACTAGTTCCGTCGTTCCAGCCGCCATTCCCATTTCCCCAGCCAATGCCATTACGGTCACCGTTGTTCACACCGGCTACTGAATACGCGGAGCTGTATGTGGATGAAGCCGAAGCCACTCCTCCGTTTGTAGCCAGAGCCACGTTCAGACCGGGTGAGGGAGTTGGCGTTGGCGTCGGTGTTGGGGTTGGCGGAGATGCGCTTTCAAGAATCGTTCTTAGCTTTCCAGGCGTGGCATTCTGGTCGCCACCGTTGGGACCGCCGGTGAGCAGCCAATACATCATGCCGGCATCAGACGGATCAAATTTGCCGATATTTTGCTCAGTACCGGAAACAACGTGTCGGTTCCATATCCAACGCAGTTTGGGGTCGCTGGAATCGCGTAACCAGAAATACTCTGAAGCGGGGCGTTGTAACCCGGGATTTTGGTTAATAAGGTGTTGGAAGGTGACCGTGGGAAAGGCAGTCTGCATTTCCGACCAGGTCCAACCTGAATGCGGCAGGTCGTTTCCAAAAGGATGATCGGCATGGTTGTCGTTCCAATCCGAGTGCGAAATTACCGTCACGTATTGCCGTTTGTTAACATCGGATGCCGCTAACGCCCTCCCGATTACTTCCATGGGACCGCCGCCAATAATCCACAGCAGGTCAGCAGCCGAAGAAGCGTTGATTTGAGCGGCCAGCGCCGCTACAGCAGTGGAGGTTTGCGCTTTAGCATTAATGAAGGCCCCCGGATTGAACCCACCCCAGAGTTGCGCCGTCTCTTGAGAACTAATCCTCATCTCCTCTTCGCGATTTCCTCCCATGCAAAGTCCATCCAGACCCGTTGACCAGATATGATCAGAGTGCCCGTCATAAACCAGCCTGGCAGCGTTACCGGTTTTCGCCAGCAGCGAAATGCTCATCGCCGTGGCAGTAATGTCGTCGCAGTCGTGTTCATTACCGTCTGAGCTGATCGCTATTCGGCCGATGGCCAGGGGTGTGGCAGTTTCCCAGCTTCCCGGCGGGAACTCAGCCTCAGGTGTACGAGGAGAAGAAGTCGTCGGTTCGATCGAGCCAGCGCGCACCATTGGTTGCGCAGGTTCAATCTGAGTCGTTGTTTCCATTCCCGCCGCTGGGGCCATGTGGGCGACCACTCCTGCCACACAGACAAACGCCCCAATTAACACAACTAAAACAATTGCAAGTCGTGCGGTTTTCGTGGTTTTGTTGGTGTTGGGGGAAGTGGGGCGTCGCGGTTTTGAAAAAGCTTTTCGTCGAGGCATTCTTATCCTATGTATGAATTGGTGGCCGCACAACACCTTGCCGACACTTTGAGGTCCACTCCTCAAGGTCAAGCAGTTATTGGTTATCAGGGGTAAAATCCTAGGGGTAACGAACGAGCGGGAGTATCGCAGAAACCTAACTTCCCCGTCTAGGGCTTCCGAGGATTGTCACAGGATTAACACAAGAAAGTCTGATAGTTAGAAGAAAGTTACAACTATGTGTGGCATAGCGGGAACAATTCGGATTGGAGATTTGGACCTTGTCGAGCGGATGACGACATTGATGTCCTATCGAGGTCCCGATGATTGGGGAGTGTATGAGGACGGTGAGGTGCGCCTGGGACACCGTCGCTTAAGCATACTTGACCTGTCCGAAGCCGGTCATCAACCAATGCTGTCGGACGATGGCCAATTGGTGATCACATATAACGGTGAGATCTACAACTACCGGGAACTTCGCCTGAAACTGGAAAAAAGGGGCCACCGTTTCCAGACAGGTACGGATACGGAAACGATACTCAGCGCCTACCGGGAATTCGGCATCGACTGTCTCAGCCATTTGGAAGGAATGTTCGCATTTGCCTTGTGGGATCGTAAACAGCGTCAACTCCTGCTTGCCCGAGATCGAACTGGCATGAAGCCACTCTTTTATTATCAGCAAGGAGAGGGTCTTGCTTTCGCTTCTGAGTTGAAGCCCATAACACTGGTTCCGGGTCTTGAGCGGCGCGTCAATCGCCGTGCACTTCGGTCAGCGATTCGTTACGCCAGCAATATTGAGGACGAATCGATGCTCGCATCGGTCTTCAAACTGCCGCCAGGGCATTGGTTAGTTTGGCGAGACGGAGTCTGCAAACAAGGAGCCTACTGGACCCATCCGGTACCGGCGCCGGAACGTTGGGATGAAAACCAACTGGCCCAGAAACTCCGTAAGACACTCACGCAAGTTGTCCAGGCTCATATGATCAGCGATGCGCCGTTGGGAGCTGCACTGAGTGGTGGACTCGATTCGAGTGGCATCGTCGCATTGATGTCGCAGGGCGACCAGGCCGGGAAAGTCGACACGTTTACTGTCGGTCATGGAACGAACGATCCGGATCTGATTAACTCGAGGCTCGTTGCGGAACATTGTCGCACCAATCACCACGAAATTCTGATCTCGCCGGAAAACGTAACAGAGCTCCTGCCGCGCGTTGTTTGGCATCTGGACGAGCCACTCGGGCATATGGAGACGATACAGATGTATGCGACCTATCGAGAGGCCGCACGCTCTGTAAAGGTGCTTTTGATTGGTGACGGAGCGGACGAATGCTTTGGCGGTTATGCGCGCTATAAGCTTTTGCACCCCAGGATGCCACTGCCGTTTGAAGTGTGCAAAGACCTTTACGGACGCGTATACCAAAATAGTGATGGATCCTTGACCACAAGTTTGGGTCGGGCATTGGCGGGCTCTATGTGGGGCAATGCCCCAGCCTCGCCGCTTGTGGATGCGCATCCCCGTGCTGCCCCACCGATGGTTGACCTGGGGCTGAGAGCCACCGCCATCGAACATGCGATGAATTATGATCAACGGACAATCCTGCCGCACTTGTATCTCAAACGAGCCGACGCATTAGGCATGGCGCATTCACTCGAATTAAGAGTGCCATTTCTTGACCGTCGCATCCTGGAACTGGCAGCGCGCGTTCCCGGAAGTATGATGGTGCACGCTCGTACAGAGAAATACATTTTGCGCCGGGCCTTGGAACCATACTTACCGCCCAGCATTGTTTGGCGGCGAAAACATCCGCAGCAGATGCAAGTGAACGAGCACTTTATCGAGGTCCTTGAAACATTGTCCCACCAACTGTTGCGGCCCGCGGACCTTCGCGAGCGCGGCTTTTTCGATCCATCCAGCGTAGAGAAGTTGTGGCAGAATCGACCGCGAGGCTCGAATGGGGCCACCCCCTTGAAGTTCTGGTCCTGGAGAATCTGGTCGATGATTCAGTGCGAGCTTTGGGCGCGCATGTTTTTGGACCGGCCCATCGCTGCCACGCCGCCACACGGTCTGGCGGATCTCCTCTGATCCCAACCCTTACTTCATGGTGTCAGCCATTGTTTAATCAAACTCGAAAACGCCGAACGTGGTTGCTACTCGTCATTCCTATTTCATTAGCGGTGGTCATTTTCCATCCGGCTATCAAACGGACTCTTAAGACTAGTCAACCATTTGCCAACCTATATCTCAGGTACTCAAAATGGAAATACAATTGGCGTGGCCCGTTGGATATGGGAGACGGGAAAATTGCTTCAAGCATCTTCATCGAAGGGCCAATGGGGATTGGCGAAGACCGCCTTGGGAACTTATACGTTTCTGACAGAGACGCGAGATTGGTTTGGAAGATAGAACCATCGGGGCGGGCAACAGTAATTGCGGGAACCGGAAAGACGACCGATCCAAAGGGCATTCCGCGGTTGCGCGTCCTGGCGCGAGATATCGACTTCTCCTCACCCGAGGGACTCGTGGTCGATAGAGACGGCAACATTCTGCTCGCCGACTCGCTCAACCATGCCATTCTAAAGATCGACGCGAACGGATATTTGACGAGTGTCGTCGGCAATGGTCAAAGTGGCTTTAATGGTGATGGGATTCAAGCGACTGAGGCGTCGCTAAATCTTCCTTATGACGTCCGTCTTGATTCGAAGGGGAATGTCTACATTGCGGATGTAAATAATCACCGTATCCGGAAGGTCAACACCAGTGGTGTGATCTCCACAGTTGCTGGGACGGGCGTGGCGGGTTACAGCGGGGATGGTGGTCCGGCAGTCAACGCCCAGTTGCATACGCCCTACGGAATCCTTCTCGATAACGATGACAACCTACTGATTGCCGACAGCGACAATAACGTCGTCAGAAAGGTCGGACGTGACGGTGTCATCCACACAGTCGCCGGCACCGGCCAGCGCGGTTTTGGGGGCGATGGGGGCTCGGCCTTGGCTGCGACGTTGGATTCGCCACAATCGCTGGGGATTGATACTCAAGGCCGGATCTATATCGGCGACGAACATAACAATGCCATTCGAATTCTCGAACGTGATGGTACGGTTCAAACACTGGTTGGAACCAAGGGCCCAGGCTTCTCTGGGGATGGCGGGGCAGCCTCCGCCGCTCAAATTGCCGATCCCGAAAACATTTGGGTGCGCAAAGATGGCACTATCCTGATCAGCGCCCGCGATAACTCTCGTCTGCGGATTGTCTTCCCGGATGGCACAATTAACTCATTCGCCGGTCGAGGACCCACGGCCCAACACTCTTACTTTGCGCCTATTCGTCTCCCGCCTGTTGAGCCTTAAGACATCGGAAACACTGATGGGGCCCTCGAAACACGAGGGATTAGTCCTTTTAGCCAAGTAGATCCATGAATATTCTTGGAATATCCGCCTTTTACCATGACAGTGCTGCAGCATTGGTGCAGGACGGGCTAATTGTGGCCGCGGCGCAGGAGGAACGCTTCACGCGCCGCAAGCACGACGCCGCTTTCCCGTCGAATGCGATTTCTTACTGTCTACGCGAGGCTGGAATAGCGATCGCAGATCTGAACGCCGTGGTCTTCTACGAAAAGCCTTTGGTTAAGGCCGATCGTCTCATTGAGACTTATCTCGGCGTTGCGCCTCGCGGACTCAGGTCCTTTTCGATGGCCCTGCCCACCTGGTTGCGTGAGAAGAACAACATCCCCGCGATCATTCGCCGCAATCTAGGGAAGGATTACGACGGACCAGTGCTCTTTACGGAGCACCATGAATCGCACGCTGCCAGCGCGTTCTTTCCCTCACCATTCAACGAGGCGGCTATTGTGACGGCAGACGGCGTCGGTGAGTGGGCCACCACAACCATCGGTGTGGGCGAGGAGAACCGCATTCAACTGCTGGATGAGATTCGGTTCCCACACTCGCTGGGAATGCTCTACAGCGCGTTTACTTACTATACCGGCTTTAAGGTTAACTCTGGCGAATACAAAGTGATGGGACTCGCGCCTTACGGCGAACCCCGATACGTGAAGCTGATCTACGATCACTTGCTCGATCTCGACGCCGACGGCTCGTTTTGGTTGAACCCGGAGTACTTCAATTATTGCTCGGGTCTAACGATGACGAGCGAGCGTTTCCACCAACTCTTCGGTGGTCCACCTCGACAGCCTGAGACTCAGCTAACCCAAAAGGATATGGATCTGGCCAAGAGCATTCAGGTGGTAACCGAGGAGGCCATGCTCCGACTGGCGCGCCGGGCACATGCGGAAACCGGGAAGGTCAACCTTTGTTTGGCGGGGGGAGTTGCACTGAATTGCGTGGCCAATGGTCGCATTCTGCGTGAGGGTCCTTTCAAGGAACTCTGGATCCAGCCTGCGGCCGGGGACGCGGGTGGGGCGCTGGGAGCTGCGTTGGCCGTCTGGTACCAGATGATGGACCAGCCACGCGACAATCGCGGTCACGACACCATGCGCGGATCTCTGTTAGGGCCTGAATATACAGACGAGGAGATTTCGTCATACCTCGAAGATGTCGCGGGTGTCTCGGAACGATTGCCGGATCAAGCCCTGGCGCAGAAGGTCGCTGACTTGCTCGCTGACGGAAAAGTGATTGGCTGGTTTAGAGGCCGGATGGAGTTTGGACCACGCGCCTTGGGTGCGCGCAGTATTATCGGCGACGCGCGCAATCCCAAAATGCAATCGCAGATGAATCTTAAGATCAAGTTTCGCGAAAGCTTCCGGCCTTTCGCACCCTGCGTGTTGCGCGATCACGCTAGCGAGTATTTCAATCTGGAAAGCGAAAGCCCTTACATGCAACTGGTTGCGACCGTCGCCGAAGATAAGCGTCTGCCCGTGCCTCCGGGAAAGGAGTCGTTGTGGGGGATTGAGCAACTTAGCCTGCAGCGCAGTTCGATACCCGCAGTCACACATGTAGACTACAGCGCCCGCGTTCAAACAGTAGATCCAGAGCGTCACGGTCTGTTTCACACGGTGCTGGACCGATTCTACGTAACAACCGGATGCCCGGTTATTGTCAACACCAGTTTCAACGTCCGCGGCGAACCGATTGTATGCACACCCGAGGATGCGTACCGCTGCTTTATGTTCACCCACATTGATGCGTTAGTGATGGGCAACCATCTGCTGCTCAAGGAAATCCAGCCCGCGATGCGCGGAGCGGCAGAGCACCTCGCACAGTTTGCTTTGGACTGACGGTAACGTCGGCGCCACGATGTCTCATCCCGAGGTTGTCGAGTAAGGAAAGCTTGCAATCGCTATGAACTTAACTGCCCTTCCGATTTTCCAACAGGTAAAGTGGCGACCCGATGCCGCAGAGTTGCGCCGTTTTGCTATCGCAATGTTGGTAGGTTTCAGTTTGTTAGGATTGTTTGCTGCCTGGCGCGCGGAAGAAATAAGTACCGGCGCGCTTGTTTTTTTTGGCATCGGCTTGTTTCTCGCAATCGCAGCCTTCGTTCCCAGGTTAGGACGAATGGCGTATTTGGGTGTTTACCTGCCCACCAGCATCATTGGCTATTTTGTGAGCCGCATAATTCTCTTCTTGATGTTCTTTCTGATCATTACACCCCTGGGAATCATCCTGCGAATAGTTGGTAAAGACCCACTGCAGCAGCGGCAAGAGCACAAGACCGGCTGGACATCTGTTAAGACCGTTAAGAACGCGGACAGTTATTATCGGCAATTTTGATTAGCTGCAGGCGACGGTCACCGTGACAAGAGGAGGAATGAGCTTCATGACAGCACCTAACGAGTTCAAGAAGAACCCGGGTTTCCTGCGAGATATTGTCGTGTTTATCAAGCAGAACAAGAAATGGTATTTGATTCCGGTGGTGGTCGCGATTTTCTTCCTGGGTATTCTAATTGCGCTCGGCAGTACAGCAGCGGCGCCGTTTATCTATACACTGTTTTAGATGAACCACTTGGTCACTCAATTCAGGCCCCGTAGTGCTTAAGTAGCCTCGGAGGCAAGTCTATTCACATTCTTATTAAGCAATAAAGTCTGCTTTCTTGAACGTGAGCTAATGAATACATCGGTTAGTCAAAGGCGGTTGGAGCTTTCCCAGACCCCGTTTGCTGTTTGGCTGGGGCTTGGCCTTCTCGCAACGGCTTTTTGCTACCTCTGTATTCTCCCTCTGTTTCGGCCCCGCGGCGATTTTCTTTGGGGCTACTACCGCTTAAAAGATCTCTTGCTCGGTATGCCAGTAGCGCTGGCAACGCTGTTCGCTGCTGCGGTGCTGGTCAGTCCTTCAAAATACCGTTGGCCTCTCTTGTTGCGCCTCACGAGTGTGTTTGTCTCCGTGGTCGCAGTCATTTTTCTCTGCGACATTGTTTACGCGTTCATCTTGTATCGCCCTGATTTTTGGCTGGACCAGGCGCACATACCGCGAGCGTACTCCGCGCCTGATAGCGAACTTGGCTTCGTGAGGAAATCCGGAGTGTACTGGCGCGGCGATATTCCTGAAATGAACCGGAGCATCGAATACCGAACGGATGAGCACGGGTTCCGAAATCCCGACGGTGTGAAACGTGCCGACATTGTCTTTATCGGCGATTCATTCACGGAAGCCGGCCAGGTCAGTGACGAACAGTCTTTTGCACGACTGGTGGCGAGCGCGTCCGGACTTACGAGTGTCAACCTGGGCCGAGGTGTTTATGGACCACAACAGGAGCTAATCGTCCTCAAAAGATATGGGTTGGCTTACCAACCGCGAGTCGTCGTCTGGCAGTTGTTTGAGGGTAATGACTTGACGGACGCGGACATTTTCGCCGGTTGGAAAAAGGACCCCAATCAAACTCCTCCGTTCAGAGAACGTTACTTCAATCACTCATTTCTGGCTCAGTGGCTTTCAAGGACTCGCCTAAAGGAGCGAGTTCCCTTGGTGACATTAAGGCAGCGCGATGGAACTTCACAAAGGATTCCCCTTCGTTATCGTTATGATCCCTCTCAGCCTGAAGATCTTCCAATCGGAACAGCTGAAACACTCCAGGCTATAGAAGAAGGCCGGCGGTTGTGCGAGTCGCGGGGTATTAAGCTCGTCATTTTGTTTGTTCCAACCATGGTGCGCGTCATGGAACCGGACATCAGTTTCGATCGAGTTGAAGACCAACTTCGTTACCTTCCCGAGGGAGTGCCAGGCGATAAGAAGGACTTCAGCGGTAGGACCGAGGAGTTCTGCGTTCAAATGGGCTGCGCCTTTGTCGACGCCTTTGCCGCGTTCCGGCAAGCTGCAGCCAGCGACAATCGTGGTCTCTTTATCCCTGGCGACGAGCATCTCGATATAAGAGGGCACGAGGTAATTGCACAATCAATGGTGAACTGGTTGCGCTCTCGAAATATCATGAATCCACCAACCGGAGCGGCACGTTAGTGGTCTGAGGCAGTACAGCAATTCACTGCGGATGAAATTTATGGACAAACAGTCTTTCATTTCAGTAATCGTCCCCGTTTACAACGGCGAAAAATTTCTTCCCAGCTGCCTGGGGGCGTTAGTAGCACAAACGTACAGTGCTTACGAGCTGATTGTTGTTGACGATTGCTCAACTGACGACAGCCCTAACATCAGCCGCGAGCTGGGAGCGAGAGTCCTGCGAATGCCGCGCCAGTCCGGTCCTGGTGGGGCTCGCAATCTTGGCGCGCAAGAAGCCGTCGGGGAGATTCTTCTCTTTATCGATGCTGATGTAGTCGTCAAATCCGACACGGTCGAACGAGTAGCTCAGGATTTTGTAGATCATCCGCAGATAGCAGCTTTGTTTGGTTCATATGATGATGAGCCGGCGGAGAAAAACTTCATTTCGCAGTACAAGAACCTATTCCATCGCTTCGTCCACCAGAATAGCAGCAGTGAGGCCGTGACTTTTTGGGCAGGCTGCGGCGCCATACGCCGTGACGTGTTCCTGGCTGTTGCTGGATTTAATGCTGAACGCTATCCGCGACCAGCGATCGAGGACATAGAGCTGGGATATCGATTGTGCGCTAAGGGTCACCGAATCCGGCTTGATAAACAGTTACACGTCAAACATCTCAAACGGTGGACCCTGAAGTCGATGCTACATGCCGATATCTTCTGTAGAGCGATTCCCTGGTCGATGCTGATATTTCAGAGTCAGGGTATGGTGAATGATCTTAATCTTCAGACGACGGACAGAATCAGCGCAGGCCTGGTTGGTCTCTCTCTCTTAATTCTTCCGTTCTCAATTCTTAAGCCATGGCTCTTGCTATTAGTCGTTGTGTTGCTCGCACTGATACCGCTCCTAAATCACAAACTCTATCGGTTCTTCTACCATCAAAAAGGCTTGGCTTTTACGATGCTAGCCTTTCCCATGCACTTGCTCTATTACGTATATAGCTCGCTCACGTTTGTGCTTTGCTGGTTTGGGCACTTCTTTCGCTATCGGTTGATGGGAAGACGATTGGCGCTTAAGAACTAAGGGAGAATGAGGCCTTGGAAGGCGTCACGTTTGTGAGAGTGAGACCGGGACACCTTCGAATGTAGGACAGCTAATTGTTCAGTACGTAAACGTAATAATCCGTATTTCTGATCCTTTGCAAACCGCCAAAGTCATAACCTGAAGGGGGCTTTTCCACCACGATCGCCTTTGCTCCCGTACGGGCAAAAGTCTTGATAACCTCCTGTTTCTGATTCGAATCCCCCTCCCAAAATACGCTAGTGCTCGCAGCCGGAATCTCCGCAACAATCCGAAGGCCTAGAAGGTGAGCCCAGAAGGCGCGAAAAGAGTCGCCAATGAATGCTACCTTATCACCACGAACCATTCCCGCCTCACGTAAGCCTTCGGCAACCTGCCATTGCTCATGGGAGGCAGGGTCTTCACCTGCCACCAACTGACGGATAGTTAGGCCAGCTTCCCGGCTGGACGAAGCGACAACCGTGAAGATCATTACTGCCATCAAGACGATCGTTATTGCCCTGGTCAATCTTTGGGATTCTGAAGTGTAAGGTAGGCGCACCGCTGAAAAAAGACTCAGCCAAAGGAGCACTACGAAGGAAGCTACATACCTACCCTGGACATTCACCATGATGTACATTCCAATTCCCGCCATTGCCGGCACAATCAAACTCCAGTAAAGAGTCAAATCGTTAAGCAACAACCACCCTCTACGACCCATCAGGTAAAGGCTGAGAAGACCCACCAATAGGCCATACTGGAGGCCCCAGGTTTGCAACAGATCGTAATAAGCTCGAGCGGCACCTCCCGAGACCCGGAGCTGTTGCCGAAGATCGAAATGACTAACACTTCCCTCGTACCAATAGGTGGGGTCGTACCATACGGGGTATGTTCCTCCCACCGGGTCACCAAACTCGTAAATAGACGGTGTATCAAGAATTTTTCTGGTTGGATGGGTTGGCTTACCGTAACCAGGCACTTCTCCTTGCCAGTGCGGAGCAGGGATTTGATTGATGGACCATAGATAGTTCAGTTTTCCACTTTCACCAAAGGTCAATCGGCCTTTGGCTCGAGACATGGCAAAAACGAAAGGACCGGCTATCAATAGCAGTAAGGCCATGGCCATCGCGACGCGGGGCAAGGCCCGCCGCACGCTACCAACCGAAAACAGACTGGCACCGAGAAAAACTACCGCCATGGGTAACATTACAGACTTCGCGAGGTACCCGAGTCCCAAGGTAATTCCCAATAAAGCAAATGGCACCCAGCTCATAGGCTGCCGGCGTATTCGCAGCAGGAGGCCACAGGCTAAATACACGGCTGCCCCAATCAGCAGATCGGGAGACTCTACCGCGATGGACATGAGATAGAGGGTGGACCAAATAAACAGAGGATAGCCGATCGCTACCAGTGCCCAGCCCGGTAACATCACAATTCCGGTTGCGAAAAGCTCATCCTTTCGGTCCCGATTAAGGTGCACTAACTCATGTATCAAGAAACGGAAACAGCCCAAGGCGAACAAGTAGATCGCAAAGTTGACAAGATGAACGACGACGAATTTCCAGTAGGGCGAGGGCTTTGCGAGCAGGGCCAGGGCTATAAACCAGGAATAGAGTGGGCTCCAGTATGCACTAACAGCCGTGTGCCAATCTTTGCGAAGATATGCCTCTGCTATGTCCAGGTACGACATAGCATCAGCGTTCGTCAAGTAATGGTGGTCGGCCCACACATGGCAAAAACCCAACACAACCGCCATTAGGCAAAATGCGATTTCCACCCACCTCAGTTGGCGATCTCTGCGTTCGGTTAATGGAGCTTGATTTTCAGAAGGCTTGAGGATACCCAGCTCTCTTTCATGAGGGAATTCGATGCTCGAATACCTGAGTTACTGCAAGACCTTGCTCGTTCCAGTGATGACAATATCACAAATAAAGTGCCCTCTCGACGAAACGCAACGAGGAACATCCGATTTAGGGGGTGGGTTCAATGCGAGGGGCAGTTTTTCGCAGTTGCGAACGTCCAATTCCCGAAGAGATTAACCGGGAGCTGCCGAATCAAATCCCGGACTTGCTTTGACGCCATCGACAGATGCTGATAAGACTCAATTGTTCGAGAGAACACTTGAAGCTCGTGTTCGACTCGTCGGTAATTTGGGATCGGTTCTCTGCTCAAGCAGCCCGAACGCGCAAAAATTCACGCCAGTTGATCATCAACTCAGCAATAGGTGCGGACTATGCAGCGCTGGAACGCTGAGGAAATGGGTCAGATTGAGCAATTTCGGTTCTCGGAGCCGGCAAACCGGGTGACTGCTGAGACGATGCTCGAAATCCACTTGTTTTCTGGAATTCCTGGTGTGTTGGTGCTTTTAGTCACTTGCGGGAAAGAGGTTTTTGATTGAACCCCAAGCCCGACTTAAGCTAAGCTCTGAACCGCGTTTCTGGCCGGGCCGCAGGCATTTGGTGAAGCCAGTCGGTTTTCGTAAGAGAAGTTGCCCTTGTCTTACGCGAGCCATTTTTAAGGAAAACCAATTTAATGAGTGTCAGCGCCACTAAGAATCTCTGGCGAGTTCTCGCCGTCTCTTCTGCACTACTTTTTGCCTACGCAACCGTGCTAACCAAGCTCGGACGCGACTGGTGGACCGATGAGAATTACTCTCACGGTCTCCTTATCCCTTTCATCATTGGCTATATTCTCTGGTCCCAACGCGATCGATTCGATCGTGAAGCTCGCCGACCATCGTTTGTCTGGGGCATCGCCCTGATCGTGCTTGCCCTGGTCGGGTTGTGGGCAGGAATTGCCGGTGCTGAACTTTACGTCCAGAGGATGTCGTTCGTCCTGATGCTGGTTGGGATCGTGGTCTACTTCTGGGGAGTCAAGTTTCTGCAATTGTCAGCGGTTTCATTTGCGCTGCTCCTGCTCGCCATTCCGATTCCCGCCATCGTTTTCAACAAGATAGCCTTCCCTCTTCAACTCTTTGCCTCGCGCTGCGCGGTGTGGTCGATGAGTGTGCTGGACATTCCGGTACTGCGCCAGGGAAACGTCATCGAACTAATACCGCTTGGCGGCCGAGAGATTAAGAAGCTCGAGGTGGTCGAGGCGTGCAGTGGTATCAGATCGTTGATGACGCTCGCCACGCTGGCCGTAGTCTTCGCGTACTTTTCATATCCGCGCGATGACGATCGGCCAAATGGCGACGGTAAAGGTGGCAGCGTGTGGAAATGGATAAAATCCTATGGGTTCTGGCGATCCGCAATTCTGGTCGCTTCTGCCGTACCTATTGCGATCCTGACAAATGCCGGCCGAGTAAGCGGGACAGGTATTCTGGCCCATTACTATGGAACGCAGGTCGCGGATGGTTTTTTTCACACCTTCTCGGGCTGGGTGATCTACATCGTTGCTTTTGTAATGTTGTTCGCTGTGGGCTGGGTTCTGGATCGTTTCAGACCAAAAAGTGCGAAGCAAGCAGCGAAAATCAAAAATGACAGTGGAGACCGAGAGGCGCCTTCAGCGCCCGCGCAGATTATTCAAGCGGAGGGAACGGAATAGATGAAAAACTCCTGGCGTGTGGTGGTAGTGATAATCCTCCTGCTGGCCGGTGGCATTGTAGTTAACGGTTGGGCCCTGCTGGGCGAAGCGCAGGTGGCACGTAAAGGGCTCATCGAGTTTCCGAAAGAGCTTGACGCCTGGCGGCAAGCGGGCGGTGACCAGCGATTCGATAATGCCACGCTCAGCGTTTTGCGTGCGAGCGATTACCTAATGCGCGACTACAGCGCCGATGGCCGGGTCGCAAACCTGTACGTCGGTTACTACGCCAGCCAACGTGATGGTGCCACCTATCACAGCCCGTTGAATTGTTTACCCGGTGCCGGCTGGACCATGAGTGAGCCATCGAGGGTCACCATCACGCCCAATGGCCGTCCCGCGTTTGTGGCCAATAAGTTCATGATTCAGAACGGCGATCACAAGGAATTGCTCATCTATTGGTACCAGGGTCGCGGTCGAGCCATAGCGAGCGAGTATTGGGGAAAGGTTTACACCGTTCTTGATAGCGTGCGATTGCGTCGTTCCGATGGCGCAATGGTGCGCGTGATGATGCCCGTCGGCGCCTCGGAAGCTGACACTACCAAGGCAGCCGCTGACCTCGCGGCGAGCGCTTCGAAAGCGCTTCCTGCGTTTATCCCAGACTGATTCTTACAGCTTGTTTTGGAGGATTTGCGGAAATCGTGCGGAATTGACCCTATCGTAAAACTGTCTCACTTATTGGCCATCACGAGGCATTGCCCGCTAAGGATGCGTAGGGAAGTGAGCACGAAACGCGAATCAAGATTCTAACTTGCCGCCGGGCAGGAACTTAGGTCGCGATGGAGTAAAGAAAAGAATGAATACCGAGTGCCGAAGCCGATTCTACTACCCCACCCTTCTATCATTTCTCTTAGTCGCCATGTTTGCGCTGGCCGGTTGTACCAACCCCGAGCAAGCAAAAGCAGAACATCTCAGTAAGGCCGATGCATACCTGAAAGAATCCAAGTTTCAGGAAGCCTCAATCGAGTATCGCAATGCTTTGCAGATCGACGACCGACTGGCAGCGGCGCATTGGGGACTGGCCCAGGCTTATGAAGGCCTCCAGCGATTCCAGGAATCGTTTGAAGAACTCAGGAAGACCATCGACCTGGATCCGAACAATCTCGAAGCGCGGTTGAAGCTTGGCAACTACTACATTGCGGGCAGCAAAGGCCGGCCGGAACTTATTTCCGAGGCCGAACGCCTTGCTAAGGATGTGCTCGCCAAAGACGCTAACAACATCGAAGGCCACATCCTAATCGGCAGCGTGCTCTTTGCGCAGGGCCAGAAGGACAAGGCGTTCGAATCACTCAATCACGCAGTCAGTCTTGACCCGAAACGCGTCGAATCGTACCTGAGTCTCGCTCGGTTCTACGTGGTTACGGGAGATAACGTTAAGGGCGAAGAAGTCTTTAAACGAGCAATTTCACTCAACGCCAACTCCGGTCTGGCCCACAGCGAATACGGAAAGTTTCTGGCCCAGACAAATCGCTTAGCGGAAGCTGAAGCAGAGTTGCGTAAAGCGGTCGAGGTTGATCCGCAGAATCGCAATTCGCGCTTCGTGCTCGCCAGTTTTTATCTCGTCAACAAACAACTCGATAAGGCCGAAGAGGCCTACAAGGCACTCGCGGGCCTGGATAGCAAACCAGAGAGCCGTGCTGTCCTGGCCGACTTCTACTCATCCGTAGGACGTATGGACGAAGCCGTGAAGGTCTATCAGGACATTCTGGCCCAGTCGCCGGATTACCTGCAGGGTCGTTATCGCCTGGGCGAGATCCTGTTGATGAAGGGCGACCAGAAGGGCGCAATGGCACAGATTGATGAAGTGCTGAAGAAGGACGCGCATGATCGCAATGCGCTTCTCTTGCGCTCGCGGGTACGTTCGTCGAGTGGCCAGATTGAAGATCTGAAAGCTGCCATCGAGGACCTGAAAGAAGTGCTGCGGCAGGAGCCCGATTCACGTCCGGGTCTCTATTTCATGGCCCAGGCAAACTACAGCCTCGGCTTGATGGATCAGGCGCGTGCTTTTGCGGGAGACCTCGAAAGAAAGTATCCCGAGTACTTGCCGGCCAAGTTGATGCAACTGCAGATCAATCTCGCCAGTGGCGATCCTAAAGCCGCAGTACGCCTTGCTTCGGAGCTGATTGAGAGGCTCAACAAGACCGGACCCGATCGCGAAAACTCGCCGCAGATGCTGGCTGAGATTCGCTTCAAGACTTATCTAACACGCGGTGCCGCCCAGGCGCAGTTGGGCAATACGGCTGCCGCGAGACAGGATTTCATCGCCGCACGTGATGCTTCGCCGAACAGTCCCGAAGTGTTGATCAATCTCGCAGGGCTGGCCCGAGCTGAGAAAAAGAACGATGAAGCGGCTGGGTTTTATGAAAGCGCGCTCGCACTTGACTCAGCCAACCCGGCAGCGCTCGGTGGGTTGATCGATCTCTATGCGCGTCAGGGAGAGACCGCGAAAGCCCATGCGCGCCTGGATCAGGTATTGAGTTCATACCCGAACCTTGCCTCACTGCATTTCTTGAAAGCCCAGATTTACGGCTATGAGAAGAATTCTCAGGGCGCCGAAGCGGAGTTGCGCAAGACCCTGGAGCTCGATCCCAACTTCGTTGCGGCTTACTCAGCGCTGGGAGCGCTGTTTGTAAACACTCGTCAGGAAGATCGGGCAATTGCTGAATACAAGAAGATCATCGAGCTGCGTCCCGACAACCCAACGGCCCACACGCTCATCGGCATGCTTGAGGATGCGCGTAAGAACTACCCGGCGGCCGTCGACAGCTACAAGAAGGCGCTTGAGAAAGATCCTAATGCCTTGATTGCCGCGAACAATCTGGCCTGGCTGTACGCGGTGCAAAAAGAGCTCAACGGAAACCTGGACGAGGCAGTGCGCCTCGCGCAGGGAGTGGTGCAGAAGAATCCCAACGTTGCGGGCTTTGTAGACACTCTCGGCTGGGTCTATTACCAGAAGGGACTGCATTCCGCCGCAGTGGATCAGTTGAAAAAAGCGGTGAGTATCGACGCGACCGCCGCCAAAACATCGGGGGGTTCGCCCAGTCCGAACTATCACTATCACCTCGGGATGGCGTTGAAAGCCCAGGGCGATGGACCGGCCGCGAAACGTGAACTCCAGGCAGCGTTAGCGATTGGGGCCAAAGCCCCATTTGCTGACGCGGAACAAGCACGCAAGGCATTGTCGGAGCTTTAAGACACTTTGAGCGGAGGTTGTTTCAAGCGCCAATAGTTTCCCCGGATTTAATAGAGCGACTTAACAATTCTCGTGTTGCTCCCACGAGGTGTTAAAGCGACTCGACAAAGTAAAAGCGATAGGAGTGTCGTATGAGTACTGAATTTCGGCAGCGTAAGCCCGGTGAATACGCGAAGATTGTGTGGAAGCGCAAGTGGTTGATTATCCTCCCGGTGATTGCCGTTGCGAGTGCAGTGGTTTTGGTGGTTTGGCGCCTGCCTGATGTCTACGAGTCTTCGACCCTCATCGTCGTAACCCCTTCGACCCTGCCCAGCTCGGTGGTTAGTGCGGTAAACGAAGACACACTGACGCGCCAGTTAAGCAGCATCTCTCAAGTTGTGGCCAGCCGCAGTTCTCTCGAACCGCTGGTCCAGAAGTACGACCTTTATAAGACTGAGAGGCTGCGTGGCGAGCCGATGGAAGTGCTCATTGATAAAATGAGGCAAGACATCAACGTTGAAGTAAACACGAGCCGCAATGACATAACCAACGGCTTTAACATCTCCTATCGCTATCGCGACGCGCGGACAACGCAGGTAATCACCTCCGAGCTCGCCACCAAGTACATCAACGCCCAAACCAAGAACCAGGTCGATTCGACCACTTCTGCCAGCAAGTTCATGGAACAACAAGTGCGGCAGGCCAAGGAAGATCTGGATGCGGTGGACCAACAGCGTTTGGACTTTATGCAGAAGAATCTGGGTAACCTGCCCGGCGAAGGTGTGGCTCTGATGGGCCAGCTCAACGGCTGGCGCGAACAGCAGAAGGCCTACATCAATGAGGTCGGACGATTGCAGGACCGGCGCTCAGCGATGGCGAGTCAATTGGCCACCGTCAAAAAATCTTCAGAACAGGTTAAAGACGAGATTGCTGAGAACATCACCGATCCCAAGACTACTCCCGCTTGGGGACAACTCGCTTCCCGCAAAGCCGATCTTGAATCACAGCTAACCCGGATGAAAACCGAGCTGCGCGATAAACATCCGGACGTGATCGCCAAACAGGCTGAGATTGACTCAGTAAACGGGTCGATGACGGAGATGGTTGCCGACTGGAAGCAGAAGATTCAGGAGAAGCAGGAGAAACTAAAGAACCGCCCTGACTTGCAGGTTGCCGGGCTTGAAAATGAGTTGAAGCTCATCGACGGTGAAATTAAGCGACAACAGGGCCTGATTGCTCAAATTGAGACTCAGATTGGACTGATCATGACGCGGATCAATAGCGTTCCCGGTGCGGAGATCGAACTAGGTAAGCTGGATCGCGAGTACCAAACGAAGAGGGGTGCCTACGATTCTTTGCTGGCCCAGCAGGCTAAAATCACGCTTACCGCCGAGGCCACGAACCAGCAGCAAGGTGAAGGGATCGAAGTGGTCGACTCGGCCAACCTTCCTTCGCAGCCGGTTGCGCCAAGGCGTCTTATGCTTTCTGTCCTCGGACTCGGAATGGGCCTCTTCGTTGGTCTGCTGGCAGTTGGACTGGTTGAAGTGCCGCGTCTGCTGACCATTCAAACGACTGAAGATGCATCGCATTACACCAATCTGCCGGTGCTGATTTCTGTTCCAGAGTTATTGACTCCGCAAGAGGCCAAATCAATTCCGCGGCGGCGCAAACTCCTGTTGGCTGCCGGAATTGTAGCCACCATCGTCAGTATTCCCCTGCTCGCATTCGTATTGAGAGCGACGCATATCTTCGAGATGTTCGCAGGTGCGGGACGCGCCTGATTTCGAGTGGGGATTCCCAGGTCCTCGAAAGGGAGGGTTCAAGAGTGTACGCAGAATTTTACGGCCTAAAAGAGTTGCCCTTCGCGCTGACGCCAGATCCGCGCTTCATCTATTTCACGCCTTCTCATACCGAGGTGATGGCCAACCTTCACTACGGCATCGAGAGTGGTAAAGGCCTGGTGGTGGTGACCGGCGAGGTGGGAACCGGAAAGACCACCATCCTGCGCTGGATGATGCAACGGTTGGATCGAACGGTACTCGTCGCCTACATCTTCAATCCGCGTTTGTCAGTGGCTGAATTTTATCAGCATGTGGCCACGCTGCTTGACGTGACGAAGTGGGAAACAAAATCTGAACTGCTGATCGAACTCGGACGGGCGCTTGAATCGCGTCACTCGCGGGGCTTGCGCACGGTGCTGATCATCGACGAGGCGCAGGGGCTGTCCCCGCACGTGCTGGAAGAGATTCGTCTGCTTTCAAACTTCGAATCCGACACCGCGAAACAGTTGCAAATTGTTCTTACCGGCCAACCGGAGTTACGCGACGTGCTCAATAACCCTGACTTGCGCCAACTCAAGCAACGCGTGGCGTTGCGCTGCATCATCAAGCCGCTGCCGAATGTAGAAGAGACCGATCGCTACATTACCTCGCGGCTGCTGGTCGCCGGAGCTGAACGCATCGACACGTTTTCGCCGGGAGCGATTGACTACATTTTCCGCTGTTCCGACGGCATTCCCCGCAACATTAACAATCTTTGCGACAACGCGATGCTCGCCGGTTACGCGGCCGGAGAAGGCACGATTTCGCGAGGGATCATCGAAGAAGTTGCAGAGACGTTTGACATGCTGCCGCGCTCAGATCGTGGGCTGCAGGCAGGCGAAGAGCGAGAGGCGCCGGCCAGAATCTTTTCAGCAGCCGGGCGCGCCGAGCTTTGGTCAGCGGGCTCTGGTCCGGAAGCCGAGCCTGAGACGGGCGACCCCGTCACAGTTGAAAGGACTTAATCATCAAGACCGTGATACCCCCTCGGTCACTGATCGAGAAGGAGAAATATGGGCAGAGTTTTTGATGCACTGAGGCGATCGAGTTCCACCCCCAACAGTGGAACGGGAAAGCCTCGAAGCGAATCGGATCCCAGGCACCGCGACGAGATGCGCGCCGAGCGCGTTCTCCCTTCTGCGAAACAGGTTGAAGAGCAGCTATTCAGTGGCTCGACGATAATCAATGTTTCAGAAGATTCGGTGCACAACTCAGCGTCCACTGCGCACACTGCGGATGCACCCGACGGGTCGGCACTCTCCGGCGGAATGGCTTCGCGTGCTGCTGGGGCAACTTTGGGCGCTGCCGGGTCGGCGCGCGCTGCGGGTTTTGTCGCTTATGACATTTCCGCCGCGCGCGTCGAGCCTCATTTGGTCGCGGTTACCCAACCGCGTTCACCTTACTGTGAACAGTTCCGTTCGCTGCGCACGCGCCTCCTGCAAGCCGGCGAGCGAGAGCAGATGCGCGTGTTCGTGATTACCAGTTCCGGAGTCGGTGAGGGCAAAACCTTAACCGCCCTGAACCTTGCCTGGCTGCTGGCCCAAACGGACGGCGTTCGGGCGTTGATCATCGATGCCGACCTGCGACAGCCGTGCGCTACTGATTATCTTGCGATAGACGCCCGAACCGGACTGTCGGACGTGCTCGGCGGAAAGGTCGGTTTGCAACAGGCGATAGTCCGACTGGATCCAGCAGGTCTTTATCTGTTGCCTGGCGGCCAGGCACGCGACGACGTCGCGGAACTACTGTCCGGACCGACCTTCGAGTCGATCGTCAAGGAAGCGCGTCGCATGTTTGACTACATCATTATTGACGCGCCACCGATGGGAATCTTTACCGACGCGAGCATCTTGATTAATCGTGCGGACGGTGCTTTGGTCGTGGTCCGTGCGGGAAAGACTCGCTATGCGCTGCTCGACAAGTTACTCGACCAACTGCCCCGTGAAAGATTGCTGGGAGTGATTCTTAATCGCGCCGACGAGAAACTGGAATCGGGATCTTACTACTATCAGCAACGCTCTTACCGCCGGGATAGAAGTTTAAAAAGTGGTCCCAGCAACCAGATTGAAGCTGAGCATGAAGAGGAGGTTGCGATCGTAAGTTGAGAGCCTCTCGCTTAAATACCAGGACGGTGCTGCTGTTGTTTGCCGAAGCTGCTGTTACTTTCGGCGCTATCGTGACGGCTGTTTATTTGCGCCTGGGTGTAGGCGATGCTCGCGACGAGTTGATCCTGCGGCAGGGATTGTGGAAAGCCGCACTCGCTACAGTCTTTTGTCTCGCTGCTTTTTACCTGTTCGACCTTTACGATTTTATCGTGATGCACGACCGGCGCGAGTTGGTCTTGCGACTGGTGCAAGCGCTCGGATTAGCCTGGATTGCATTGGCGCTCAGCTTTTATGCGTTTCCGAGATTGATGCTGGGTCGCGGTATTGCACTCATCGCTCTGCCGCTGGCGCTGGCGTTGATGGTTGGCTGGCGGCTTTCGATTCATTGGTTCCTCGGACATCCTGATTTCGGCGAACGCATCTTAATTGTCGGCTCGGGAAATTTAGCAGTCGAAGTAGCTCGCGAAGTTCTTAACCGTCCGGACGCCGGTTATCGAATTGTTGGTTTCGTGGGCACTGATTCGGACCTGCTCGGGAAAAGCCTGATTAATCCCAAGGTTATCGGCATCACTTCGGAGCTCAACGAGATCGTCAAACGCGAGGGTATCGACCGCATTGTGGTCGCGATGGGTGAAAGGCGAGGGCAGTTACCGACGCAAGAGCTGCTGCACCTGAGTTTGACGGGCAAAGTGGCGATTGAGGAAGGCGCCTCGTTCTACGAGCGAGTAACGGGCCGAGTATCGCTCTTGATGATTCGCCCGTCATGGTTGATTTTTTCCGGGCGGGGCCGGCAGGCGCGAGTTTCCGGCATCACACGAAACATCGTTCATCGCGTGGTAGCGTTCATCGGGTTTTTCTTGTCGCTGCCCATCGCCTTAGCCACGGCAGTTCTGATCAAGTTGGATTCGCGTGGCCCGATCTTTTACAAGCAGGAACGCGTGGGGAAGAACGGCGCCCCTTTTGTGCTCATGAAGTTTCGCTCGATGCGCACCGACGCTGAAGCCGATGGCCCCGTCTGGGCCAGCAAGAGCGACGAGCGGACCACCCGCGTGGGCGCGATTATTCGCAAGATCCGAGTGGATGAGATTCCCCAGTTCTGGAACATCCTGCGCGGCGAGATGAGTTTCGTGGGGCCAAGACCGGAACGGCCGCATTTCGTTTCGCAACTGGCGCAGGAGATTCCCTATTACGAACAGCGCCACCTGATCGCTCCCGGGCTAACAGGCTGGGCGCAGATCAAGTATCCCTATGGGTCGTCGATTGAAGATGCGCGGCAGAAGCTGCAGTACGATCTTTTTTACATCAAGAACCAAACCTTGATATTGGATGCCATCATCATGTTTGAAACGGTGAAGATCATTCTCTTTGGTCGCGGAGCTCACTGAGCTTTTGCAACCGCGTTTTGGAGGTAGGTTATGAAGAAACAAAATCACTTTCTTGGGCTGGCTCTGGCGGCGGCATTTGCTGTTTCGTCGGCGACGGTTGTCTCTGCTCAATCTGCGGACGCCGCGAGCAGTAAGACTCGACAACGAATGGCTACTGCCGATGCTCAGGGAACCAAACCGGCGACCGCTAAACCGGCACCCACGCCTCCCGGCGAGCGACTCGAGCCGGACGATACCACTCGCACCCCTTCTGATATTCCTGAGGACACGTTGGCGAATCGCAGCGAGCAGATGTCGGAAGAAGAAGGCGCGGTGCTTCCTTACTACAATAATTTCTTCAGCACTTACCGGCTTGGCCCTGAAGATGTGATCTCCGTTCAGGTCTTTGGCCAGGAGCGCTATTCGCGAAGCGGGATCATCATTCCGCCGAGCGGCCGCGTGGCTCTCGCCTTGATCCCCGACGGAGTTTTCGTTAGTGGCAAGACCGTGGAACAAGTCTCCGAGCTGATCAAGAAACGATACGACGAATACATCATCGATCCGCAGGTGACGGTGTCGCTCGACAAGGCATCGTCTTATCGCTACAGCATTCTCGGCGACGTGGCCCAGCCGGGCGTCAGGTTGATGAGCCGGCGCCTGACCGTTACCGAAGCGATCGCCGAAGCGGGCGGTGTCCTTTCAACTGGCGATAAGAGCCAGGTTATTGTGCTGCGTAGACAGCAGGACGGCTCGCTATCGCCGATTCGAGTGAATGTCTCGGCGATCTACAAGAAGGGCGCGCCGGATACCACCTATCTCGTCCCCGGCGACCAAATCCTGGTTCCCGGAAACAAGATGAAGAAGTTCAGGGACATCTTCGCTACGTTCTCACCGATGTTGGGCTTTGCTCGAATCTTCGGACTGCCCATGCCCTTTTAAAGAAAGCTCTGGCGCTGCCCGCTTAAGGGCAGCGCCGCCTCAAGGAAGCGCCCGCATATTCTTCACTCCAACCCATCGCATCATGTCCAATAGCCCATCCATAAGAGTAAGAGGACTTAGTCCGATATTAACTGCAGTTAGCCTGCTGGTTTTCCTGCTCTTATCCAACTCGTACACGCAGGCCCAGGCTGGCGCCTGGTCGCGCCAGCGTACGGGTACTCTGGCCTGGTTGCATTCCGTGTTCTTTGTCGATCAAGACCGAGGCTTCGCGGTCGGCAGTCGTGGCACATTGCTGACCACAAATGACGGCGGAAAGACCTGGCAGCAGAAGTATCGGCCGACTGACGATGTGATTCGTGATGTCTATTTTCTCGACAGCCTAAAGGGTTGGATCGTGTGCGAGCGTAACGTTTACGATTTGAAAGCCGTGGACGAGCCGCGCACCTATTTGATGAACACAATTGACGGTGGCCAGCGTTGGACTCGCGTGCAGATGAAAGGCGCGGACGTTGACGCCAGACTCGTGCGGGCCATTTTCAGTAGCGGCGGTCGGGCTTGGGCGTTTGGTGAAGGCGGCGCGATCTATACCACGCGCGACCTTGGCGAAAGCTGGACCAAGCTGACGGTGCCAACGCGACATCTGCTTCTGGGTGGTGCGTTCGTCGACGATGACCGCGGTTGGCTGGTCGGAGCAGGAGCGACGATTCTGCAGACTGCCGACGGCGGGGAAACCTGGCACCGGTCGCGCCTGGAAGGAGCCGAAGGCACTCGCTTCACCGCAGCGTCCTTCATCGATAACCGACTGGGTTGGGCGGTCGGTTCTGGTGGCGCCATCTATCGCACCATCAACGGCGGACGTTCATGGAGTCCGCAGGTTTCAGGGGTTACCACGGATCTACTCGACGTCAAATTTCTCGATGCACTGGAAGGGTGGGCCGTTGGCGTTGAAGGCACTGTGATTTACACCAACAACGGCGGTTTGCAGTGGACTCAAGAGCGGACTGGCGTGGCCCATCCTCTGGAGCGGGTTTTCTTCGTTGATCGCACTCACGCGTGGGCGGTCGGTTTCGGCGGTACGATCATTCATTACGTCCGCGCCGAAGCACCGCGTATGCGACGTTAAGAACTAGCTAACTTCAGAATTGAGATGTCAGATCGGGTTTTGGGGATATACCGATGATTAGCTCGAAAACAACAGCAAGTCTCATTTGCATCTGCTTTGTCCTGGGAACTTTTGGCCCTTCGTTGAACGCGCAAGACAAGCCGAAACCAGTTCCTACTAACGCGGCAGCCCCGGTCGAAAAGGCTCCAGCCGACCAGTCAAAGACTCGTTCGCGCCGCGCCTCCGCAACTGCGAGTCCAGAGGTGAAGGTGGAGGCAGAACCCAGCAAGCCGGCAGCTGCGGAGACCCCGAAAATCGCAACCGATGAGCAGTCGCGGGATGCAGCGACAGAGACTGGAGCGGAATCGACAGCGACCAGGGAAGCCGAAATAAAACCCAAATCATCAACCCCAGAAAAAGCGGCGGCAGATCCCGCCATCAGTGAGTTACGCGATCAAATCGAAGCCGCCGGGACCGCCGCCGAGAAGACCCGGCTGCAACTGCAACTGGTCGAGCTACTCGTTGCCAAAGGAGCAAAGCAGGACGCTGTCAACGAACTCCATGCGATGACGGCCATTGAACGCTTCGATCCGCAGGGCCTTTACAACATTGGAAATGCGTTGGCGCGGCTTGGTGATGCGGAAGGTGCGATCAGGGCATATCGCAAAGCGATCGAGCAAAGAAAGGGAAGATACTCCAGAGCGTTCAACAATCTCGGCGTCATTGAACTGCGTCAGGGCCATTGGGATGAAGCGTACGAAGCGTTCATGTCGGCGCTCAGGCTCGAGAACTTTCGCTATGCTGAAGCCAGTTACAACCTGGGCCGTTTGTACGCAACGCGCGGTGAATCCGATCTCGCACTACGCGAATGGAAGCGTGCTCTGACAGTTAATCCTGAGCACGTTGCCGCAAAACAGGCACTCGCGGGTTCAGCTAACTTCAGCAGAGTTGCGGTTAGCGACGCCTCTGCAAAAAAGCCAGCAGAGAAGGGAACGGCCGCTGCTCCGCTAAAGGCTCAACCAGTAGCCGCTGCAAGTTCTCCGCGGCCCATGAAAACTGGCCGCCCCGTAACGCTCGCAGTTGATCGCGAAACCTTTGGCTATTTGCAGAACGCGCGCGCGGCACGCGAACGCAATCGGCCGGAAGATGCGGTGACGAACTTTCGCCGTGTTATCGCGCGGATGGACGGCTATTTTGTTCCGGCCAATCTTGAATTGAGTTATGTGCTGATCAGTCTCAAGCGTTATGACGAAGCGATCGTGGCGCTGTTGCCGGTAACACAACAGGACGGCGTCCGTTATCCGATCAGTTTTTACCATCTCGCCCGGCTCTATGAGATGAGTGGTGAATTAAGGTTGGCGGAAGAGAATTTCAGTCGCGCCGCCTCTTCTTACAGGCACGAGAATGCGCAGTTTTTGTTGGATGTGAGTCGTGTGCGAGAGAAGCTCGGTGACGTGCAAGGTGCGCTGACTGTCCTTGAAGAGTACCTGGCGCTGATGACTCAGAAGAATCTCAAACCGGACTGGTCGGACGCCCGGCTCGCGTCGTTGCGAGGGAAGCTCGCGGCTGCTCCGAAGTAGATGTTAGATGCTGGATGTTAGATGTTAGTGGAACGTCATGATGTATGTTCCAAGCCCGACCGGCTTCTTTACTAACATCTAACATCTAACATCTACTCAGACTTGAGACCCTTTTCCGGTCTCATATGCGGAAACAAAATCACATCCCGAATTGATTGCTTGTTCGTCAAGAGCATTACAAAGCGGTCAACGCCAATCCCGATTCCCGCTGCCGGCGGCATCCCATAAGACAACGCGCGGATATAGTCTTCGTCCATCACCATCGCTTCTTCATTGCCACCTTCGCGTTGCTGCATCTGTTC
>JBGTLE010000162.1:0-6635 GCA_041744295.1 Pyrinomonadaceae bacterium | reverse complement strand
TCGGAAAACAGGTGACCGATGACAGCGTTTTACAAGCGCTCCTCCGACGCGCAGATCGACCGCTAAACTCCCCGACAGTACCGCTGGGTGCGCCACATCCTTTAGCAACCGAACATCCCTAAACCGTTTCTCACCGACGGGTGCCACTCATCCGCCTGCTACGCTCGCAAATCATTGCAACGAAAAGCGTCCTGACTCTTGGCGTCCAAATCCGCAGCGAGACAGCGTCAAAGAATGTATGGTATAAAGCAGGACAAATTGAGTGTCCCCATCCGCTTCTCCGGCTCCGGAGGCTGCATGAGTTTTCTGCCAAATTACGAAGACGACATTTTTATTAGTTACGCGCACAACGACAACCAGGCGCTGCTCGACGGGCAGCGCGGGTGGATTGATAATTTCCATCAGGCGCTGGAAAAAAGACTCCAGGTTCATCTCGGCGCCAAGGCGAAGATCTGGCGTGACCCTCGGCTACAAGGTAACGACTATTTTGCGGACGCACTGGTTGAGCAAATCCCGCGGGTTGCGATTCTGGTATCGGTTCTCTCTCCCAGCTACGTCAATTCAGAGTGGTGTCGAAAAGAGATGGAGTTGTTTTGCCGCATTGCCTCTGACACAGGAGGCATGCGGCTGGGAAGCAAGGCGCGCATCTTCAAGGTCGAGAAGGTGAATGTCCCGCTCGGCAAACTTCCCGCCGAGCTCCAGGGAATGACTGGATATGCCTTCTACTACATGGACGAAAAGGCCCATCGTCCGCGCGAGCTCTCGCCGGAAAGCGGGCCGCCGCACGCCATCGAGTACTGGCAGAAGATCGACGACGTCGCGCAGGACATCACGAGCCTGTTGGAAGAGATGAAGAACCGCGGTGGCGGCACTGCTGACGCACCCGTCATTTCGCAGCCGGTGGTTCAGTCTGACTCGGATCTTCCGATCATCTACCTTGCTGAAACTTCATTCGATCTGGCCTCGCAGTACGACCGCATCAAGCGAGAATTGCAGGAGCGTGGACACACGGTTTTGCCGAACCGTCCCCTTCCCTTGAACGGCCCGGCGCTGCAGCAGGCAGTTCGCGAGTATCTCAGCGTCTGTAAATTGTCGATCCATCTGGTGGGAGAAAACTACGGCGTCATCCCGGAAGCAGCTGATCGTTCCTTAGTTTGTTTACAGAACGAGCTCGCGGCGGAACGCAGCCTGGACAATTCTTTCGCCCGTCTGATCTGGATGCCGGAAGGGTTGGAAGCAAAGGAAGAGCGGCAGCAGACTTTCATCAAATATCTAAAGTACGATCAGACTGCGCAACACGGGGCCGACCTGCTTGAGACTTCTATCGAAGAACTCAAGACTTATATACAGGACAAACTCAGACCGTCGCTGAAGCCGGCGCCGCCGGTAAGCACCAATGGCGACAGCAACGATGGCCCAGTGCGGATCTACCTCATTTGCGATACGCAGGACTACGACAACATCACTCAACTGGAAGACTACTTTTACAACCAGGGATTCGAAGTCACCCTGCCACTCAGAGAAGGTGACGAGGCTGAGGTTCGCGAAGATCACAAAGAGAGCTTGTTGATCTGTGACGCCGTGGTGATCTTTTACGGCAATACCAGCGAGGGCTGGCTGCGTACAAAGCTCCGCGACTTGCAGAAGATCGCCGGCTACGGGCGCACCAAGCCGATGCTTGCAAAGGGCATCTACGTCGGTGGACCAGAGACCAGCTCGAAACTCCGTTACCGAACTCACGAAGCCCTGGTCATGCGTAACTTTGAACAATTCTCCGCAGACACCCTGCAACCATTCCTGGAACAAATCAAAAGTGCGAGAAAAGGGCACTAGCAATGTCAGAACATTTCACGCTAAGTAATCCGTTCCCCGGGCTAAGGCCATTCGAAGCGGATGAGGAACACCTGTTCTTTGGACGCGATGGTCAAAGTGACGAACTACTAAGACGTTTGCGGCGCAGCCGATTCCTGGCTGTGTTGGGAACTTCGGGCAGTGGTAAGTCTTCACTCGTGCGCGCTGGTCTTTTACCGGCGCTTTACGGCGGCATCATGACGCAGGCGGGCTCTGCGTGGCGCGTGGCCTTGTTTCGACCGGGATATGATCCGGTCGGCAACCTGGCGCGAGCTTTGAGCAACACGGAGGTGTTTGGTGCGGACGACGACGATGGCGATCTGCAACGGACGATCACGGAAGCGACACTGCGTCGTAGCGCGCTGGGCCTGGTGGAAGCAACCCGGCAAGCGAGAATGCCGGCACATGAAAACCTGCTGGTAGTTGTCGATCAGTTTGAAGAGATTTTTAGATTCAAGCGCACTAGCCGGAAGGAGGGATCCGAAGACGAGGCCGCCGCCTTCGTCAAACTGCTGCTGGAAGCAAAACAGCAAACCAACATACCCATTTTCATCGTGATCACGATGCGGTCGGACTTTCTGGGAGATTGTTCACAGTTTCGCGATCTGCCGGAGGCGATAAACGAAGGCCAGTTTTTGATTCCGCGCATGACGCGCGATCAGCGGCGGGAAGCTATCACTGGGCCCATCGCGGTTGGTGGTGGCGAGATGGCGCCGCGGCTGGTCAATCGCTTACTCAATGACGTTGGCGACAACCCGGATCAACTTCCGATTCTGCAGCATTCATTGATGCGCACCTGGGATTTCTGGACCCAGGCTCGGCGCGACGGAGAACCGATCGATCTGGAGCATTACGAAGCCGTCGGTACAATGACGGATGCTCTTTCGCGTCATGCTGACGAAGCCTACAACGAGTTACCCGATGAGACGAGCCGCAACATTGCGGAAAAGTTATTCAAAAGCCTGACTGAAAAAGGCTCGGACAATCGCGAGATTCGACGTCCCACGCGCTTAAGAGAAATCTGCGCCGTGGCCGAGGCGTCTGAGAAAGCCGTGATCGCAGTAATCGAACGGTTTCGTCAGCCGGGTCGATCGTTCTTGATGCCTCCTACAAATATTGCGCTCGGACCGGATTCGTTAATCGACATCTCTCACGAGAGCTTGATTCGCGGTTGGGAGCGTTTGCGGAAGTGGGTTGAAGAAGAGGCACGTTCCGCACAGATCTATCGGCGACTCGCCGAAACCGCGGCCCTACACAAAGAAGGCAGCGCGGGACTGTGGCACGATCCCGACTTGGCGCTCGCCCTGAGATGGCGCGATACGAACCGGCCTAACAACATCTGGGCACAACACTACAACCCCAATTTTGACGAAGCGATGGGCTTCCTCGCTGCCAGTAAGGAGGCCAAAGAAGCCGCGATTGCCGACAGAAAACGACAGCAACGAAGCAAGGTTCGTCGCACTCGTCTCTTTGTATCCGCGCTGTCTATAGCCTTCCTGTTGTCACTCTGGATGGCGATGGTAGCCAACACGGCAAAAATCAAAGCGGAGACGCAAACAAAGATTGCGCAGGAAGCGACCCGCGATGCTCTTGAGCAAAGGCGAATAGCCGATGGCCAGAAAACAATCGCCGATAGCCAGAAAGCGATCGCTGTAACCAAAGCCCAGGAAGCTGAGACCGAGCGACAGAAGGCAGCCGAACAGGCAGAGATCGCGGAAGCTGCCAAGGATACAGCCGAAGAACAAGCCGCGCTCGCGCGCGCAGCCCAGGCGGCGAGCGAACGTGCGCGTCAAGAAGCAATTGCGAGTGAGACGAACGCAATCAAAGCGCGCAAGGATTTGCAGGCAGAGTTCCTCGAGACACGAAAAGCAAGTTTGAGCAGCAACTCTACGATCCTCACTCTATCGAACCGCTTGATCGAGTTGTCGGCGCCACGCGAGGCCGCGGTCTGGCGAAGTTACTACGCGAATGCGCTTTCGATGATCGGCAATCATCAAAAATCCGTCGACGAATCAACAGCAGCTCTGGAGATCGAGCCGGACTTCGTGGCCGTGCGTGCGCATCGCGGCTACATGTATATGCTCACTCATGATCCGCTGAAATCTGTCGAAGACTTCAACAAAGTCATCGAAGCGACACCGCATTCTTCCCTGCCTTATCTGAACCGGGCCATCGTAAACGGACAGCTTGGCAGACTGGGCGAAGCCCGTGTCGACATAGATTCAGCGATTAGTCTTTTTCGCCCGGGCGAGTATGACAGCTTGAGCGAGAGTGAGCTTGCGGAAGATATTCAGTCGGTTATCGGGCGAAACTTTCTGACCGTAGACGAGAGCGACTACTACATCGCCTTACTCTATGAGCGTGCCAACCTCCAGGCCGCGGCCGGAGATGTTGAATTTGTTAAATCGCTCGAACGCGCGCACCGGCAGCAGGAGCTGAATGCCACAAGTTCCAAGGGCGCCTCTTTGACGGCGCTGAATTGGGCCTGGCTCCACCGTCGCGAGCGTGCTTCCGACTATGGGATTTTGGCTAGTGAGGCCGCGCTTTGGGAACAAGTGGGACGTCCGGATCTCGCAAGGCGCTACTACAACCAGTTCCGCGACGAACATAGCGCGCGGAACGACGCCAGGTATCAGCAGGTCGGACGCTGGGTTAGCCAGCGATTAACCAGACTGCCGGCCGCCGCTCCCGACACTACCAGCCCGATAACATTTTCGGCGTTGGCAGTTGCCGCGGATCAACTCTATCTGAATGAAAACTACGCGGCTGCGTTGCAGCGCTTGAACGAGGCGCTCGCGGTCGCTCCGACCCACAAGCATCCTTTTCTGTTATTGAAACGTTCGGATGTGAAATTCAGTCTCAAAGACTACCTCGGTTCGGAACAGGACGCCGCGACTGCCCTTCAAAGCGCCAAGATACCCCTCGCTTATTACTACCACGCGCGGGCCATGTCGTGGCGCGACTGGGCAGGCACGAAAGAACTGGCCAGAGCGGATCTGCAAGCAGCGATCAAGCTGGATCCAACCTACGCTGCGGCCATTAGTCATCTGGCAACCATCTCCACCGATGCCGAAGGACTCGACTTATACAAACGGCTGATCAAGATCTGGCCCAACGGCGCCTGGATCTACAAAGAGATTGCGATTTTGGAAAACAGGCTGGGCCGGAAAGATGAAGCACTTGCCTCTGTCGGGACCGCAATTGAGATTTATCGTGAGGCAGTGGACTTTTATGACGTGCGGGCCGAGATCGAAACAGGCCTCGGAAAACCGGTTGCCGAGGTTCAGCAGCGTCAGATAGAGGGTTACAAACAAGCCATCGCTTCCCTGCTAAGACATAACAAATCGGGGGCTGCCCAGGCTTATCTGAGACTTGGTCAGCTCCAGGAGAAATTCAAGCTGGCCGAGAACGCTCTGCAATCGGTGATCAGGGCCATCGAGCTTGACCCAGGTAATACCGAGTTTCATGACTTTCGAGCAAAGCTTGAGCTTGAGCTGAAGCAGCCTGAGAAAGAGATCCTGCGACGTCAGGCTCAGGGTTATGCGCGGGCGGTTGAAACATTGTTGGTGCGCGGTAAGGGTGAAACAGCGGTTGCCACTGACCTCAAGCTCCACGCCTTAGTCGAGAAAGCTGGTCCCGCGGAATCGGCATCGTTCCCAGGAGTTTCCGAAGCCTATCGACATCGGCTGGCCCTGGCTTATGTTGCGGCCGGCGATTCACTCGCGACGGTGCCCGCTCAGGCGTTGGCATATCGCTCTTACAAGCAAGGCATTAAACTGCTTTCATCACTCAACAGCGGTAACGAGACTGTCGCAGCAGACCTCAAAGCAGCAAATGCAAAAGTAGAGCGCCTGCGCGAGCTTTCGCGAACCGCGACCACGGAAGAACTAGTAAGCGCTCGGATTCTGACGGCCAAAGAAACAAAAGGGGCCACCCGTATCGTCACGATCGATCGTGGTAGCGATGATGGATTGACTCTAGCCGCAGCAGCTTCTGCGTGGTCTGCTTACAGCCAGGAAGGAGAAAAGGAGCGTGCGGTTAAGAAGATTGGAAAAGCAAAGATAATCGAGCTTGGAAAGCGTTCGGCTATCGTCGAAGTCACCATGGACAATCCCACCGGCGACGGACTCGCTGTCGTAAATGATCTGATTGAGGTGAAGACCGTGGTCCCCGCTTTGTTAGAGCGCTCAGTTCTGTGGTCCCTGGCGAAGTATCACATCGACCTAACGACCGAGGAGATGACACCGCTGCCGGGCGGCTATCGCACTTTGTACCTTAACGAGAACGAGGAGCTCGTCGAGCAGATCTACGCAACGCTGATAGCAGACATTAAGAAAACGGCCGTCACGCTTGCCAGTCATGAGCTCATGCCCACCAAGCTTACAGAAGGACGTTTCAAAGACAAGACGCTCAAGCAGGCGTTCGAGAATCCCACGCGCGCCGATGTCGTGGCTTTACTGACTTACATGATGAAGTACCCAGCGACGTACTACGGTAAGGATGTGAAGTGGGGTAGGGCATTCGGAACCTGGGCGCTGCGAGGTACGCCGCAACAATAAGAGCATCGCGCAATAACAAGCTATCCGGAGCTTAAACAGATTCCACCGCGCGGCTTAAGCCGCAACCAAATAACACGTTGGCTCCGGAGGAGCCGAATGTTTATAGACACGATGCATTACACGACTCCCCGCTCCAGAGGAGCGCGATGTTTCCGCGCGAATCTCGGGCGTTGTTCCACTCCTCCGGAGCGGGAAAGAAGTTTTTTCTGAGCTAGCTTCTATAAA
>JBGTLE010000161.1:0-6825 GCA_041744295.1 Pyrinomonadaceae bacterium | reverse complement strand
CGGCAAATCTGATTTCAGTCCCGGTCACGGTCCTCAATCGCCCGGGCCAGTATGTCGTAGATCTACAGCGGGTAAACTTTCAGGTCTTCGAAGATGGTGTCGAACATTCGATTGCTCATTTCAGCAACGTTGATCGTTCGTTCTCCGTCGTACTTCTAATTGACACGAGTAGTTCGACGGCACCCTTTCTCGATCAAATCAAAGCGTCGGCAAGTGCTTTCGTCGAGCAACTGCGTTCCTTTGCCAAAGTTCGTCCCGTCTATTTTCATGGGGAGATAAAGTCGCTCACCCCAACGGCAACTAATGATGTCGGCTTGCTGCGCGGAGCGATTGATCAGATGGAGGCCGCTCCGGGAGATTTGGGCACCAGACTGTACGACGCCGTCGACTTCAGCCTGAACGCCTTGCGCCCCGAGCAAACGCGTAAAGCAGTAATCCTGTTTACCGATGGGGAGAACACCTGGGGAAAAGCGACGATGAGAAAAACGCTCGAGCAAGCTGAGGAGTCAGAAGTCATCTTTTACACGCTGCAATACGGCACACAGCCACCGCAGAAATACTTGCAGCAATTAGCCGACAAAACGGGTGGCCGCTACTTCAAGGTGGGCGACATGAGTTTGATCAGGCAATCGTTTGTAACTGTAGCGGATGAGCTTCGCAGACAGTATCTCATCGGGTACTACCCGAGCGACCACAAACAAGATGGCAAGGAACGAGAGATCAAAGTCAAAGTAGATCGTAAGAACGTAGCCGTCCGCGCTCGCCGTTCGTATACCTCTGGCCGACAGCCTTGAGACGCACTGACTCCAAGGGATCTTCTTCTGGGAGGGATATCTGGCGAGGGAACGAGCTGGCTCTTCACTGGGAGCGCGGGCGGCCTCGCTCGCCAGAACGCACGCTACCGCGCTGCCGCCATTGAAAGCTTCACAATCGTGTTAGAGGCACCGCCGCTGGCGGACGAGGCCGTCCGCGCTCCAGTAAGAAATGCGATTACTTCCTGGCACGGGTGGTTGATCGGCGGGTCGTTGACTATTGAATCTTCGCTTGTTCCTTTTGCTTATCTGCTTCGGCCCATTCCTTCGCGGACACGAATGACTGCTTGTCATAGACCAGCACAATCGTTCCCAACGGCAACTGTCTGAATATCTCGATCGCCGCGGACATGGGAATGCGGACGCAACCGTGACTCTCGGGTTGGTTCGGAACGGAAGGATTGCCATGAATCGCGACTCCGCCGCTGAAGTAGCTGGGATAATAGAGTAGTCCGAGAGGTGATTTCCTCCACCCCGCTATCTTCGCCTCGACTCGGAAGCGGCCTCGCGGCGTATACGCCAGACCGCTCATGCGCTTTTCCTTGTACTGTTTGTTGCTGCCGGTGGATACGGGAAGAATTTTCGTTACTGCTCCTTCGCTATCAGTTAACAGGAGGACTTGGCGATCGATATCTACTTCAACGTGCTTGTAACCTGATTCCCTTGCCTGCGGCGCGCTGGCATTCATGATGGCGTCGAAGTCCGCGCGGCTAAGACGCCCGGTAACCTTGCGCCCCTCCCATTTCTGAAAGACTATTAGCGCGCTGCGCGTGGCCCCGTCGATCACTCCATCGACTCGCCCGGTCCCATAACCCATCTCTGACAGACGACGCTCAGCCTCTTTCGCCTCTTGTCGTGTCACTTGGGAACTCGGCACGCGCTTCTTACGCTGCTCGCCGTTCATGCTCGCGGAGGCATTGCCAGCGGAGACAAAAACCACACTTAAGAGCAAAACAATTATCGTGACGGAAAGCTTTGAGGGGTACATAGAAAATTCCCCCTGGCAAACGATGTCTGGGGATAGACGGTACAAATCAAACAATTTGCGTACGAGATTCACGATACGCCGCCGCGCGCAAATAGGTCAACGCCGTCGTTGACGTACTGAACGCGGCCTTCGCGGAGGCTTCGCGCAAAAAATCTGGGAATGCCTTGTCGAACCATGCGCGAGGATTGCGCAGCGGACGATTCCACCCGACAATAGTGTCCAGTTAAGGGACGCCCAATCAGTTGTCATGAAGAATCGCACATCCCATCTTGTCTTTATGGTAATCGCGCTCGCCGTGGTTATCGTGGTCTTATCTGCTGCGCCCCGCCACGGCCGCAGCCAATCACCCAGCCCAAACAGTCAAAACAAAATAGAGCAATCACCGAAACCGCACACTGAATCGACCGTTAAGCCGACCGTTCTGGTTAGAGATTCCGCCAACCCGGCTGCCGAGAATTCCGTTAACGCGAGTGCATCGCCGTTCTTTGCGACGGCGGCTGCGAGAAACGCCAGTCTTCGGAATGACCTGAGTTGGACGTTTGGCGGAAAACCGCGGCAGGGTTGGTATCTCTACGATTTGCTGATACGCAAGACTCTGAACACTCAGAGTGAGGCTGGTTCGGCGGATTTCGCCGTTGCGCTCGCGGACTGGCAGAGGACGAAGGGCCTGAGCCCAAGTGGCGTGCTTGAAGAAGAGTCTTTCATGGCGATGGTGTCCCACTGGCAGAACAATCGCTTAAAGGATCGTACCCTGGCCCAACCCGATCAGTTACTGACAGCTCCATCCTCCGACTTTTACGATCCCGAGCGAGTCGTCGAACTGCGACAGCTCGAGCGCAATACCTACTCGGCATACAAGAAGATGATTGCTGCCGCCACCGCCGATCCCACGCTTAATCTCCACACAACAGCCGGCGAACTCGCGCCCGAAGAAAAGTACTTCAAGATTATTTCGGCTTTTCGTTCGCGCGAGTATCAGGATCGATTGCGGCGCGAATCACCTAATGCGGGCAGTGCTGGACTGGCAGTCAACAGCCCGCACTTTACCGGACGCGCATTGGACATCTACGTAGGCGGCGAGCCGGTCGATACCAATGATGTCAATCGCGCGATCCAGGTCAATACGCCCGCGTACCGCTGGCTCGTCCGCAATGCAGAACGCTTTGGCTTTCGTCCTTACTTTTACGAGCCGTGGCATTGGGAATATGTAAGGTAGGAGGATGCCTGCGTTCGGTGCAGTAGCCCGACTGTTAAGGAGGCGCTCCCCTGCGCTAGAGAGCCCTCCCTGACGGTCGGGCTACTGCACCGGAGTTATCAACTGGGAAAAGCGTTCCCGCTGATGTAGGCGATCTCACCACGCGCTTGACGCATGACGGAGATGACAAGGCCACTCGCGTCTCAACCAGCGAGTGGTGCAATGAACTCAACCAAATCGTCGTCACTCTTGTCAGTAGGTTTTGCATTACCTCCAGTCTGAATGTCTCGCCAACGCAATTGACCATTTACACCGTAGAGCAGATAGCGGACGCGGTTTTGTGAGCGCTCAACAACCACCTCGATAAAACTCTGAAAGAACGGTGCACGGTTGAAATCAAAGGCACCGGACACCATTTCATCGTCGAAGGGAGGTTTTGTCGCTGGTGCGAAGCAACTCCACAAACTGAAGGAGACCAGCCGCAATCAACGCGATGCCCAATATCGCAATGATCCAGCCGCCGAAAAAGATAGGCATTAAGAGAACGACCGCACCCAACTCCATTACCGCAAGTCCGAGTGTTCGGCGCTTCGTTAATTGCTTCCAATCGGTGTGCTTCATAAGTGGGATCAAATTCGTTACTCGACTTCGCCGTCGGATGTGAGGCGGCGAAGCCAAACCGTCAGCCTGGTGCTACTTACCGTGAGGCTAGTGCCTGCTAGCTCAAGCTTATTACTCTTGTGTTTAAAGCATGGTCCGGCAGCTCGATTGCCGTGGCGATGGGTAAGCAACGACTATTCTTGTTCGCCCTCGCCGACTGGTTCCGCGCTTGTTCTTATGTTGGCTATGTTCCCGGGACGCATTTCAAACTCGACGTAAACAGGCCTTTCGTTTCGGAGCAAATCAAGGACTTGTGGGTAATCGCTGGCCAGGTAGTGGCATGAGATGAAGCCGGATGCTTTTTGCGTATCGGCGACAGGCATCGTCGTGGCGTTGTGATGAAAGTACGCTGCGCCAATAAGAGCACCACTATCATTCCGTAAACCGATTATGGCTCGGTAGGGATAGCTGGCGGCATTTCTCCCGCCGGCATAATAAGCCACGTCATATTTCTCAATTTCTATAGTTGCCATGCTTGGGAACGCTCCTTTGAGTGACTTTGCACCGTTGCACTATTTGCAGGTGGGGAAGGGTGTTTACCTCCGCTTGTGTTTCATGAGAGGTATGCGGGGGTAAACCACCCTTCCTCACCTGCAAATTAATGATCGTAGTTCCTGAAGCCGCAAGTTAACGGTTGAACGATTGTTGGAGATCGACCAACGGTTGCTGTTTCAGCTGGATGATGCCCATCCGCGAGTGAGAGATGTCGAAGACTAAAACGATGACGACGGAAATGAGCAGTGGCAGGAACAGACTGCCCAGTTTCGATCGCGCTCCTTCCGCGCCGGCAGCATAGCTAGTCGTGACACAGCCGAACACCGCAACAATCACCAACAAGAACCACACGCCACCGGGGATGCCAGAACGCATCGCGGCAATGCGTTCTGTGTCGGTGGCGATGATCTCGTTAAGAGAGTCGATGAAGGTTGCGGTTATGTCGTTCGGTGCTTCCTTCGCCGCATCGGTGGCATGTTTCCAGAGTTCGGTCTGGATCTCCCCAGTCAATTGCATACCCTCCGCTAGCTTGGCCGCGTCATCGACCAACGGCCCATATTTCAGCCGGACATCCACATAGCGCCGCAATAAATCTTTGACTGGAGCCTGGTGTGCCTCGGGCAGAAGCGACGCGCGCAGGTAGGTAGTCTTGACAGCGTTGGCCTCTTGAACGATGAGCCCGCGCCGCGTCTCGTATCGTTCAACACCCATTGCGAAGGTGAAGCCGAGCAGCAGCCCGAGCAGCCCGAGGAAAGCGGCCTGAATAGCGCCAATTTGTCCCTTGCGCGCCTCGTCCTTTGCCACGTGCAGCCGCAAGCCCAGTCGGAACCCCAGCTCCCCGAACCCGAGCGTCAGAGCAATCAGTAGCAGGAAGACGGCCAATTCGCTTCCGGAGATTTGGACTAGAAGGTTGGTTAACATGGTTGGAAGAAGTTCGCCTCCCGTCAGGTTTCGCAGCGAGCGGCTGTAGCTTCGGCTCTGCCGCCCTCATTGCAGTAAGGCGTACCGGCAATTCCTGTCTGGATGAGGCTCCGCCTTTGAAATCTTTTTCCAGGAGGAGCCTCCTGAAGGTTAAGAGCCTATCAGTAAGCCGGAGGCTTGCCGTAACGAACCCGGGCGAAGCCGTCAATCCCTACTTACCCTTAACCGGATACTTCTTAAAGATCTTCGCGATGCTCTTATTGATCGGCTTGGTAACAAGCTTTGCATCCGCCATCGGATTTGAGCTGGGCGCACGTTGCAGCACTTCACTTGCGGTGCCGCGAAAAACAACCTTGTCGGTCTTGTTATCAAAGAGATCGATCAGCAGAGTTCCCGTCGTCACATCCCACATTGTTGTTGCCGCAATGGGCATGATCCCGATGTACGAAGGATTGACGGTGTAGCCGAAGTGAACGTCGTCGACCCGCAGGTTAGGACCATTAGCAGCGAGATAAGAGATGCGCAGGTCCCCGTCGGTGTCTACCTTTGTAAGTCCTCTTGCGGTGAGCTCGCGTACCAAAGCTTCCATGATGAGTTTGTTCACGAACGGATTGCGCGCCCCGTTTTGGTCCGGAATCATGAAGGTCTTGTAGTTTGAAAAGTTAACGCTCTGGTCGTAGCCAGCCGATGTCTTTTGCGCGTACGCAGCGGTGGATGAAAGTGCGAGCGTTAAAACAATCACGCTCATAATGCTCAGGGCAGATCTCATTTTTTTCTCCTTCGAAACTGCTAAGGGTCAGCCTCATTCGGCAACAAACTCTAGTTGAAACTTTCGCTTGGCGGCCGTGCTCATGCCCTCGACTGAAATGCTGGCGATTGATTTCCCATCCGGCTTCAGAAAAAGTTTCCCTGATCCCTGCGCGGTGCCTTCGTTTGTCCCGCCGGTAATCGTCAAGTCAATGCCTTTGCTCAGATCAGCAGGGGCGGACCATTTGCACGTAACGAACAACTGGAGATCCGTTACCACCGTGATTTCGCCCGTGCCATCTTCCTTCAGCTTCACAACCAAAAAGCTGACCTTGAATTCCTCTTTGCCGACTTTCAAGGTTCCTTGTCCCTTCGCATTGGCGAGGAGAGTCGTAAGCTCAGGCGGCGCGGCCTGATTCGGTATTGCCAGGAGAGACAAAAGAGCGATGACTGCGATTAGTCGATTGAGTTTCATGAGAACCTCGCTTTCGTATTTAAAGAAAGACCATTAGATATACCTGCCAGTAGACGGTAAGGGTAACTGTCAGTTCATACAGTGCGCAATGCCTGCACTTTCATAAGAGCAGCTTCGCCAGCGCCTGGACGATCTCCTTCAGCGGCATGGCCATCAGAAGAACCGGCAACAACGGAATCATAAAAACCAGTAAGCCGATCACAAGATTTCTGAATTCGCGTGGATCCATGCCGAGATGGACCTGGTTGTTGGCGACAGCGCCCGCAACGACGGCTCCGCACGCAAGACTAATCAGCCGAAAGCCGCGAAGTGACGAACTGACAAATTTTCAAGCCGCCGACGTTATCCGGATGGGCCGGTATCAGACGCAGGTTAAGCCGGCTCATCAGAAAGAGAAAGCGCGCCCAGAGTGCCAGTCGCCAAATCCAGCCGAAGAAGAGAATGAGCAATAAAGGGAGGCTCACGAGCAGATGCCACCACCCCGCCAGCGAGAACCGCATTGCGCTCGTCGATGCTCAACTATGCCACGCGG
>JBGTLE010000160.1:0-10558 GCA_041744295.1 Pyrinomonadaceae bacterium | reverse complement strand
TCGAGTTTCAAGTTAATCAAAGAGGCTACTGATTGGTAGCCTCTTTGTTTCGGAATGAAGTCAGTACCACGACACCCTGAAGAGTTGCTGCTCGGCATCAAACCTCTTGCCCAACCGCACGGAATCGAATACCTTCCTTTTACTTGACCGTGTTCAATCGATCATGGCTTTCACCGTTATCAATCCAAAATCCCTGGGTGCGCCACACGGCTACGCCAACGGCATGTTGGCTGAAGCCGGCGGCAGACTGCTGTTCGTCGCGGGCCAGATTGCCTGGAATGAAAAGCAGCAGATTGTTAGCGCTGATTTTGTAGAACAGTTTGATCGGGCCCTCGCAAACGTTCTGATAGTTGTCAACGAAGCCGGCGGAACGGCTGCACAGATCGCACGCCTGGTCATTTACGTAACCGATAAGCACGAGTATCGCGAACGCACTCGCGAAGTGGGCGAGCGTTATCGAACTCACATGGGCAAACATTTCCCCGCCATGGTGCTGGTGGAAGTACGCGGGCTCCTCGATGACCGCGCCAAGGTAGAGATCGAAGCGATGGCGGTGTTGTAAGGAACTACCAGCTCAGCGTCCATAAACGATGATTCAACCGAAGAGTTTTTTGCTCGAGAGTCTCAACGGGGTCGCCACGATTACGCTTAATCGTCCCGAGCGATTGAACGCGCTGACCTTTGAAGTCTACCGAGAATTAACTGATACATTTGCCGCGCTCAAGCATGAGCGCGAGGTTGGGGTGGTAATAATCACGGGCGCCGGACGCGCGTTCTGTTCTGGTGGCGACGTTCACGACATCATCGGCGAACTCTTTTCGCGTGACATGGAAGGCCTGCTTGAGTTTACTAGAATGACATGCGAACTGATCAGCAACATTCGTTCGCTTCCAAAGCCGGTAATCGCTTGCTTGAACGGAACCACGGCCGGCGCCGGCGCGTGCATCGCTCTCGCGTCCGATTTAAGGATTGCCAGCGAGGACGCAAAGATTGCATTTCTGTTTGTTAAGGTGGGGCTCTCGGGAGCCGACATGGGCGCCGCGCATTTGCTGCCGCGGGTTGTTGGACTTTCTAAAGCTGCCGAACTGCTCTACACCGGCGATTTCATCTCTGCCCAGGAGGCCGAACGAATGGGCTTGTACAACCGAGTGGTTCCCGCCGGAGAACTTCAAGACGCCACCCGCGAACTTGCAGAGCGTTTAGCCAGGGGACCCGGCTTTGCGCTGGCGAAAACAAAAGAGATGCTCAACCGCGAGCTGGATATGACGCTCGAAGCGGCGCTGGAGTGCGAAGCACAAGCGCAGGCGATCTGCATGCAGCACCCGGATTATCGCGAAGCTTATGAAGCTTTTGTCGGAAAGCGGACTCCGAAATTCCAATAGAAAACTCATTAGCGAAGTTCTTAAACTGGGATGGCACCCCGCCCGCAACGTAAATACCGCGCAGTCGGAAGGTGCATGATTCTTTGTAATTGATTCAAGCCGCGACCGGGCGGAGGAGCCGTTCGCGCTCCAATGAAAGGCTGCTGCCAGCTCACAAACCATGGACAAATTCATCGATCAACTTCCCTTCTTTACTCCCGAACATCGCAACCTTTCGACCAGCGTCGTCAATTTTGTTGAGCGCGAAATCGAAACGCGGGCAATTGAAGAGCGCGACGTGGATGCCGGCGTCCGCGATTACGTCGGCGTGTTGGCTGCAGCCGGGGTGCTGCGATATGCAGTCGCTTCCCACGACGCAAAACTGGATCTCCGCGCCCTCTGCCTGATTCGCGAAGCACTTTCCTACTCATCGCCGCTCGCCGATGTTGCCTTCGTGATGCAAGGGTTGGGTACCTTTGCCATCAGCCAGGCGGCCCCCGAACATGTTCGCGACTTCTGGGTGACTCGTGCCGCTGAAGGCAAAGCTGTCGCTGCGTTCGCTTTGACTGAGCCGGAAGCTGGTTCCGATGTCGCCGCCATCAAAACCACCGCCGAGCGAGACGGTGACACCTACATCATCAATGGCACCAAGCGGTTTATCTCAAATGCCGGCGTCGCGGATTTCTACACGGTGTTCGCGCGCACCGGCACCCAGGAAGACGGTCGGGCTGAGTTGTCGGCTTTTGTGGTCGGCGCAAAGATGCCCGGATTTGCCGTCGTCGAACGAACACAGATGTTGTCAACTCATCCGATTGGCGAGATTGAGTTCGAGGGTTGTCGCGTCCCGGCAGAGGACATGGTGGGCGCTGAGGGCGATGGGTTCGTATTGGCTATGCGGACACTGGACACGTTTCGCGCGAGCGTTGGCGCTGCTGCCTGCGGGATGGCACGACGCGCGTTGGATGAATCATTGAGATATGCCTCCAGTCGCAGACAGTTCGGGCGTCTGATCGGCGAGCACCAGTTGATTCAGGAAAAACTCGCCGACATGGTCACCGAACTTGACGCTGCGCGTTTGCTCGTCTATCGCGCCGCATATCTCAGAGACAGTGGAACCGCGAGAGTCAGCCGCGAAGCCAGCGAAGCCAAACTCTTCGCAACCGAAGCAGCTTGCCGCATCGTCGATCACGCTCTGCAGATTCACGGCGGCTCCGGACTCGTACGCGGCAGCATTATTGAACGGTTGTATCGCGATGTACGCGCGCTTCGGATTTATGAAGGGACGTCGGAGATCCAGAAGCTCGTCATCGCGAGTCAGTTGTTGAAAGACTAAGGCTCGGTGACGCGGCCATCAAAAAAAGCTATCCACAGCTTGCGTAGATTCAAACCAACCCTGAATAGAATCAAGCGTTTCTCGACAAGCCCACTCCGTGGTTAAGTTGCGGCTTTTGAGACATTGCGGCAAGAACTGCAGTCCGGCGCCGTATTCCAGATTCAATCAATGAAGATAAACATCATCGGCGGTGGCCCCGCTGGTCTCTATTTCGCGATTCTGCTGAAGAAGTCGGACGCGCGGCATCAGATTGCGGTCTATGAGCGCAACGGCCCTGACGATACCTTCGGGTGGGGCGTCGTGTTTTCGGGTAAGACGCTCGCCAATCTTCGGGCGGCAGACGAGGAATCACACGAGTCGATCACCGCGAACTTCGAAGCCTGGGACAATGTGGATATTGTTCATCGCGACGCGAAGATCTCGATTCACGGCAATAGCTTTTCCGGCATCGCGCGCCTGCGGCTGCTGAACATTTTGCAGCAACGCGCGGAAGAGTTGGGGGTTGAAGTTCGGTTTCGAAGCGAAGTGGCCGACGTCGAGTCGCTTCGTACGAGTTGCGATCTGTTAGTTGCCGCCGACGGTGTCAATAGCGCTGTCAGAGCAGCGTACAGCGGACACTTCGATCCGGCGATAAGTCTCGGTTGGAACCGTTACATTTGGTATGGCACGAACAAATTGTTTCACGGGTTGACCCTCACCTTTCGCGAAACCGACGCCGGAGTCTTCGCGGCTCATTCATACAAATTCAATCAAACTACCAGCACGTTCATCATCGAATGTGATCCGCAGGTCTGGGAAAAGGCCGGCCTGGCACAAATGAATGAAGCAGAGACGCGCAACTATTTGGAAGAAGTTTTTGCCGAAGATCTCGCCGGTGAAAGCCTTCTGTCGAACAATTCGAAGTGGATCAACTTCATGCTGGTGAAGAACGCAAACTGGTCCTGGGACAATGTGATTCTGCTGGGAGACGCCTTGCACACCGCGCATTTCTCAATCGGCTCCGGAACCAAGCTGGCGATGGAGGATGCAATTGCTCTGCATCAGTCGTTTGCCCGGCACGACAGGGTCGCCGCTGCATTGAAGGACTTTGAGGCCGTGCGCAAGCCGGTGATCGAGGATTACCAGGCGGCTGCTTACGAAAGCATGGTGTGGTTTGAGAGCGTAAGGCAGTATGTGCACCTCTCCCCAATCGAACTCGCTTATCAACTGATGACGCGTAGTGGAAAGGTGGACGAAGAAGCGTTGCGACGAAGAGATCCTGCCTTTATCGCGAGCTATGAAGAGTTCCGCAACTCTTCAGATCCGACTTAGCGGCGCGACCACCCAGTGGAACGCGCTTCCTCTTCACTGGGAGCGAGGGCGGCCTCGCCCGCTCAACGTTGAATGCCTCATAGTTTAAGGTTGAAATTATCAGCTTGAGGCGCCGCACCAGGCGGACGAGGCCATCCGCGCACCCAGTGAAGAGGTGAGCAGTACCTTAGAACTGAAGGGCAATGAGTCTTATTTCTTCCACTCGGGCGGAAGGAGTCTTCGCCGGCCATCACTCGCCATCGCAATTCCCGGCTCGTCCAGCACAGTGCGATCCCAAAGCTTACAAGTCACTTGCTTGTGCGCCTGATCGAGTGCTTCGCAATAGTTCGTGTAGGTGCAGCGGCGAATCTGATCGCCGAATCCGAGTTTCACTTTAAGGAACCAATCCGGATTGGCCAGCGCCTGTCGGGCAAAGCCGACGATATCAGCTTCGCCTCGTTCCAAAATTCCTTCCGCCTGCTCAAAGGTGGTGATCCCGCCGGTGGCAACCACCGGAGTAATGAACCTCTCTGCGTCCACCGTCTTCTTGATCCGGGCAACCAGCGGAACATTGCGACCAAACGGACCAGCGGCGTCTGACAATGTCGTAGGCATACACTCGTAACCGCTGCGACCGGTGTACGGATAAACCGCCTGGCCCACTTTCGGCTGCTGCGCGTCCTCGAACTTGCCGCCCTTCGACAAAGAAAGGAAATCAAACCCTGCTTTGGCAAACTCTCTGGCAAAGTACGAAGCGTCATCGATCTGGTTGCCACCTGCGATCGCCTCGTCAACCAGGAAACGCACGCCCACGACATAGTCCCGACCGACTCGCTCTCTGACCGCACGATAAACCTCGAGCGGTAATCGCACTCGCTGCTCACGCGGCCCACCGTAACCATCGTTGCGTGTGTTCAGGGCGCTCAAGAAACCAGCCATCGTGTAGGCGTGTGCATAATGCAGCTCCACACCATCGAATCCTGCTTCGCGTGCCCGACCGGCGGCATCAGCAAACAGTTGCGGTAACACTTGCGGTAAGTTCTCGATGTGCTCGAGTTCTGTATCAGTCACTCGCTCGCGATATCCAAAACGTAATGATTCCAGCTCACGCTCATCCAGTACCCGCGAGACGACCTCTTCACTCGCGTCCTTCAAGAAGGTTCGTATCTGAGCATCTGAAGCTTCAAACCAGTCTGAGTTATCAGCGACATCAGCAACCGCTTGGCGATGCCGGTCAGTCAGTTGTAGAAAGCGCTGGAAGTATTTGTCCGGATCGGGACGTCGTTTCACGGAAAGAAAATCGATGATCTGAATGAATAGTTTCGTCTCGCCCTGGCTGGCATCACGAACTGTTTCAACCAAGCGCCGCAAGCCGGGAATGAATCGGTCGTGACTAATTCTCAACAGCGGGCCGCTGGGAACATCACGGATTCCCGTAGCCTCTACGACGAGAGCTCCGGGCCTTCCGTTTGCAAAACGGCGATACCAATCAAGGTTGTCCTGTGTCACAAAGCCATCATCGGTGGCGCGCCAGGGAACCATCGCGGGGACCCAGGTGCGAGACGAGAGATCTAACGTGCCAACTTTGATCGACTGAAAGAGTCGCGAGTTTTGCGCTTCGCCGGCAGTCGGCCATTTGGTTTCGGGAATCGAATGACGAATCGGGTCTTTGAATTTCCACATGTGCAGCGGTCACTTTAGCACGCGAAAAACAAGCGCATGAAATGACGCAACAACTTCAGTAAGAGGTTTGCGCTGGCTCATCGCAGGTGCGAGATGAAGTCAGTACCAGCACGTCACACTCTCGTTAGAGACTGTGTGTAGACTAACGCGCTTAATATTAGGAAGACCAGATGCGCAGACTCCAAACACGGCGCGCACACTCCAAAGACGATGTGGTAAATTAACTACTCAACTTTCATTCGATACTGGAGCACCTTTGACCGACGAACTTCTTGCGTGGCGCCGCGAGTTTCCAATCCTGGACAAGGCCGTCTACCTAATTTCGCACAGCCTCGGCGCTATGCCGAAAGCAACCTATGACCGCATGCACGACTACGCCGATATCTGGGCGACTCGGGGCGTGCGCGCCTGGGCCGAAGGCTGGTGGGACATGCCGGTCACCACCGGAGATATGGTGGGCGAAATAATTGGCGCTGCGCCCAACTCCATCGTCATGCATCAGAATGTCTCTATTTGTCAGTCATTGATTCTTTCCTGCTTCGAACCCAGACCCGAGCGAAACAAAATTGTCTATTCAGAGTTGAACTTTCCGTCGGTGATGTACGTCTATGAGGCTCACGCTCGTGACGGCAGACTGCGAATCGAACAGGTAACATCTGACGATGGCATGACGGTGCCGCTCGTGCGAATGCTGGCTGCGATTGACGAGCAAACGTTACTGGTGCCGTTCTCGCACGTACTTTTCAAGAGCGGTTTTCTCCAGGATGCAAAAGCGATAACCGAACGAGCTCATGAAGTGGGCGCGATGGTCGTGCTCGATGCTTATCAATCTGCCGGCACTGTGCCGTTCGACGTGACTGAGCTGAACGTGGACTTCGCCACTGGCGGATCTGTGAAATGGCTCTGCGGTGGACCAGGAGCCGGCTATCTTTATGTGCGGCCCGACCGGCAATCGGCTTTGCATCCAAAGACTACTGGCTGGATGGCCCACGAGCAACCATTCGCTTTCGACACAGAGCTTCGATACGCAACTGGCATTAGGAGGTTTTTGCATGGCTCGCCGGGGATCCCCGCGCTATACGCCGCCCAATCAGGCTACCAGATCATCAATGAGATCGGCGTGCAGAGAATTCGCGAAAAGAGTATGAGACAAACCGCGCGGCTGATTGAATTGGCAGAGGAAGCCGGGTTCAAAGTCACCAGTCCCCGCGAAGTAGCGCAACGAGGCGGAACTGTGACGGTTGCTCACGAACACGCCGCGGCCATTAGCCAGGAGTTGATCCAGCGCGAGTTCATCGTCGATTACCGACCCGGCGCCGGTGTCAGAATCTCGCCGCACTTCTACACCAGGGATGAGGAGCTCGGGCTCGTTGTGGACGAGATGAAAAAGATTCGAGATTCGCATGACTACGCAAAACACGAAGCCGCCGGAGCAGCCTTTTAGTTTTGGGAGAGGCAATGAAAGAGTTCTTAGAGTCCACTGATTTACTGCAAACGATAGTCGGTGAAACCTTCAGGAACAACGAAGAGGCTCAACGACTGTCCGCTAATTTGAGCGAGCAACAAATCAATTGGAAACCAGCAACTGATAAGTGGAGCATCGCACAGTGTCTCGATCATCTGGCAGTTACAACGGCGGAGTTTGATGCTTTGTTTACTGAAGCAATCGAGCGTGGGCGACGAAAGTGGCCGGTTGGCGTAGCAATTCCTTATCGTCCATCGATGATCGGTGGCTGGCTCATTCGCCAGATCGTTCCTGAGAACGAGCGGAAGGCGAGGGCGCCAAAGGTCTTCAAACCCTCCGGGGCTTCCGCGATCAGTGGCGCACTCGATACGTTCTTGCAGCAGGAGGAATCCTTTCTCGGATTCGTACGTCAGGCGACTGGACTGGACTACAACAGAACCAGGTTGCGATCCCCGGTGACGCGTTTTGTGAGGTACAGCCTGGCTGACGCGTTCGTAATTATAGTGGTGCACGGCAGGCGTCATCTGCTCCAGGCACAACGTGTACTCGAGACTCCAGGATTTCCGCATTCTCAGAATTGAAATTGATGGCGAAACCAAATACACCAGGGTATGGCGATAACCCTCCGCTTTCATATAACGAATATCTCAGTGTCGTGGATCTGATCGGCTTGCAAAAGTGCCGTTCTGATCCAGCTCATCACGATGAACTTCTATTCATCACGATTCATCAGGCGTACGAACTCTGGTTCAAACAGATCCTTCACGAGCTGGACGCGGCAGCGGTTTTCATGAACGAAGATCGTCTGGCGGCGGCGGCCCGAGCAATTAAACGAGTTGTGGATATTGAGAAGTTGCTGGTGACCCAGATTCATATTCTTGAAAGCATGACGCCCATCAGCTTTCTGGGATTCAGAGATGAATTGAATCCTGCCAGCGGTTTTCAGTCCATGCAGTTCCGCGAGATTGAGTTTGTTTCAGGGCAGAAGAGCGAGGCCATACTACGCGAGTTTAGCGGTGACGAATTTGCGCACAGTCGGTTGGAAAAGCGCCTTGCTGATCCTTCTTTGTCAGACGCATTCTTCACTGCTCTAAGACGTCGAGGGTTTGACGCTCCGGCGGACGACGCTTCAACTCATGAGACTGCAAAGGTCGCCTATCACAAACGAACGCAGGCAGTGTTGGAAATCCTGACTCATTTCGAGCAACGCTACGAAGAGTTCCAACTCGCCGAGATGCTTTTGGAGCACGACGAGTTCTTCTCTCTTTGGCGCTTTCACCACATCAAGATGGTGGAACGCATGGTAGGAACAAAACGCGGGACCGGAGGATCGGAAGGGGTGGGTTATCTTCGTACGACGCTTGATAAGAAGTTTTTTCCGGAGCTTTGGGAAGCGCGGACTTACCTCGATCCCAAACACGGCGCCGGCGGTTGTCCTTTTGCACACGAGTGAATTGCCCGAACCAAATAAGCCAGGATTCGACAAACGACATCGATGGGCTCTGACTCAATCAAGTTTGCGCCGGCCCGAATCGGATTGAAGTTTTTCCGCTCTTACTTGCTGCTGTTCCTGCTGTTTTTTCTTATCTGCCTTGGGCTTGGCTATTCAACCCTGCAACGGTATCACCCGCCGTCAATTCCCGGACTCAGCGACAGCGCGATTTACTATCAGTTGGTATTGGGTTCCCCAGCCGAGTTGTCGCGCCCATATATGAGGTGTCGCGTCCTGGTTCCATTCGTCGCCAAACCTTTCTACCAGTTCGCTCGCAAGTTCATTCCGAGCATCGACGCTGTTGCCTTCGGGTTACTGGTCTCGAACTCTTTTTTCTGTGCGTTGGGCGCCTGTTTTCTGGTCAGCATCGGAACTCAGATTACCCGAGAGCCGCCCGTTGCATTGCTGGGCGCGACACTTTATCTGCTTAGCTTCGCCATCCCGAATCTGCAACTTGCCGGACTGGTCGATTCGGGTGAGGCTTGTTTTATGCTGGCCCTTACCTGGAGCTTGCTTGTGGAGAAGTGGTGGTTATTTCCAGTTTGGGGAATACTGGGAGCGCTGTCGAAAGAGACTTTCGTTCCCTTTTCAATTGCCTTCACCATGGCCTGGTGGTTTTCTGAGTGGCGACAGAGCAAGAAAGGCGTGCAGACACGACTTAAGTGGATTGTGTTGCTGGCTGTTGCTGGTGCTGCGACGATGACGGTTCTTCATTCAGTCGTGGCGGGACAGATCGTTTGGCCGTGGGACATCGCCGCAGAGGCCCATGCTGGCGCGCCTCTTCATCAGGCCCTCATTCGCTCGCTTACCGATCGCATTTTCTGGTACGTATTCATTTGGCTCTTACCTTTGGGCATCCTGGGTGCCGGACGGATTCCGCGACCCTGGCTATTTGCCTCTTTCGTAACCGGCCTGATCGCACTCGCCCTGGGTAGCTGGAGAGACATGCTGGGCAACGTAGCGCGACCAGTGTTCAATGTGGTCGGTCCGATGCTCAGTCTGTCAGTTGCAATGCTGCTCACGCGAGTGATGAGCTACAGCAAAACCAACCTCAACAGAATTCAAGATTGAAGATGGACGAACAGATGAAGGTAGAATTTCCTGAACGCTTCAACATGGCGGATTACTTCCTCTATCACAATCTGGAGGAAGGTCGCGAGAACAGAACCTGTCTCTACTACGATGATCAGGTCTTCAATTATGGCGACATCGCGCGAATGTCGAACCGCGTAGGAAACACGCTGCGCGAATTCGGCGTCGAGATGGAAGATCGGGTGCTTATTGTACTGCCTGACTGTCCCCAGTTTGTTTCGACCTGGTTTGGAGTCGCGCGAATAGGCGGCGTGATTACGATGGTAAATCCGCTGCTGCCGGCGATCGATTACGAGTACTACCTCGAATACACTCGCGCCCGCGTGGCAGTAATTCATGAGTCGTTGTTGAGCACGTTTGCCGAGGCCGCGACGAGTGCAAAACACCTCCGCGCGGTCCTTGTTGTCGGCGAAACTGCTGACAATCCGTCACCGGCGTCGAAGACCTCCCGTATCAAATGGGCGTCTTTTGATCAGGCAGTTTCGGCGGCTGATCATGAGTGCACTCCTGCTGACACTCATCGAGATGACATCGCTATTTGGTTGTTCACATCCGGATCGACAGGGCATCCGAAAGGCGCAGTTCATCTACAACACGATCTGCCTTTCAACACCGAGGTCTTTGCCAAACTCACAATTGGGGTAAAAGAAGATGATTTGACGGTCTCGGTACCAAAGCTTTTCTTCGGCTATGCCACTGGTACTAATCTTCTGTTTCCATTTGCCGTAGGAGCTGCTACCGCTCTCTTTTCGGAACGGCCCACGCCCGCCAGGTTGTTCGAAGTAATCAGACGCTATCGGCCAACAATCCTGACCACGGTGCCGACGATGATCAATGCGATG
>JBGTLE010000159.1:0-4344 GCA_041744295.1 Pyrinomonadaceae bacterium | reverse complement strand
TCGCACCCGTGCACAATAATCAGCGCGACGGCTACATGCGGCAGACTGTGAATCGCGGGCAAACCAGTTACGAGCCAAATACTCTGCGAGGTGGCTGCCCGTTTCAGGCTGGCGCCGACCTGGGCGGATTCACGAGCTTCGCCGAACGAATCGACGCGAAGAAAATTCGTGCGCGCAGTGCGAGTTTCTTTGACCACTTCAGTCAGGCAACGCTGTTCTACAACAGTCAAAGCGAGCCCGAGAAAGGCCACATCATTCGCGCGTTGCGTTTTGAGTTGGGCAAGCTGGAGACACCGGCAATTCGCGAGCGAATGCTGGTATTGCTCGCCCAGGTCGACAAAGGACTTGCCAACAGCGTAGCCGAGGGGCTTGGCTTGCGCGTGCCGGCTAAGCTGGATAAGCCAATGAACATGAGCGTGCCCGCTGATGAAGATCCGCGTAAGTTTCAACCTAAGCGAGTTACGCAGTCGCTGGAAGTGTCAACCGCTTTGCGCCAGGTAGGGAACCCGAATTTCCCCAACGACACAATCAAGACGCGAAAAGTCGCGGTGCTGCTGGCAGATGGATTTGACGACGCAGAAGTGGCAGAGATGAATCACGCGTTGTTGACCGCCGGCGCGATGCCCAAGACGATTGCGCCGCGGTTGGGTGTTGTGACCGGCGCCACGGGTGAAGCGCTAAAGGTGGACTTCAGTTTTCTCACCGGCTCGTCGGTGTTGTTTGATGCGGTTTACATTCCGGGTGGAGATGCGAGCGTCGCTGCTCTGGCGCGAAACTCAGATGCCCGCGAGTTTGTGAGTGAAGCATTCAAACACTGCAAGACGATTGCGGCCAACGGAGCGGGGGTTGAGTTTCTTGAAACTGCCCTGGGTTCCCTGAACGGTTCGAAGGCTGCCGGCGTAGAGGCGGCAGCAACGGCCGGCGTTGTCACTGGGCGCGGAGAAGCGATAAGCAAAGTGGCAAAGGCGTTCATCGCGGCCATCGCCAAACACAGACATTGGGAACGCGAGGATAGCGAGCAGTAGCCCTTTATCGCCGAAAGCGTTGCCGATGTCGGTCCGGGCTGCCCAGCGTACCCTGGACCGGAAACTAGCCAAGGCTTTCAGCGCCAGGTCCGTCGTTGTCACTAACTGAAATCGATGACGAATGGGAGGAAGGGAGATGGTTTCCCGAGACGCCTCAGGCTCTTGGTACCCGAACGCCGCAAAACTCGTAAGCTCCGGAGAACTCGTAAAAACTAAGAATCGCTCTCCGATCTACGGAGGTGGTCTGGTCTTTAACCGGCGGACAGCTTGTTCAAGACGTAGTTTCGAAGGATCTGATCACGCAGCTCAGGCCAGCATCGTTCGAAATCTTCAGGCGTTGCGTCAGGATTGCTTAGAAAAATCGACTTTATCTCCGCTTTGAATTCCTTGCTAATCCTATCTGACGCCAGATCGCGATGGACCGTGCGGTTGTAGGCCACCGTCGAGGCGAACATTGTCCCCTGCGGTGAGTTTTGCTCTCTCCACCGGACGGACCTGACGTAGCGCCGCGCGTCGCGTCGTGAGAGTAATGAGGCAATTATTCCCATAGTGCTCCTTACCGAAGAAGCGCGCTCTGTAACCACAGTTCCAAACGCCACAACGCGAAAAGGAAGAGAAGCGTTCCGATAACTACGATGAGAGCTTCGCGTATTGAGTTACGTGAGAAACCCCGGAGGTGGACTACGGTGAAATGATCACATCGTATACAGAAGATCGGCCGGCGACGAAATGACTGGCCGCAGTTGCCGCAGTTGCGTGAGTGCTTCCTTCTTTTACTCTTGGTTGACTGCTCATATGTGAAGTGCACAAATCACCCTTCCGAAAGAAACAAGAGTCTGGGCGATCTATTTCTAGGCTGTTCTTTTTTGGGCCAGTCTATCGGTCCGGGGAGGTGAGATTGGAGTGACCGATCGCCGAAATAATACATAGAAGCTTGTTATTCGGCAAGCGGTAACACGAGCCGGAGTTCTACAAACGTCCGTCATTGGAAGTGAGGACAATGGAATGAACGACGAACCCAATGATCAACGAAGCCTGGTGCAGAAAATTAAGGGCGAACTCGAAGAGTTGCGAGAACTCATGTGCAGATTTCAAGACTCGCCATGGCAACCATCTTGCTCGATTAGTTTATAGCGCTTTCCTTCACTATCCGTTTATCGATTGACAAGGGCTGCTTCCTAACCAAAGGCTTGACGCAGCCGTACCCAGCACTTATCTGGCTTTCCGGTTGGCGGCTGCCGGCTGGTATCCGGACGGGCCGAAGCTGCAAAGTGAAACAGGGCAGATGAGCAATAGCCCTTCGCTTGTCTCCTTCGAATGCAACCGGCCGGACTCGGCCCAGTGGAAAATTGTGCGGGAGTTGACGCCCGCAGTCAGCGCGGCATCATCGGTTGTCAGCAGTTGAACCAGGCTGTTGCACGCCGTACACCAGTCGTAACTGCGTGCTTTGGTTCCCTTCCGTCCGACCAGGACCAGCCTGTCTGTCTCAATAGTTATTTCAGTTCGTCGTTTCATAGCTGTTGCTCCGTTCGCGATTCCCAGGGTTAGCGAAGTTGGTTCTTGATGGCTTGAGGGTTGAGTCCGCAACCGTCCGGTGCTATCAATGGTCTCCCTTTGAGTTCGTCATTCTTCATCTGGAGCGCGAGGGCTGACCGGCTTCGGACCCTGCCGGAACCTTCCTCTACGGATTGGACAATAAGGGGGAGAGCTGCGTGGCGTCGTTAGAAACCTCTGAAATCCCTCTGAGATTCTTTTCAAAGAGTTCTGAAAGCGATGATCACCAGACCCACAAAACGCTTTTACGTCTTTGGGCTTTTTCGTGTGGATGTGACCGAGCGCATTCTTTCGGGCGCAAATGGCGTGATCTCGCTCACGCCAAAAGCATTCGACACTTTGCTCTTTCTGGTCGAGAACCACGGTCATGAGTTGGGCAAGAAAGAGCTGATGGAAAAGGTTTGGCCGGACAGTTTCGTCGAGGAGAACAACCTCGCCCAAAACATATCCATCCTGAGAAAAGTTTTGGCCGAGGGCTCGGATGATCACGACTACATTCAGACCGTACCGAAGCGCGGTTATCGTTTTGTCGCAGATGTTGAAGAGAGTCGGGAACTCGAGCCTGAATTGATCGTCCGCGAACGCACTCGCGCCCACGTGATCGTTGAAGAGGAGATTGACGAGGCGCCGATCATTGACGTGCAGACGCGACAGTTGCCGGCGATTGAGTCAGCCAGCGAGCGTCCTCCGGAAACGATGTATGCACGCAGCGGCGACGTGAATATCGCCTACCAGGTGATCGGAGATGCCCCTTTGGATCTGGTGTTTGTGATGGGGTGGGTATCTCACATGGAATATTTTTGGCGCGAGCCACGCTTTGCACGCTTTCTAAAGCGGCTGGCCTCGTTTGCGCGCCTGATTCTTTTCGACAAGCGCGGAACGGGACTCTCCGATAGAGTGCCGATCAACGAACTGCCAACCCTTGAGCAACGAATGGACGACGTCCGCGCCGTCATGGACGCAGTGGGATCCGAGCGCGCCGCGCTTTGTGGAGTGTCGGAAGGTGGACCAATGTGCAGTCTCTTTGCTGCTACCTATCCGGAAAAAACACTTGCCCTGGTAATGATTGGCACTTATGCGAAACGTATTCGCGACGCCGAGTATCCCTGGGGTCCGACTGCGGAACAGCGCGAACACTTTTTCGACGTGCTGAGAGAACAGTGGGGTGGACCAGTGGGTCTGGAGGAACGCGCACCCAGTGTCGCCGACGATCCGGCGTTTCGTGAGTGGTGGGCCACCTACCTGCGTATGGGCGCAAGTCCCGGAGCAGCTTTGGCTTTGACGAAGATGAATGCGGAGATCGATGTGCGCGAGGTATTGCCTTCGATTCGAGTTCCTTCATTGGTTATTCATCGAACCGACGATCAGTGTTTGAAAGTGGAGGAAGGGCGCTACGTGGCGGAGAGAATTCCGGGAGCGAAATATGTTGAGTTGCCTGGAAACGATCATCTTCCCTTCGTTGGCGATCAGGACGCAATTCTCGACGAAGTAGAGGAATTCCTGACGGGCGTGCGTCATAGTTTCGAGCCTGACACGATGCTCGCGACCGTTTTGTGCACGCGGTTTGTCGGCACCTACGAGCATAAGGGCGAGCATAAGGGAAAAAGTCATTCGGAAGATTTGTTGCGCCGGCTGGACACGCACATCAGCAAAGAGACCGAATGGTTCAGAGGACGTCAGATCAATATGGCGGGCGATCGTCCGGTAGCGATCTTTGACGGACCAGCGCGCGCCATCCGTTGTGCCATCGCTATTAGCGAATACG
>JBGTLE010000158.1:0-6474 GCA_041744295.1 Pyrinomonadaceae bacterium | reverse complement strand
TTAGCGACGCCTCTGCCGGCTCCATCGATCATCGAAGACCCCGGTTCGCCTCAGGGGCATATCTTCCAGATCCCCTGGCGGCAAACAAACTCGGTTGCAGCGATGAGGGCGGTGGATGAAGCCGGAAACGCGGGACCGATCTCCACCGTTCCAATCTTAGAGCACGAGGATAGACTTGATCCTTACGTAATGAGCACGTCTGGCCCCGGCGCGTTATCAACCGGTGGTTCGCCACTGAATTTTCATGCCGACGATGATTACAGAAGTGTGCAGTTACCTTTCGATACCTCGTTGTTTGGGATCACCGGCTCCGCGAGTGCTTTGATCTCGACCAACGGTGCACTCTATCTGGCCGGTGCGCCCGATGGCCCAACGCGTGACGCGTTTAGTTCGGTTAGTTGGTTGAACGGGTACCGAATGATTGCCGCGGCTTGGGACGATCTGCGGACTGACAGACGTCCCGGCGATGACGTTTACGTAGTGTCTCCAAACGAAGACACGATCATCTTTCGTTGGCAGGCGGTTACTTTCGACTCACCAACTGGGCCAAACACGACGCGTGGCGAGAATCCTGTTAACTTTGAAATTGAGTTACGGCAGAACGGCACGATCATCCTTCGCTACGGTGAGGGTAATCAGAAACTGTTTCCCGTGGTGGGGCTGGGAGGCGGCTACCCGCAAGCGTACGTGGTTGACTCGCACACTTCCGAAGCGTCGCTGAAAGATTTGACGAATGCCGGCACAGTGACTTTCACGCTCTTGATTCCCCCACCATTGCCGACAGCAAACCTGGCGTTGACGATGACAAACGGCCCGAATCCGGTTCTGACTGGCGGTGAGGAGACCTTCAACATTCAAGTCTTCAATAGCGGGCCACTTGGTGCGCGCGACACGATCGTGACGGACCAGCTTCCTGCTGGCTTGGACTTTGTCTCGTGTACTACCAACCGTGGAACCTGCTCGGGCCCGCCGGTGGGATCAAGTGGCACCGTGACGATAAATGTGGGCACGCTCGATCAGTTTCAAACCGCCTCGATGTCAATCATCGCGCGGGTTTCAGCACCCGCAAACACAACTGTAAGCAATACCGTCTCGGTAACGAACTCGCGATTTGATAACAATCTCGGCAATAACTCAGCGACCGCAACGTTTCAGGTGGTTCCCAATCTTCCTTTTGATGAAGTGCGTGCAATCTCCGCCTCGCTCTTTCGCAGTTTTGCGGTTAGGCAGGACGGAATCGTTTGGGGCTGGGGAAGAAATGAGTGGGGTGCAATGGGTGATGGGTCTTCGTTTGGAACCTATGATCGAGCGACTCAGACACTCAGCACCGACGCGGTAGCAGTTGCGGCAGGTTTCGATCACACGTTGGCGTTAAAAACCGATGGCACGGTGCACGGCTGGGGCTCAAATGCTTTTGGAAAGATCCGGGTGGGCTCTGGTGCCGGTTTCCCCAGTCCACTGATCATTCCTGACCTGACAAACATCATCGCCGTCGCAGCCGGACAGCAACACTCGCTCGCACTACGTAACGATGGTGTAGTGTTGGCATGGGGAGGAAACGGCTCCGGGCAGTTGGGACAGGGAAATACTGATTCTGATGCGCATCCGGTACCGATACCAGTGCCGGGACTTACTAACATCGTTGCGATCGTTGCCAACTCGGGTCACTCGCTTGCACTGCGCAACGACGGCACCGTCTGGGGATGGGGTAATAATATAAATGGCCAGCTTGGGCCAACGGGCGGAATCAACTTCCGTTCGAGCCCGGTTCAGATTCCCGGCATCAGCGGCGTCAGCAAGATAGCCACAGGGTTTCATCACGTGATCGTGGTGAAGACAGATGGCACGGTTTGGGGTTGGGGCATGAACGCGTTTGGCCAGACGGGCTCGTCAGACTTCGTCAACGTAAATCCCACGCCGACTCAGGTAGCCAATCTGACCAATGTGATCTCAGCCGGCGCCGGCTGGGGGTTCAGTATTGCGGTCCGTTCTGACGGAACCGTTTGGGGTTGGGGTGCGAACGGAGTTGGTCAGCTGGGGAACGGAACGACTGGCACAAATCCGCAAACGATTCCCACACAGGTCACTGGGTTGACGTCAGCAGTTCAGGTCTCGGTTGGGGAAGCGTATACGCTTGCGTTACTCAATGACGGCACGTTGCGTTCGTGGGGTGACAATCAATATTCGCAGCTCGGTGACGGTACCAGCTTCAACCGGCTAACGCCGGTAACGGTTCTTGGTCTGATGGTTGTGACTACGCCGCGTCTGGTCGGTACTCAGGTCAGCGCTGCACCGATCAACGTTGTCGTTCGCTGTGACACGCCGGGAGCGGTCATTCACTACACAACCAATGATCAGGATCCAGTTGAGAGCGATCCGATCATTGTTTCGGCTGGAACTCTGACCATCACGCAAAGCCTGACGCTTAAAGTTCGGGCTTTCAAAACCAACTGGACTCCGAGTTCAGTGGTTTCGAGAACTTTTACCATCTTGCCGCCGAGTAATCCGATCGACAATGCTTTCAATTTCGTGAGGCAGCACTATTTGGATTTTCTGAATCGAGAACCGGACTCGGGCGGCCAGGATTATTGGACCAATCAGATTACAGGCTGCGGCAGCAATGTGCTTTGCATTCACGAACGTCGTATCGGAGTTAGCGGTGCGTTCTTTGTCGAGTTGGAGTTCCAGCGCACGGGTTATGTGGTGTATCGCATGCATCGCGCCGCATTCGGGACCGAGGCGAACAACCCGACGCTTGCTAAGCTCACATTTGAACAGTTCATGGCGGACCGGCCCCTCGTGATTGACGGTCCCGGCCTGCCGCAAAGCACCATCAACTTTGCGAACGCGTTTGTGCAGCGGCCGGCTTTTCTGAATGAATACCCGCTGAGTCAAACCAACGCTCAGTTTGTAAATAAGGTTTTCGATACCGCAGGACTCACGCCTTACGTGACCGAGCGTCAGCAACAGATTGACGCGATGACCAACAACGCTAAGACGCGCGCGCAGGTGCTGCTGGACGTGATCGAGATCGCGGAGTTCAAGGAACGCGAATACAACCGCTCGTTCGTGTTGATGCAGTACTTTGGTTATCTGCGCCGCGGCGTTGATGTTGGCGGTTACAACTTCTGGCTGAACGTGCTCAACAATCAGGAGCCGAACAACTACCGCGGGATGATCTGCTCGTTCATTACTTCGGCCGAATACCAACTCCGATTCGGCACGCTCGTGACACGCACGAACGCGGACTGCGCGCAGTGATCGACAAGCTATTATATGCTCTTGCCTTCCAAGTCAGGCAGGACCGAGTTCAGGCTCGAAAAGAATGAATGGAAGATTGAAGGGAGGTAAGCGAAACCTCCAACGATTGACAACGAACCTCACGTAACATAAAAGAGCCGCGTATTTCTGCAAAACGAAGGGGAGTAAGTATGTCTTCTACGGCCGGAAACTCAGGAGTTGTAATCCTCTATGACGAGTACGAGCAAGAAGAAGGAGCGAAAGGTATATGGGACGCGTCCATTAGAACCGTAAAGAAAATGGGAGTGCTTGATACTAGCGCGCTGGCGGCTAATCTCCAGGAACTCTGCAAACAGATGGGCCAGATATTCGAAGGGGTTACGACCGCCGTGAAAAACTACGAACTAAAGAATGTCGAGATCGTGGTTGATATCACCGCCAAAGGAGAAGTTAAGCTTTTGGGGAGTGGCGTGACTGGCGATATGAAGGGAGGGATTAGGCTGGTTTTCTCGAGGCAGAATAGGGAAACGGGGTCATGAAGGCTGCCTTTATTATCGGCTGTGCTAGCTACGATGATCCAGACATCGCGAATTTGAACTTCTCAGGCAAGGATGCAGAAGATTTCGCCACGGTCATCGCTCAAAACTGCGGGTTCTCAAATGAAGACATTATCGTTCTCTCCAGCAATCAATCAGACCGCCGATTTTGGCCGACTAAAAGTAATATTATCCGGGCCTTAAAGCCAAGACCGGATAAGAAATCAAGATTAAGCACACTCTTCTTTTTCTTCAGTGGTCACGGACTGCATTCCTCGCGTGACGGTCGTGACTACCTTGTTCCTCAAGATGCTGCTGCCAATGAACTGGAAGATTCCTCGATAGCCTTTGAAAAAATTCTTGAATACTTGCAGGGTTGGCCCACCAATAATCTGGTGCTTTTCCTCGATGCTTGCAGAGCTGTAGTTCAGGGAGGTAAGGCCGTCAATGTTGAAGAGTGGCAAGAAGTGAATGTGAAGGCGCTTCATTCTTACGGCATGGCTTCGTTGTGTTCGTGCAGTCCCTACCAGAAATCATATGAATCTGACGAATTAAGAAATGGCATCTTCACATACGGTCTGTGTGAAGCACTCAGTGACAGAGGTAAATGCCGAACGCTTTATGAATTAAATAATTACCTTGTTAACAGAGTGCCGGCAATCTCTCGGAAATATAGAACACCCGTTCAAACTCCATATACAAGAATTGAGCCAGTCGATATCTTGCAGATTGATGTAGTTTCCGAGCAGAGAATTTCAGAATGGCAATTGAATGTCGCTATAGGCAAAGAGGTAAGAGGTTTCCAGCCGGCAAGTTCTGAATTCGCCATCAAAGATGCGCAGCATTTAATGTGCGCGGTAGATTTCGGCACCAGCTTTTCAAGCATCGCGCTCTTGGATCAGTCGGACAACGTCGTTCTTATTCCGTCGCCAAAGGGGAGATATTTGGTCCCGTCTGTAGTTAGCTTTTTTAGTAATCTTGATTACGTGGTTGGCTGGGCGGCACTGGAAAATGCCAAGGTCAGTCCGGACAGCACTGTCTTCTCTGTAAAGAGATTTCTCGGCTCGAGCAAAATCTTCAATATTTATGGCAAGAGCTTAACCCCAGAATTTATCGCCTGCTTAATCCTTCGATCTTTGAAAAGAAACGCGGAAGAGTATTCGCAGACAACAATAACCCGGGCGCTTGTTTCCGCCCCCGCGAACTTTGATATTGTACAAACGAATGCCTTAGTGAGGGCTTTTGAGCTAGGCGATCTCGATGTGTATCGGGTAATAGGGGAACCGTGTGCCTCAACAGTCGCGTTTTACACTGGATTTCAAAACATCACAAAAGATGAGCAACTAATTATTGTATTAGACTTGGGGGGCGGAACGTTTGATGTTTCCATTATGAGTGTCGGTGGAAAAGTTTGCCAAACATTAGCCGTAGTTGGAGATAACGATTTAGGAGGTATCGACTACGACACCGCTATCCACAATTACGTAATGGCCCAGGTGCAATCTACCCTTGGAATCCCATATGAGTTCTCTGAGGTTGATATTGCACAGATCTCGGCTGAGTCTGAACGCGTGAAGGTTGCCTTGGGTTCAGCCATGGAGACTTCGGTAGTTATACAGAATTTTGAGGTTGATGACGGAGATCTACTAAGTTTCAGTATTCCGATTAATAGAGACCTATTTCGTCAAACTACATATGAGTTGAATGCACGAGTTGAAAGCTGCATTCTACGGGCATTGAAACTCGCAGAGTTAGCACGGGAGGATAGATTCAATTCCGTATTTTTGGCGGGACAGGGAGCAAAGATCTTCACAGTAAGAGAGGCCATTGAAAAACTCTTTCCCAATATCCCGATAATAAGCAAGTTGCAAGAAACGGCCGTCATCCAGGGGCTTTGCACCTATTCCGGCGTCTTACGTGGCCCTAGAAAAGATTTGCTGTTGCTTGATACAAACTATTGCGCAATAGGAGTGAAATGTATTGAAAGCAAAACCTTGTTCTTGGTTAATAGCCCTACGGAGCCAAGGGCTGAGTTACTTTTTTCGGGAAATGAAGACGAGAATAAGGTGGTGGCCGAAGTCTTGCCGCTTACAACTACGATACCGACTTTGGCTCATTATACCTGCAAAGTAACGAACATAGAAAAGGGTAAAGTAAGAGTTGAGATTGTTGAAATAAATACATTCGGAGAAGCAAAGAAGGAGTTGGTCGGGACCGTCGAGGTTGAGGTTTTGAGCGGGGATGAATTTGGGTTAACGATTGAAGTTGATGCTTATCGAACCATCAATTTGATCGTTTCAAATTTTTCCAGTAGGACAGTTGCCACTTATCAAGTTAACAATCTCTTTCATACCCAGTCTTCTGCACCATTCAAAAACAGTGCACCGTTAGCCGCAAGGGAATTTGAGTTCCTTCCAGTTAGGAGAATAAAAGACCGTTAACGTGGCATCAACTTTCGTTGTTCAAGAATTACCACAGAGAGTGATAAGGCAAAGATTGTTCGGGCGTTTTTCGTGTAACAATCAGATTGCTTATTTATCACTTCTACCAGATCTTCTTCTTCCACCAGAAGTTTGAAACTGTCAGTGGCTTTGCGACAGTTTGCCGATCAGGGTGAAGAGCGGCTGGTACATCGCACTATCGATCGAGCCGATCGTCACGCCCCGGAACGCAATCGGCGCCGGGTCACTCGGCGTTA
>JBGTLE010000157.1:0-4297 GCA_041744295.1 Pyrinomonadaceae bacterium | reverse complement strand
CTTGACCGTGGAGGTCTTCACTCTCTTTTGCGTGTTGCTTTTTCTCCGAGTGTTTCCCGTCTCGTGTTGTTCGCCCTCGCGAACGCAATCCTGATCGCCATCACGTCGCACGCGATTGCTCAGCAGACGAATCCTGTCGATCGGAAGGTCACAAACCCGATGACCGACACGCCTAACGTCAATCCCTTAACTCAAGATCAACCCGTACGCCAGCGTCTGCCGGGGGCCGCTTCGCAAGCGGCAACCTCCACCGAAGAACTGACGCTGACCTATGACAAGGGCACAGCGTCGGGGCCCGATAACGCAAAGATCTTTGTCTATGAAGGGAACGTCGATGCACGCATCGGCACCTATCGACTACAGGCTGATAAGGTGACGGTTTATGAAGCGACCAACCAGGTGATAGCGGAAGGCAATGTCGTTTTTGACCAGGGAGAGCAGCAGCGCATCACCGGCTCGCGCGCGGAATGGAATTACAGGACCAAGACGGGCTTTTTCCTGAATTCAACCGGCTTCTCAAATCAGACGAATGACGGCACGCGGCTCTATTTCACTGCTGATCGTATTGACAGAGTCAGTCTGGACACCCTTGTCGCGACCAACGTTCAAGTCACAGCTTGCGACGAAGAGGTTCCAAAATGGAGTTTCCACGCCAAGAAAGCGCGAATCAAAACCGGCGATCGCGTGCGCGTGTACGGCCCAAACCTGAAGATTAAGAAGGTCCCGATCTTCTATCTCCCTTACGCATCAGTTTCGATCAAGCCACGCGATCGCGCCTCGGGGTTTTTGACTCCAACCTTCGGCGGTTCTGGTGAAAAGGGCTTTCGGTTGTCGAACGCCTACTATCAAACACTCGGCCGTTCGGCAGACGTGACGGTCAGAAGCGATCTCTATACGCAACGTGGTTTGGGGTTTGGATTGGATTTGCGGACGAGGGCCAACTCGCGATCATTTCTTAACGCTGGTTTTTACACCGTGAAGGATCGAATCTTCGGCCCCAGTGAAGATGCCGATCATCCTGATGAAGGCGGCTCGAGCTTTTACGCCGACGGCGTACATTACTTTCCAAACGGGTTCATGGCTGCGGCTGACGTGAACGTAACTTCCAATCTCGCCTTTCGCCAGGTATTTTCCGACAACATCCAGCAGGCAATTTCACCGGAAGAGCGGTCACAGGTTTTCGTCAGCAAAGATTACAGCGACTATAGCTTTAACTTTCTGGCACGCAGCCAGGTGACTTCAATCTCAAATACACGCGTCCGCATCCGCGAGTTGCCAAGCGTCACTATGGATCGCCGGCCTTCGCCATTGAGTTTCCTGAAGAAAATTCCGGTCTATTTCTCTTACACCGCCGCCGCGGAAGGGGTTAGTCGTAAAGAGACTACTGATGACTTGAACGCGTTTCGACTGCTCGTGGGCGGCGATCCAATTATTACGCCTTCGGTGGTCCAGCGTCTTGACTTCAACCCAAAGCTCACTCTACCGGCCAGCTTTGCGGGCTTTACGTTGACGGCAACGGTAGGGGGACGTGCCACTTTTTATTCCAACTCGATCGATCCGGTAAACCGGGCGATACTGAGTAAGAACATCACACGCGGTTACGCTGAGTTTGAGTTGGACGCCCGCTTGCCCGCCTTCGCACGAGATTTCAATCGCAAGAGCGGCACCTTCTTTTTTCGCCACGTGATCGAGCCGTATGTGACCTATCGCCGGATCGCGGGTCTAAACAATTTCGACAACATCATTCGCTTTGACTACATCGATGCGTTGGCCGACACCAACGAGTTGGAGTTCGGTGTCTCGAATCGGTTTTTCACTCGACGCTCGACTGAGAATGTGAGTAGCGCGGCAGTCGAGGCGGCGGAGACCGGCGAGAAAGTCCCGCTTTCAAGCCAGCCCTATGAAGCTTTAACGATTACTGTCCGGGCGAAGTATTTCTTTGATCGCTTTTTTGGTGGAGCGCTCAAGGCAGGGCAGCGAAACCAGTTCTATCCCATCAACACGTTTTCGGGATTCAGTTACGGTGGCGCGGCTCGCGCATTCTCACCCCTCAATGTTGAAGCGCGCTATCGTCCTCGTCGCGATGTTTTTGTTGACGTTCGAACTGATCTCGATACACACGACGGCGGATTGCGTGCATTATCGACGACGTTTGGTGTGAATCGCTCGCTGGTGCAGGCTTTCCAAACTTTCTATTACACGCGAGCCATCGATCTGGTGCCTTCACTCGCTCAGTTCGCTGACGCGCGCGGCCAGGAGCCGGGAACTCTCCGTGGCTCTCAATGGAGTCCGTCAGTGTTCCTCGGCGACCGTGAGAAGGGGTTGTTTGGTGGCGCTTCGTTCTTTTTCGACTTTCAGGCAAGGCCAGGGAAGGGAGACAGTTCACTAATCAGCTCGACCGTTACCGTCGGCTATAGTTGGGATTGCTGTGCGATTACCGCTCAGAACTACACCTACAACGTGGGGGTCCGCCATGAGGATCGAGTGGTGTTCAGTTTCCGGCTCAACGGTATCGGAACTTTTGGCACCGAACAGATCGGGCAACGATCTCCGTAATTTCTGCCACTTAACAGGGTCCCGACTACCGGCGGGGCTTTGAGTCCCAGTACTCCTCGCTGGGCTATAAACCAGACCCGAATTGTTATATATTCACGTGGCGGCTTTGCTAGGCCGCGACTGCCATCACAGGTTTAGTCTAACTGTTCACAAAAACGCCTTCAGTATTTCTAAAAATACCCGGCTCACGAATCAGAGTAAGTACTAAGGTCAAACGGTCCCTTACCCTCAGGAGATTTTCGTTCATGCACAACAATGTCTCGGGTTTTTCCCGTATTGCACTCTCAATTGTGTTCGCTCTGTTCGTCTTAGCAGTTGCAGTCGTGCCGCCGAGTTCGCGCGCGGGACGAGAGAACTTCATCCGCTCGTCAAAGTCGTTCTCAAAGAAATTTGATTTCGTGCCCGGTGACGTTCTGGTTCGCTACAAGACCGAGAGCGTGGCCAAACAGGCCAGCCGTGTTTCCACTCTAATGGTGAATGGAACGGCGTTGCCCATATCGATTGAACGGTTTGAAGGGGCAGACATTGTTGCCGGATTGCGTCTGGCGCGAGTTGCCGTTGACGACACGATGAAAGCGATCGAGGCGTTGCGACAACAGCCGAACGTGCTCTACGCCGAGCCGAACTACATTTTGCGTGCGGATCTGACTCCGAACGACACGCACTTCGGTGATCTCTATGGCCTCGCTAAAATCGGGGCTCCTACTGCCTGGAATACTCAGACCGGAAGTGCGAGTGTAGTCGTCGGAGTTATCGATCAAGGCATCGACATTAATCACCAGGATCTAAACGCGAATCGTTTTATTAATCCGTCGCCCGGAGCGATCCCTCCATTCGCGGGCGACGTAAACGGTTACAACTTTGTAAATAACAACGGCACGGTATTCGACGGCAATGTGAATGAAGACCACGGCAGCCACGTAGCGGGCATTATCGGGGCGGTCGGTAACAATGGTGTTGGCGTCGTGGGAGTTAACTGGACGGTGCGTTTGATGTCGCTGAGATTCCTGAATGGATCGGGCAGTGGCAATACTGCCGATGCCGTTCGTGCTTGCAGCTACGCCAAACAGATGCGAGACCTCTTTGTTTCTTCTGGTGGTACTCAGGGCGCAAACCTGCGAGTTCTGAACAACAGCTATGGCGGCGGCGGCTTTAACAATTCATTTCTGGATGCAATCACCGCATTGAACGCGTCGGGCATTCTATTTGTGGCTGCGGCTGGTAACACGTCAGACGATCCTGAACCGGACAACGAAATCGTGCCGCACTTCCCATCCAGCTATAACGTTCCCAACGTGATTGGGGTCGCGAATACAAATTCCTCTGACGTTCTAAGTGGAGGTTCACACTTCGGCGCTAACAGTGTCCACGTAGGCGCGCCCGGCTCGTCCATTCGCAGTACGACTCCCAATAACGGGTATCTATTCTTCAGCGGCACGTCTATGTCTACGCCACATGTTTCGGGAGCGGCCGCGCTGTTACTCGCGCAGAATCCGAATTTGACGGTGCAACAGTTGAAGAACCTGCTGATCCTGAACGGAGACGTGCAGCCGTCCCTGGTAGACAAAACCGTTACTGGGCGCCGGCTAAACGTCGCGAATAGTTTTGCGGCTTTGGCGGAGAATGACGTTACTGCTCCCGGAACAGTAACGGGTCTGCACCTCAACTCCCAGAATGGCCGGAGCTTTAACGTCGGTTGGAATGCGTCTGGAGACGATGGCGCTGCCGGTCAAGCGGCTCT
>JBGTLE010000156.1:0-8035 GCA_041744295.1 Pyrinomonadaceae bacterium | reverse complement strand
ATCGACACGGCGACCATCGCCGTGGTCGCCACTGTCCCGGTTGGCATAGGTCCCAACGGGGTAGCGATGACGCCCGAGGGCACCCTTGCCTATGTGGCGAATGCGGGCAGCTTCGGCGACACCACGGTTTCTACGGTCTCTGTGATCGACACGGCAGTCAACACAGTGGTCGCCACGGTCCCAGTTGGATTTGTTCCCTTTGGGGTAGCAATCGCGACTGGACCATTAGATCCGCCCGATAGCGATGACGACGGCATTCCCGACGACTCCGACCCGGACACAGTGGGCGACGTCGTCATCACTCTCCCGGACACCAATTTCCACGGCTCTGGAAACAAAAACGCATTCCTCAGCCGGCTCGAAGCGATCGAGCAACTGGTTCGTGATGGCAACCGTACCCAAGCTATCCAGGAACTGCAAAACCTGCGGAAACGCGCCGACGGCTGCGGCACGGCGGCGGACAACAACGACTGGATCACCGACTGCGCCGCGCAACTCCAGGTGCGGGCATTGATCGACACGCTGATCACTAGCCTGTCCAACTGAGCTCAGTTGTCACAGGCTCCCATCACGTTCGCCGCGAGGCGCACCGAGACCAGTCGCGCCGGCACAGACTAACAAAGCAGCTCAAGGTCTTATCTGAATAAAAAGGCATTCAAAGCTTAGTTAAAACCTGGCTTCAGGCGCGGCTGTAGGCATCAACAATGACGCAAGCAGACCGGTGCCGATTCAGGATGTGGATCGTCCCACGCCCAGCCGTATAGGCAGACAAGCCAACTAACTTTTTTTTTCAATCTGGTAAGCCCCCGTTTTTGCCCTCCTTTCTTAGGAACCTATCCGCACACAGAAGCTGGTGGAGCATTCGATGAAACGTTTTTCCCAAAACGTCTCATCTGGGTGAAAGACAAAATCAAGTACTGCTTAGGCCAACAGGCCTTCAGGAAGGAAAAGGAAATGACAAAAGTTTTATCGCTGGCTTTCGTGTTCTTAATTCTCACGGCTTTCGGTACGCACGCGGCTTTGGCCCAGATCAAAATAAAGATTCCTGACATTCCACGGGTCAAGAAGGCAACGACAGAACCATCGCGTTCGGGAGGCAGCGACAGCGCGCAGTACAATAAAGATGAATTCGGCAGTATCAAGTGGGGAAATACGCAGTATCTTGCCCCGTATCTCGAGTGCTATGCCAAGAAACACAATCTGGAACTGATAAACGTTACCGGCCATGCGTTCAGCGCTCCCGGATACAATAATGCGAGCGAAATGAGGCAAGCGCTGCAAGCCGAACTGCCGAAGCTGGCGGAAATTGCGAGCCTCCTGAAGAGTAGACTTCAGTCCCGCCCGAACACCTCTTTGAATTACCACGAAAATCCTGCCATCTGGGAAGAGATCACGGTCAACCGCGACGAATATCTGAAATGTGCGGTGGGCGAAAAAGAATCGCTCCGGGCCTCAGAAAGCGTATGGCTGCGCGCCCACTTGGAAAACATCGCCAAAAAGCAGAAGCAGGTGGATGAACAAGGCGATATGTCCACGACAACGAATGACAACTACTTGATGTACGCCGTGTCGGCCCGGGCCCGGGCAAAATGGATGAGCGATGCGATTGAGTTTAAGGCGAATCTTGATTCTGTGCTGGATGCGCTGGCTGCTTCCGTCGCGAAGAAAATGCCCAACTACAAGCCCCTGGCTGCCGCCTTCCAATTTCGCGATCCGGTCGCCGAGAAATTGTTGATGAACTATTTCAAGAACTCTGCGACGGTAAAGGTTCACCGTATCGGCCTTGACACGGCAGGCTGGCAGATTCAGAAAGACAATTACAATTTGCTGCCCACCTATCGCTATAAAACTGCGTACGCCTACGTACGCGATTCGAGCGACGATCATCCGTATTGCCGCGTCGTGCGGGCAACAATCAAACAGGACTACGCAGGCGGCGGAACTTACAGCACCCAAACTTATCGATCGAACGCGATGGAAGACTTGTTCGGCTGTCCCGCGCCCGGAAGATAACTCGCAAAGCAGTCCGATGCCCCTGGGGATCACGTCTGATCCCCGTCTTAACTCTCTACTGACTCAAGTCGGTAAATTTTTCTAAAGGTGTAAAGGTATGAACTCATCGATGAAAGGTTTTTCCCGAAATGTCTTATCAGAATGAAAAGTATAACAAGCTTCGTTAAATGGCCCGAAACGTTTGTACCTAAGATAAGGAGCATGAAATGTGCAAGATCAGAAACTATCTACTAACCACTTGCGGGTTCGTAGTCGTCGTTGGCGCCGTCCTGTTTAGCAGTCCAATCACAGCTTGCAGTCAGACAAAGGCTGGCAATGTCGTTGTGGTGAACACAAACTCTAACCCGGTTCCCACTCTGGCCCAAGGCACCACTAACATCGCGGGGAACGTCAGCGTCACCAACACGCCGACGGTTAACCTGGCCTCAGGCGCCAGCGTCAGCGTCACCAATACGCCCACCGTCAATCTGGCCTCAGGCACCAGCGTTGGCATCAGCAATACCCCTGCCAATCCCGTGCTCGTGCGCAGCGTGAATGACGCCGTAGGACAGATTTTCCAAAAGCAAATGCAGATCAATATGGCTGCAGGAGAATTCGGTAAAAGCGCATCCTTCTTTGTGCCGGCCGGAAAACGCCTCGTCATCGAGCACGTCTCAGCCGCAGGCTTCGACGATGGAGATCAACATCTGCGGTTCGCAGTGGACACGAGTGTAAACGGCGAGTTTGCCTCCCATTTTTTGGTGACAGAGCGTCAGGGTGGCCACCCATACTTCAGGGTGAGCCAACAGATGCGGGTCTACGCTGACCCCGCAACGCATGTCCAGGTCGTGGTCCTTCGCCCAACTAGCACTACAACGGCCATCGCGGTGATGACCATCTCCGGATACTACGTCGACCAACCGTAGCCGCTTTGCTTGGCTCCGGTTTGACGAGACGTGAGACGAGCACTTTCACGTAGTTCGTCTTGACTCGCTCCCACAGGACAAACGAGAACCAAAAAGGAGAATCAGCCATGTACAAGTTCAAAAACTCGCTCATCGCCTTTGGCGGCCTGTCGTTACTAATCGGGGCGATTGCGCTAGTCACGCCGCGCCCGACGCAGGGGCAGGGCGGCGACCCAGTCGGCCCCCCTAAGCCTGTCGAGGTCGTCAACACGCCGACGATGAACGCGCAACAAAGCGGCGCTTGGAACGTCGCCCTCACAGGAACACCGATCGTCAAAATTGACCCGACCGCCAACAATGTGACGTTCGCGCCGAGAGGCACAAGCCTCGTGTTCGATAGCGGCTTGGTTAACTACCCGAGCGGCACCGGCCCGACCCTGATAGGTCCGATCGACATTAGCAGTTATTCCCAGATCAGAGTCGGAGTAAGCCACCTGGGTCCCTCGGACATAGATGTTGCAGTGAGAACAGCGCTGGTGACAGCACCGCCTGTCACAATTGAAAATTCCTTCCGGCTGGAAGAGTTTAGTGTAGAGGACAACGTAGGAAGCATCGCCAGAAACGGCCCTACTGTCACCAGACTGTACGAAGTGGCGGGTACGACCCTTTTCGTTTACCTGTTCTTTCGGGATGGTCCCCATGATGTCCGTGTGGCAGTCTTCGGCAGCTAATGCGAGTGATGACTCAGGGCTGTGTTTCTTGTCGCGGGGAACGAATAGGAGCACTGGGCGCCCAACTGCCCGACACTCTGCGGCAGGATTCTTCCACTGCCTCCTGACGACTCAACCCTGACATCCGCCGCCGTCCAGTTCAACAGGGCAGTACCGCAAAAACTCACTTGGCCCGCAGGCACGTAGCGCATCGAGTGACAACGCTGAACCGAATCAACTGCAAGCGGACGATCACAGCACGACGAAGACGGACGCGTTTATGCGATCCAGGAGGAGAGGCAATGAATTCTCATCAGACATCTGAAGGTCAATCGCTTTTCATTCGCGACGAACAGTTCCAGTGCGCGCAAACGTGGCTGCAATCAAGGGGCTTCCTGTGGACAATTCTAATGTCGTTGGTTGTGTTGCTGGCGATGCCAAGCGCCTCGTTCGCACAGTCGGCCTTAACCGACGACGCCCACATCAGCACGTCGCCGAAGTCCACCGACTCGAACTTCGGCACCAACCCCAACCTCAACGTCTCCGCGGCGGGGCACGTCTATCTCAAGTTCAAACTCTCCTCCACTCTGCCTGCTGGAACGCCCGGCTCCGAGGTCGAGCGCGCGACGCTGAAGCTCTACATTGCCAATATTATGACGGCGGGCAAGCTCGACGTATACGCGATCGGAGGCGCTTGGGATGAGAGTGTGATCACTGCCAACAATGCGCCGCCGCTCGGCAGCCTCCTCACGACCACCGCTCAGATTGGCACGGATCGTCGACACAAGTTCCTCGTCATTGACATTACCTCAATAGTGAAGCAGTGGCTGGGTGACGACGGGCAGGGGACCAATGGCCTGCCGAATCACGGCCTCGCGCTGATAGCGCATTCGACGGACACGACGACGCCCGAAGTCGCTAGCATAACCTTCGACAGCAAAGAGAACTCACAGACCAGCCACGAGGCACAATTGAATGTTCAATTAAATCTTGCAGCGGACGGGCTGCAGAAAGTCGAGCACGATGCGAGTCTGACGGGCGATGGCACCAGCGCTTTACCACTCGGGGTCGCTGATGGGGGTATCAACAACGTGCATCTGGCGAATGATGCGGTGACGGGAGAGAAGATTGCGGACAACGCCGTGTCGACAACCGAGCTGGCGGACGGTTCAGTAACTTCGGCCAAAGTCACCGCGCCACTATCTTTGACGAGCGCTGACGCGGGCTTCACCCTGTCGGTGACAAACACGGGCGCGGGTGCCGCAATCAAGGCCGGCGGCGCGATCGACACCACGACGCAGTACAACATCGGCGGGTCTCGCATTTTAAGCAACGCGGGAACGAACAATTTATTCACGGGAACAGATGCCGGCACGAGTAACACGGCGGGCACTGCCAATGCCTTCTTCGGGAAAAATTCCGGTCAAGGCAACACGACTGGCAGCTCAAACTCCTTCGTCGGAAACAACGCGGGCGCGGGCAACACTACAGGGAAAAACAACTCCTTCGTTGGCGACGCCGCTGGCTTCATTAACGCGGCTGGCAACGACAACTCGTTCTTCGGATTTCTCTCCGGCTTTCATAACACAGCTAACAACAACGCCTTTTTCGGGAGCGTCGCGGGCGCTGACAACACAACGGGCGGCAACAACTCATTCTTCGGCGGAGCTGCGGGCATCCACAACACGACAGGCGCGAGCAACTCGTTCTTCGGAGGATTTGCGGGACAGAACAATACGGCGGGCAGCAGCAACTCCTTCTTCGGATTCGTCGCAGGCCTCAACAACCAGGCCAGCTCGAACTCTTTCTTCGGACGGGGCGCTGGCTTTACCAACACGACGGGCCGCCACAACTCCTTTTTCGGAACGAACGCCAGCGACCGCAACACCACAGGCGGCGATAACTCCTCCTTCGGTTTTAACGCAGGTCAAAACAACACGACTGGCGGCGGCAACTCTTTCTTCGGAGTCGCAGCAGGAATCAGCAACACGATTGGCAGTAATCTCACCGTCATCGGCGGGGGCGCGGATGTCAGCGCGAACAATCTCAACTTCGCTACTGCCATCGGCGCTGGCGCGGTCGTCAGCGCGAGCAACACGGTCGTCCTGGGACGAAGTGCCGACACGGTGCAAGTCCCCGGCGCGTTCAATGCGGGCGGCACCTTCGGCGCGAACATCGTTAACGCCGCCACGCAATACAACATCGCCGGCAGCCGCGTTTTGAGCGTGAGTGGAACCCAACAGTTCCCGAACTCGAACATCGCCGCAGGCGTCGCCGCGGGTGCGGTCAACTCTGGTTCAAGAAATTCGTTCTTCGGTGCTAGCGCGGGATTAGACAACACAACGGGTTCGAGAAACTCGATCTTCGGAGCTGTCGCGGGCGCAGATAACACGACGGGCGACGACAACTCATTCTTCGGATATGCCGCGGGCATCAGAAACACGACGGGCTGCTGTAATTCTTTTTTCGGGCAAGGCTCCGGCTTTCACAACACGACAGGCGCTGGCAACTCATTCTTCGGATTCGCTGCCGGATTGAGTGTCACGACAGGCAGACAGAACACCTTTCTCGGAGAGTTCGCCGGCGCAGGAAACGAGACGGGTAATCAAAACACATTCATCGGCAGCGGCACCGGCTTCGGCAACACCACGGGCACTTTCAACACTCTACTCGGTTTCCAGGCCAACGTCGGCGTCAACAATCTTATTAACGCCACCGCCATCGGCACTCTGGCCCAAGTCACTCAAAGCAATTCACTCGTGCTGGGGAGCGTGGGAGGCGTCAACTTTGCGACCGCCGACACTAAGGTCGGCATCGGCACGACCGCGCCCAAAACGAAGCTGCACGTTAGCGGCGGAAAGGTCTATGTGGAAGCGAACGGTCAGGGCGTGGTTTTAAAATCTCCCGCCGGGGTCTGTTTCGAGCTGACTGTGGGCGACGCCGGAATACTGACAACCACCGCAGTGGCGTGTCCGTAGGGCTCTGGCCGGTGTCCGGCGTGCCGAGATAGTGAGAGTTCATCGAAGCTTAAATGTACTTGCCCGCACAAAAAAGGAGAGGCAGGCGACCCTCGCAATCACCTGCCTCAATCTCAACTTGTCTCACCTCTTGAAAAGGGGGGGGGCAAGTGAGGGCACGGAGTATATGCCCTGCATCCTGATTTTGGCAACAATTCTGCTAGCAAATTCTGGTCTGTTTTGCGGAAGAATTTGACCTCATTAAGATCTGAACTAAGAGCTGATTCGCCCAGCCTGCGCATAATCAGTAATCCAGCTATAATACATGGCGGTATTCAAGAGAATCTGAATAGCTTCGCCGGTCGAGGCGAAGCACGGTAAGCGAACAAATGGAGATCGAGAAATGCCGAAGATTAGTGATATTGAAGAGACCCCCAACCCGAATGCGGTCAAGTTTATCCTTCGGGAAGCGGTAAGCAACGGCACCGCCCATTCTTATCCCTCCCGAACGCAGGCACAGGATGATCCTCTCGCCAAGGCTCTTTTTGATATAGAGCATGTGGTTTCCGTCTTCTATATGGACCGCATGATTACGGTTGAAAAGGACGACGAAGGTGATTGGGACGATTTGCTTCCCATTCTTGCCGTACCCATTCGCGCAGCTGACTCAGTTGCGTCGCCCATGGGCACAGCGGCTGCTGCCGGAGCATTGGGAGGTTCGATAGCGGCGATAACCAGCGACGATCCACGTCTGTTAAAAATAAACGACATTCTGGATGAGAAAGTGCGGCCAGCGCTCATGGGTGATGGGGGCTACCTGGAAGTGCTCGGCCTCAAGGAACATACCTTGAGTATCCGCTATCAGGGAGCTTGCGGAAGCTGCCCGAGCTCATTGACGGGCACGTTGATGGCTATCGAAGGGATGCTAAAGCAGGAAGTCGACCCGGAGATCGAGGTGGTGGCAGTTTAGAGCGCGAGCTAAAACGCACGCTCAAGCGTGAACTCTGATCTGCTCGAATGCCCACTCAAGAAGTTTGGAGTTCAACCTTTAGGTTGCGCGTTCCAAAGACGCACGCTCAAGCGTGAACTCTGATCTGCTTGAATGCCATTCAAGAAGACTTATCCTAAGTTTTCCCTCTTTTTTCTGGAACTGTTGCACGCCTCACACGTGTAAGCGATTGGCTCAACCTACTTCAGCACACCTCGTAGGAGAACAACATGGCCCATCATGCTTCCCTGCTCTCTAGCCTTTGTCTCATCGCGTTTACTTCGGTGCTTTACGCTCAAGCGCCCTCCGAAAAAGCGGAAACAACTCCACGCAAAACTTCCGCTAGCAAGGCGGTAAAAGCCGAGGAGCCTGATCCCGTTGTTGCTCAGCGGCAAGTGGTGGCTATATCACTCTTGCAGTCTCTCGCAGATGACGCCCGCAGTTTTCGTGAGCCCAAACTTCGCGCGCGCGTGCAGGCGCGGG